>NZ_CP129104.1:1198959-1513404 GCF_030406605.1 Curtobacterium sp. 458 | reverse complement strand
CGCGCCGGACGATCCGAACGGAACGGACGGTCACCATCACGACGCGGACGATCAGCACCACCGCGGAACGAGCGATCACCATCACGCTGCGGCCGATCAGATCCACCACGGTACGGACGATCACCGTCGCGCTGCGGCCGGCCAGCACCGCGCGGACCGTCGCCACGAGGCGGGCGCCCGCTGTCAGCACGATCACCGCGCCATGCCGGACGGTCCCCACGCTGGGAGCCGTCGCGGAACGGACGACCGCCCTCGCGACGAGGACCATCGTCACGCTGGCTACCCTCCCGACGCTCGAAGTCGCGCGGACCGGACGACCAGCGGCCACCCTGGCCGCCGTCTCGACGAGGCCCACGGTCTCCGTCTCGACGCGGCCGATCCGAACGGCCTTCGCCGTCTCGTCGCTGTTCGTCGTCGTTCGCCACCGTCGCTCCTCGTCTGCGCGCCCGGTCTCCCGAGCTGTCGTCCGCTGTGTCGTTGTCATTGGGTGCCGGCCTCGAGCACGACACACGCCCAGTCCATCACGAACCGTGCTGCGCGTCGAGGCGAGCGACCGCCACAAACAGAAATGGCCACCGACCCTCGCGAGCCCTGGGTTTCCCCTGTGCTCGACGGAGGGCCGATGGCCACGTCTTTCTTTCACGTTGAGTCCGGCGGCGTCCTACTCTCCCACAAGGTCCCCCTTGCAGTACCATCGGCGCTGAGAGGCTTAGCTTCCGGGTTCGGAATGTGACCGGGCGTTTCCCTCTCGCTATGACCACCGGAACACTTTCGACCCAATCACTGGGAAATCTCGAAAGCTGTTCCGCGCATGCGCGGTGTTCAGTTTCGTGTTCCCGATCGTCTGTCGGGAACCACAAAGTGGACGCGAGCCCCACACCCGAAAGTGTGGGAAATAGTTGTGTTGTCAAGTCTTCGGCTTATTAGTACCGGTCAGCTCCACGGGTCGTTAGTCCCCGCTTCCACATCCGGCCTATCAACCCAGTAGTCTGCTGGGAGCCTCTCACACTCAAGGTGCATGGAAATCTCATCTCGAAGACGGCTTCCCGCTTAGATGCTTTCAGCGGTTATCCGGTCCGAACGTAGCTAATCAGCGGTGCCCTTGGCAGAACAACTGACACACCAGAGGTTCGTCCATCCCGGTCCTCTCGTACTAGGGATAGATCTTCTCAAATTTCCAACGCGCGCAGCGGATAGGGACCGAACTGTCTCACGACGTTCTAAACCCAGCTCGCGTACCGCTTTAATGGGCGAACAGCCCAACCCTTGGGACCTACTCCAGCCCCAGGATGCGACGAGCCGACATCGAGGTGCCAAACCATGCCGTCGATATGGACTCTTGGGCAAGATCAGCCTGTTATCCCCGAGGTACCTTTTATCCGTTGAGCGACAGCGCTTCCACAAGCCACTGCCGGATCACTAGTCCCGACTTTCGTCCCTGCTCGACCTGTCAGTCTCACAGTCAAGCTCCCTTGTGCACTTACACTCGCCACCTGATTGCCAACCAGGTTGAGGGAACCTTTGGGCGCCTCCGTTACTCTTTGGGAGGCAACCGCCCCAGTTAAACTACCCACCAGGCACTGTCCATGAACCCGATCAGGGTCCTACGTTAGACATCCAGAGTGACCAGAGTGGTATTTCAACAATGACTCCACGAACACTAGCGTGCCCGCTTCACAGTCTCCCACCTATCCTACACAAGCCACACCGAACACCAATACCAAGCTGTAGTAAAGGTCACGGGGTCTTTCCGTCCTGCTGCGCGTAACGAGCATCTTTACTCGTAGTGCAATTTCGCCGAGTTCGCGGTTGAGACAGCTGGGAAGTCGTTACGCCATTCGTGCAGGTCGGAACTTACCCGACAAGGAATTTCGCTACCTTAGGATGGTTATAGTTACCACCGCCGTTTACTGGGGCTTAAATTCAGAGCTTCGCCCAAAGGCTAACCCTTCCTCTTAACCTTCCAGCACCGGGCAGGCGTCAGTCCGTATACATCGTCTTGCGACTTCGCACGGACCTGTGTTTTTAGTAAACAGTCGCTTCCCACTGGTCTCTGCGGCCTTCACCGCTCACGGAGCAAGTCCGGTCACGGTTCCGGCCCCCCTTCTCCCGAAGTTACGGGGGCATTTTGCCGAGTTCCTTAACCACGATTCTCTCGATCTCCTTGGTATTCTCTACCTGACCACCTGAGTCGGTTTCGGGTACGGGCGGCTGCAACCTCGCGTCGATGCTTTTCTCGGCAGCATAGGATCACTGATTTCCCCAAAACGGGTACGCGTCGGATCTCAGGCATACAGACGACGGATTTGCCTATCGTCAGCCCTACATCCTTACACCAGGTTCACCTTACGGATACCATCGCCTGGCTCAGCTACCTTCCTGCGTCACACCTGTTCATACGCTAGCCGCACCAGCATGGGGTCGAGCGTTAGACCGGCCCGCATCACCCCGAAGGGATCCGCTGGTCCGGGTTAGGACTCTTAGCACCACTGGATTAGCTTGGGCGGTTGTTCGCCGGTACGGGAATATCAACCCGTTGTCCATCGACTACGCCTGTCGGCCTCGCCTTAGGTCCCGACTTACCCAGGGCGGATTAACCTGGCCCTGGAACCCTTGGTCTTTCGGAGGACGGGTTTCTCACCCGTCTTTCGCTACTCATGCCTGCATTCTCACTCGTGTAGCGTCCACGGCTGGATTACTCCGCCGCTTCACTCGCCACACGACGCTCTCCTACCACTCCGCACGACTGAACCACGAAGGCTTATCGAGTGTGCGAAATCTACAACTTCGGCGGTGTGCTTGAGCCCCGTTACATTGTCGGCGCGGAATCACTTGACCAGTGAGCTATTACGCACTCTTTCAAGGGTGGCTGCTTCTAAGCCAACCTCCTGGTTGTCTATGCAACTCCACATCCTTTCCCACTTAGCACACGCTTAGGGGCCTTAGTTGGTAGTCTGGGTTGTTTCCCTCTCGACGATGAAGCTTATCCCCCACCGTCTCACTGCTGCGCTCTCACTCACCGGCATTCGGAGTTTGGCTGACGTCAGTAACCTGTTGAGGCCCATCGGCCATCCAGTAGCTCTACCTCCGGCGAGAAACACGCAACGCTGCACCTAAATGCATTTCGGAGAGAACCAGCTATCACGAAGTTTGATTGGCCTTTCACCCCTATCCACAGCTCATCCCCTCCATTTTCAACTGAAGTGGGTTCGGTCCTCCACGACGTCTTACCGTCGCTTCAACCTGGCCATGGATAGATCACTTCGCTTCGGGTCTAGGACATGCGACTCAATCGCCCTATTCAGACTCGCTTTCGCTACGGCTACCCCACACGGGTTAACCTCGCCACATATCGCTAACTCGCAGGCTCATTCTTCAAAAGGCACGCCGTCACCCCTACAAGGAGGCTCCGACGGTTTGTAAGCAAACGGTTTCAGGTACTATTTCACTCCCCTCCCGGGGTACTTTTCACCTTTCCCTCACGGTACTTGTCCGCTATCGGTCATCTGGGAGTATTTAGGCTTATCAGGTGGTCCTGACAGATTCACACGGGATTTCTCGGGCCCCGTGCTACTTGGGATACACATCCGGCCATAACACCATTTCGTCTACGGGGCTGGCACCCACTACGGCCCGGCTTTCAAACCGGTTCGACTATGATGCGCTGTAACCGTCCCAGTCCGGCAGAACTGAGCGACGTGTCCCACAACCCCGACCATGCAACGCCCGCCGGCTATCACACATGATCGGTTTAGCCTCATCCGCTTTCGCTCGCCACTACTCACGGAATCACATGTTGTTTTCTCTTCCTGTGGGTACTGAGATGTTTCACTTCCCCACGTTCCCTCTACCCGCCCTATATATTCAGGCGGGAGTCACCAGGTCGACAAGTCGCCTGGCGGGGTTTCCCCATTCGGAAATCCTCGGCTCACAGCTCGATTATCAGCTCCCCGAGGCTTATCGCAGATTTCTACGTCCTTCTTCGGCTCCAGATGCCAAGGCATCCACCGTTTGCTCTTAGAAACTTGACCACAAAGATTAAAATTGCGATCGACTCGAACAACAACCAACACAAGCCGGTCATCGTCACGAGCGATCTAAGATGCTCGCGTCCACTGTGTAGTTCTCAACATACGATCGGCACCACACTCCCCCAACACTCTCGCGTCAGCTTCATGTGGCCCATCGAAGAACCAGCAACACCCACGACCCGAAGGCCCCGACTGTCACGGCTCAACCCCCGACCAAGCGGCCGGGAAGCCTGGTCCCTCAGGACCCAACAACGTGCACCAGCCACCCCGCCTGCCCACCAACCCGTTCCTGACCAGCCCCGAAGGACCAGCCGTACTGAGATCGGCAGACGCGCCGACGACTGCACTGTCAATGTTCCACCCATGAGCTACCGGCAACCACACTCGGGTTGCATCGGCGCCTGGATCCCTGCGAGCCACGAGGACTGCACGAGACCAGATGCTCCTTAGAAAGGAGGTGATCCAGCCGCACCTTCCGGTACGGCTACCTTGTTACGACTTAGTCCTAATCACCGATCCCACCTTCGACGGCTCCTTCCACAAGGGTTAGGCCACCGGCTTCGGGTGTTACCGACTTTCATGACTTGACGGGCGGTGTGTACAAGGCCCGGGAACGTATTCACCGCAGCGTTGCTGATCTGCGATTACTAGCGACTCCGACTTCATGAGGTCGAGTTGCAGACCTCAATCCGAACTGAGACCGGCTTTTTGGGATTCGCTCCACCTTACGGTATCGCAGCCCTTTGTACCGGCCATTGTAGCATGCGTGAAGCCCAAGACATAAGGGGCATGATGATTTGACGTCATCCCCACCTTCCTCCGAGTTGACCCCGGCAGTCTCCTATGAGTCCCCGCCATAACGCGCTGGCAACATAGAACGAGGGTTGCGCTCGTTGCGGGACTTAACCCAACATCTCACGACACGAGCTGACGACAACCATGCACCACCTGTACACCGACCACAAGGGGGCGACCATCTCTGGCCGTTTCCGGTGTATGTCAAGCCTTGGTAAGGTTCTTCGCGTTGCATCGAATTAATCCGCATGCTCCGCCGCTTGTGCGGGCCCCCGTCAATTCCTTTGAGTTTTAGCCTTGCGGCCGTACTCCCCAGGCGGGGCGCTTAATGCGTTAGCTACGACACAGAAACCGTGGAAAGGTCCCTACATCTAGCGCCCAACGTTTACGGCGTGGACTACCAGGGTATCTAATCCTGTTCGCTCCCCACGCTTTCGCTCCTCAGCGTCAGTTACGGCCCAGAGATCTGCCTTCGCCATCGGTGTTCCTCCTGATATCTGCGCATTCCACCGCTACACCAGGAATTCCAATCTCCCCTACCGCACTCTAGTCTGCCCGTACCCACTGCAAGCCCGAGGTTGAGCCTCGGGATTTCACAGCAGACGCGACAAACCGCCTACGAGCTCTTTACGCCCAATAATTCCGGACAACGCTTGCACCCTACGTATTACCGCGGCTGCTGGCACGTAGTTAGCCGGTGCTTTTTCTGCAGGTACCGTCACTTTCGCTTCTTCCCTACTAAAAGAGGTTTACAACCCGAAGGCCGTCATCCCTCACGCGGCGTTGCTGCATCAGGCTTTCGCCCATTGTGCAATATTCCCCACTGCTGCCTCCCGTAGGAGTCTGGGCCGTGTCTCAGTCCCAGTGTGGCCGGTCACCCTCTCAGGCCGGCTACCCGTCGTCGCCTTGGTGAGCCATTACCTCACCAACAAGCTGATAGGCCGCGAGTCCATCCCCAACCAAAAAATCTTTCCACCACCAGGCCATGCGACCAGTAGTCATATCCAGTATTAGACGTCGTTTCCAACGCTTATCCCAGAGTCAGGGGCAGGTTACTCACGTGTTACTCACCCGTTCGCCACTAATCCACCCAGCAAGCTGGGCTTCATCGTTCGACTTGCATGTGTTAAGCACGCCGCCAGCGTTCGTCCTGAGCCAGGATCAAACTCTCCGTAAAAAATTACCAACCACACCCGAAAGCATGGCCGAGTTGATACTGACAAAAAGAACTGTCAACTGACAATTCTGTCTATCCAAAAGGAATTGTCTCCGAACCGAGCAAGCTCGGCCACGGGGTCAATAAATTGGCATTGACAATGTGCACGCTGTTGAGTTCTCAAGGACCAGACGCACTCCCCACTCGACCCCACGAAGAGGTTTCGCCAGAGAGGCTTTCGATCTTGGTTTGACCACCGGTGTGTCGTCGAACCAGAAGGCCCAGTGGCTCATCCCTGACGGGAGAGAACCGGTGGAGTAGTCATCCTAGGCGTCGAAGCGATCCAGCGCAAGGCCAGTTCTGAACTTCAGTGGAGGATGGTCCCGCTTGAGGCCGGCAGGCTCTGGGCTCTCGCTCCAGCCGCTCCGCCGCACCTTTGGGGTGACGAGTAAGAACTCTACGTGCGGACCGGGGGGAGCGCCAACCGGCCGCACTTCCCGGGCGTGTCGCGTTCTGCAACACCGGCCCCGCAACGCAGCGACGCCCGGCTCCCACAGGGGGAACCGGGCGTCGGCGTGCGCGGGCGATCAGCTGATCGACACACCCGCGAGGGTCTTCTTGCCGCGACGGAGCACGAGCACTCCCCCGCGCAGCGCGAGGTCCGCCACCGGTGCGGTCGGGTCCTCGGCCCGGGCGTTGTTCACGTACACCCCGCCCTGGTCGATCGCTCGCCGGGCCTCGCCGAGGGACTTCACGAGACCGGTCTCGACGAGGGCGCGCGCAACGTCGGCATCGCCGGGCAACGTCGTCGACCCCGGCAGCTCGGCGATCGCGGACCGGAGGGTCTGCTCGTCGAGGGTCGTCAGGTCGCCGTTGCCGAACAGGGCAGCGGCGGCGTCGATCGCGGCCTGGGTCGCCTCGACCCCGTGCACGACCGCGGTCACCTCGAACGCGAGGGTGCGCTGCGCCTCACGGCGGAACGGTTCGTCCGCGACGGCCTGCGCGAGCCGTTCGACCTCGGCCCGCGACAGGAACGTGAACTGCCGGAGGCGCTCGACCACGTCGGCGTCCGAGGTGTTGAGCCAGAACTGGTAGAAGGCGTACGGCGACGTCATCTCCGGGTCGAGCCAGATGGCGTTGCCCTCGCTCTTGCCGAACTTCGTGCCGTCGGAGTTCACGATCAGGGGCGTCCCGAGCGCGTGCACGGCAGCGCCCTCGGTACGCCGGATCAGCTCCGTCCCCGAGGTCAGGTTGCCCCACTGGTCGGAGCCGCCGGTCTGCAGGGTGCACCCGTACTGCCGGAAGAGCTCCCGGTAGTCGAGGCCCTGGAGGATCTGGTAGCTGAACTCGGTGTAGCTGATCCCCGCGTCCGAGTTGAGCCGCGCGGCGACGGCGTCCTTCTTGAGCATCGAGTTGACGCGGAAGTACTTGCCGATGTCCCGTAGGAAGTCGATCGCGGACAGCGGCGCGGTCCAGTCGAGGTTGTTCACCAGGCGGACGCCGTTCTCGCCCTCCGGGCTGAGGAACCGTGACACCTGGGCACGGAGACGGTCGACCCAGTCGGCGACGGTCTCCGGGGTGTTCAGCGTGCGCTCGGCGGTCGGGCGCGGATCGCCGATCAGGCCGGTCGAACCGCCCACGAGCGCGAGCGGCTTGTGCCCCGCCAGCTGGATCCGGCGCAGGGTCAGCAGCTGCAGCAGGTTGCCGCAGTGCAGTGAGGGCGCGGTCGGGTCGAAGCCGCAGTAGTAGGTGATCGGCTCGCCGTCGAGGGCCTCCTTGAGTGCGGTCTCGTCGGTCGAGACGTGCACCAGACCACGCCAGCGCAGTTCGTCCCACACCGAGGCGAAGGTGGGGTCGTTCTGCTGGCGCGTCAGGACATCGAGCGCGGTATCACTGGACACCCGGCCATCGTAGCGGCGGTCACGGACGCGCACGGCAACCGGCCGGGAGGCACGGGTCGCCCCCGCTAGTCGACGGCACCCTTGTGCCGTCGGTACGTCGAGACCGTTGGGTCGCCCGTCAGCCAGAAGCGCCAGGGGAAGCGCACGCCGCCGGCGACGCCGCCGACGCCCGTGCGCGGCCCTCGCGAGATGCGCCGCACGCCTGCGGCGTCCGTCTCCGCCAGGAGTTCCTCGACGACCGCGGCCGGCGGGGCGGAGGCGAGCCGTGCCTCCAGGCCGGGTGCCAGGGTGAGGACGAACGGACCGGACCCGTCCAGGAGCGACGTGCCGTCGTCGGTGCCGAGGACGGCCCCGAGCGCGACGCCGAGGTTCCCGGGTCCGCGCGCCAGAGCCACGTCGGCGGGGCGGAGCCCGCGGCGCTCGCGGGCGGTGGCCAGGCCGTCGATGACCTCGCCGCCACGGAGCAACGAGCCGGCCGACGTGCCCTCGGCGCCGCTGACGACGTTGACGCACGTGTGGATGCCGTACGAGCGGTAGGCGTAGAGCGTGCCCGGCGGGCCGAAGAGGTGGCGGTTGCGCTGGGTCATGCCGCGGTGTCCGTGGGAGCCCGGATCGGTCGGGCCGTGGTATGCCTCCACCTCGCTGATGCGGATCGCGACGCCGCGGCCGGCGATGGTCGCGCTGAGCAGGGCCGGGGCGGAGATCGGAGCGGGCTCGGCGAGCAGTGCCCGCAGCGCGTCGGTCATCGGGTGAAGGGGGCGCCCTCCGCCAGCTCGCGGACGCGCTGGGTCAGGGACGTGAGCTGCTCCGCCACGCGGTCCGGTGCGGTGCCGCCGGCGCCCGTGCGGGAGGCAACGCTGCCCTCGATCGTGAGGACCGAGCGGACCTCGGGCGTGAGGTGCTCCGACACGGACCGGTACTCGTCGTCGGTCGGGTCGTCGAGCTCGATGCCGCGCTCCTCGCAGTGGCGGACGAGGGCGCCGGAGACCTCGTGGGCGTCGCGGAAGGGCACGCCCTGCCGGACGAGCCACTCGGCGACGTCGGTCGCGAGCGAGAAGCCCTGTGGCGCGAGCTCGGCCATCCGCTCGGTGTCGAAGGTCAGCGTCGCGATCATGCCGGTGAACGCCGGGAGCAGGACCTCGAGCTGCTCGACGGAGTCGAACACGGGCTCCTTGTCCTCCTGCAGGTCACGGTTGTACGCGAGCGGCAGGCCCTTGAACGTCGCGAGCAGGCCGGTGAGGTTGCCGAGGAGCCGCCCGGACTTGCCGCGCGCGAGCTCGGCGATGTCCGGGTTCTTCTTCTGCGGCATGATGCTCGACCCCGTCGAGAACGCGTCGTGCAACCGGACGAAGCCGAACTCCTTCGTGTTCCAGAGGATGACCTCCTCCGCCAGGCGCGAGACGTCGATGCCGATCTGGGCGAGGACGAACGCGAACTCCGCCACGACGTCACGGCCGGCGGTCGCGTCGATCGAGTTCTCGGCCGGCCGGGCGAACCCCAGTTCGTGCGCGATCGCCGTCGGGTCGAGTCCGAGCGAGCTGCCGGCGAGGGCACCGGCGCCGTACGGGCTCACGCCCGCGCGGGCCGACCAGTCGCGGAGCCGCTCGAGGTCACGCACGAGCGGCCAGGCGTGCGCGAGCAGGTGGTGCGCGAGGAGCACGGGCTGCGCGTGCTGGAGGTGCGTGCGGCCCGGCATGATCGCACCGGGGTGCTCGTTCGCCTGCTGGCTGAGGGCGTCCACGAGATCGATCACGAGGTGGCCGATGCGCCGGCCGTGGTCGAGCATGTGCATGCGTCCGAGCGTGGCGATCTGGTCGTTGCGGCTCCGGCCGGCGCGGAGCTTCCCGCCGAGTTCCGGACCGAGGTCGGCGATGAGCAGCCGTTCGAGCGCGCCGTGGACGTCCTCGTCGGAGTCGTCCGGCTGCAGCTCACCCGTCGCGTGCGCGTCGGCCAGGCGGTCGAGGCCGGCGAGCATGCGCTCCAGCTCGTCCTCGGTCAGGTAGCCCGCGGCCTGCAGTGCCCGCGCGTGGGCACGGGACCCGGCGATGTCGTAGGGCGCGAGCTGCCAGTCGAAGTGCGTCGACTTCGAGAGGGCGGCCAGCTCGGCGCTCGGGCCGTCCGCGAAGCGGCCGCCCCAGAGGGCGCCGGTGTTGGTGGCGTCGGTCTTGGCGTGCGGGGCTGCGTCGGTCATGTCGTCCTGCGTCGTGTGGGTTCGTTCTGGGTGGTGCGTCCGTGGGAGGCGACCGGCGGGTCGGACGCAGGTCGTGCCTCCGGGCCGGTGGTGGGACGGGGTCGGCCGGCGGTGGGGCGGGACCAGCTGGTCCCGCCCCACCGGGATCGCCTAGTTGGCGGCGTCGCGCCGGGCCGAGATCTTCGACGGCAGCGACCACAGCTCGATGAAGCCCTTCGAGAGGGACTGGTCGAACGTGTCGCCCGTGTCGTAGGTCGCGAGGTCGAAGTCGTAGAGGCTCTGCTCCGACTTCCGGCCCGTGACCGTCGCCCGACCACCGTGCAGCTGCAGGCGGATGTCGCCCGACACGTGCTGCTGGGTGTGGTCGATGAACGCGTCCAGGCTGCGCTTCAGGCCGCCGAACCACAGGCCGTCGTAGACCAGGTCGGCCCACTCCGACTCGATGCCGCGCTTGTAGCGGTTCACGTCGCGCTCGAGGGTCAGGCTCTCGAGCTCCTCGTGCGCGGCGATGAGGGCCATCGCCGCGGGGGCCTCGTAGACCTCGCGCGACTTGATGCCGACGAGGCGGTCCTCGACGACGTCGATGCGGCCGACGCCGTGCTTGCCGGCGAGGGCGTTGAGCTCCTGCACGATGCGGAGGACGCTGAAGCGCTGGCCGTCGATCGCGACCGGCACACCCTGCTCGAACGTGATCGTGACCTCGTCGGCGTCACGCGGGACCGAGGGGTCCTGCGTGTACGAGTAGAGGTCCTCGATGGGGGCGTTCCACGGGTCCTCGAGGAAGCCGGTCTCGACCGCGCGGCCCCAGACGTTCTGGTCGACCGAGTACGGCGACTTCTTCGACTGCTCGATGGGGAGGTTGTGCTCGTTCGCGTAGACGATCGCCTTGTCGCGGGTGAGCGCGAGGTCGCGGACGGGCGCGACGCTCGTCAGGTCGGGCGCGATCGCGGCGACGGCGGCCTCGAAGCGGACCTGGTCGTTGCCCTTGCCGGTGCAGCCGTGCGCGACGCTGTCGGCACCGAGCTGCTTCGCGGTGAGGGCGAGGTGCTTCGCGATGAGCGGGCGGCTCAGCGCGGACACGAGCGGGTAGCGCTTCTGGTAGAGCGCGTTCGCCTTGAGGGCGGGCACGAGGTAGTCGTCGGCGAACTCGTCCTTCGCGTCGACGACGACCGACTCCACCGCGCCGCAGTCGAGCGCGCGCTGACGGATGGCGTCCATGTCCTCGCCGCCCTGGCCGACGTCGACCGCCAGCGCGACGACGTCCTTGCCGGTGGCGTCCTTGAGCCAGCCGATGCCGACGGAGGTGTCGAGGCCTCCGGAGTACGCCAGTACGACGCGGTCTGCCATGTGGTTTCTCCTTGGGGGTGGGGGTGTCAGTTGGTGGGAGCCGCGGCCGGTTCGACCGTGTTCGCGGCCGCGGCCGGTTCGACCGTGTTCGCGGCCGCGGCCGGTTCGGCCGCGTTCGCGGCCAGGAGCCAGGCGAGGAGCGCCTTCTGGGCGTGGAGACGGTTCTCCGCCTCGTCCCAGATGATGCTGCGCGGGCCGTCGATGACCTCCGCCGTGACCTCGAAGCCACGGTCGGCGGGCAGGCAGTGCATGAACACGGCGTCGTCGGCCGCGTGCGCCATCAGCTCGTCGTCCACGCGGTAGCCGGCGAAGGTGTCGAGGCGCGCCTGCTTCTCGTCCTCCTTGCCCATCGAGACCCAGGTGTCGGTGACGACGACGTCTGCACCGGCGACGGCAGCGACCGGGTCGGAGACGACGAGGACGGAGCCGCCCGTGATCGCGGCGCGCTGCTCGGCGTCCGACACGACCGACGCTGCGGGCGCGAAGGACTCCGGCGCGGCCACGCGGACGTGCATGCCCGCGGTCGCCCCGGCCAGCAGGTACGACTGCGCCATGTTGCTCGCGCCGTCACCGACGAACGCCACGGTCTGGCCCGCGAGCGTGCCGCGGTGCTCGCGGATGGTGAGGAGGTCGGCGAGGAGCTGGCAGGGGTGGAAGTCGTCGGACAGGGCGTTCACCACGGGGACACGGGTGCCGTCGGCCATCTCCTCGAGACCCGACTGGGCGTACGTGCGCCAGACGATCGCGGACACCATGCGCTCGAGGACGCGTGCCGTGTCCGACGGGGTCTCCTTGCCGCCGAGCTGGCTGTTCGCCGTCGTGATGACGAGCGGGCTGCCGCCGAGGTCGGAGATGCCCACGTGGAACGACACACGCGTGCGGGTGGAGGACTTGTCGAAGATGACCGCCACGGACTGCGGCCCGGCGAGGGGCTTCGCGGCCCAGCGGTCGGCCTTCATCTGCGCCGCGAGGTCGAGGATCGCGGACTGCTCGGCCTGGCTCAGGTCGTCGTCGCGGAGGAAGTGGCGGGTCATGCGGGGGTCTCCTGGTCGGCGGTGCCCTGCTCGGCCGCGACGGCGGCCAGGCTCTCTCCGAGGATCGACACGAACTCGTCGATCTCGGCGTCGGACACGACGAGCGGCGGCGCGATGCGCAGACTCGACTCGTTCGGGGCGTTGATGATGAGGCCACGGTCGAGCGCGGCCTGGTTGACGGCGGGGCCGACCGGACCGGTCAGCCCGACGCCGATGAGCAGGCCCGTGCCCCGGACCTCCTGCACGAGCGGCGAACCGATCGACGCGATGCCCGCACGGATCCGCTCGCCCTTCGTCACCGCACCGGCGACGAGGTCCGCACGCTCGATCTCCTCGAGCACGGCGTTCGCGACACGGGTGCCGAGCGGGTTGCCGCCGAACGTCGAACCGTGCTGGCCGGCCGAGAAGAGGTCGGACGCCCAGCCGAACGTGACGAGGGCGCCGATCGGGAAGCCGCCGGCGATGCCCTTCGCGATGGTGATCGCGTCGGGGGTGAAGCCGTGCCCCTGGTAGGTGAACCAGTTGCCCGTGCGACCGACACCGGTCTGGATCTCGTCGAGGATGAGCAGCGCGCCGTGCGCCTCGGTCAGGCGGCGTGCCGCGAGCAGGAAGCCCTCGGGCAGGTCCACCACACCGGCCTCGCCCTTGATCGGCTCGAGGATGAGCGCAGCGACGTGGTCGTCGAACGCGGACTCGAGCGCCTCGACGTTGGAGTCGACGTGCTCGACACCCGGGACCATCGGCAGGAAGTCCTGCTGCAGCGCGGGCTTGCCGGTGAGTGCGAGCGCGCCCATGGTCCGGCCGTGGAAGCCCTGCTTCAGTGCGAGGATCCGGGTCTTGCTCCCGTCCGCGCCCTTGTTCAGGCGCGCGAGCTTGAACGCGGCCTCGTTCGCTTCGGCGCCCGAGTTGCCGAAGTACACGCGACCGGCGTCCCCGGCACCCGTGATGCGCTTCAGGCGCTCGGCGAGCTCGAGCTGCGGCGGCGTCGCGAAGTAGTTCGAGACGTGCACGAGCTTCGCGGCCTGGTCGGCGACGGCCTCCACGAGTGCGGGGTGCGCGTGCCCGAGCGAGTTCACCGCGATGCCGGCGAGGAAGTCGAGGTACTCGTTGCCGTCGACGTCCCACACCCGACAGCCCTCGCCACGCTCGAGCATGATCTTCGGCGGGGTCAGGGATCGCATGAGCGACGCCCCGAACCGGTCGTTCCAGGTCTCGGTCTGCGTCTCGGTGCTCACTACTGCTGTCCCTTCTCGGTCGCGCTGGCCACGTGCTGGCCGGTGCTGCTGTCGATCGACGGTGACGCGACGCGTCGGCCGATCTCGGCGTGGGTCATCTGGTTCTCGGTGCGACGGCTCGGGTCCGGGATCACCTCGGTGCCCGCGCCGCGGAGCGTGAAGACCTCGAGCAGGATCGAGTGCGGGATGCGGCCGTCGATGATCGTCGCCCCGCCGACCCCGCCGACCACGGCGTCGAGGCACGCGGTCATCTTCGGGATCATCCCCGACTCGAGCGACGGCAGGAGCTCGCGGAGTTCCTCGACCGCGATGAGGTCGACGACGGAGTCGCGGTCCGGCCAGTTCCGGTACAACCCGGGGACGTCCGTGAGCATCATCAGCTTCGCGGCCTTGAGTGCGATGGCGAGCGCACCAGCGGCGGCGTCCGCGTTCACGTTGAGCGCCTGGTCCGGGTGGGCGTCGTCGATCGCGATGCTCGAGACGACCGGGATCCGGCCGGCCTCGATCGCGGCGAGGACGCCGGACGGGTCGACGTGCGTGATGTCGCCCACGTGGCCGAGGTCGAAGTGCTCGCCGTCGACGACGACGCCCTTCTTCTCGCCCGTGAACAGGGAACCGCCGTCGCCGAACACGCCGACCGCGAGGCCGTCGCCGTGCTCGTTCATGAGCTCGACGATCTCGCGGTTGACCTCGCCGGCCAGGACGTCACGGACGACGGTGATCGCCTCGGTGGTGGTGACGCGGTACCCGCCGCGGAACTCGGACTCGATGCCCTGCTCCTTGAGCGCAGCCGAGATCTGCGGCCCGCCGCCGTGCACGACGACCGGGTGCAACCCCGCGTAGCGCAGGTACACCATGTCCTCGGCGAAGGCCCGCTTGAGGTCCTCGTTGATCATCGCGTTGCCGCCGAACTTGACGACGACGACCTTGCCCGAGAACCGCTTCAGCCAGGGCAGGGACTCGATGAGCGTCGCGGCCTTGACGGCGGCGAGCTCGTGCTCTTCTTCCTTGGTGAGGTCGTGGTCGCTCATCAGCTGGAGTACGCGCTGTTCTCGTGGACGTAGTCGTGCGTCAGGTCGTTCGTCAGGATCGTCGCCGCGTGCGGCCCCACCCCGAGGTCGATGAGCACGTGGGTCTCCCGGCCGATCAGGTCGACGGAGTCGCTCGGCTCGTCCGGCGCGCCCGCGTGGCACACCCGGACACCGTTCATGCTCACGTCGACCGCGTACGGGTCGAAGTCGGCGTCGGTCGTGCCGATGGCCGCGAGCACCCGGCCCCAGTTGGGGTCGTTGCCGAACACGGCAGCCTTGAAGAGGTTGTTCCGCGCGACGCTGCGGCCGACGGTGACGGCGTCGTCCTCGCTCGCGGCGCCGACGACCTCGATCGCGATGTCGTGGCTCGCGCCCTCGGCGTCCTGCTGCAGCTGCTTCGCGAGGTCGGCGCAGACCGCGGTCAGCGCCTCTTGGAAGTCGCCGACCTCCGGGGTGGTCCCGCTCGCCCCGGAGGACATCAGGACCACGGTGTCGTTCGTCGACATGCAGCCGTCCGAGTCGACGCGGTCGAAGGTCACGCGGGTGGCCGCGCGGAGCGCCTGGTCGAGTTCGTCAGCGGGCAGCAGGGCGTCCGTGGTGATGACGACGAGCATCGTCGCGAGGCCGGGCGCGAGCATCCCGGCGCCCTTCGCCATGCCGCCGACGGTCCAGCCGTCCTCGGTCACGACCGACTGCTTCGGCTTCGTGTCGGTCGTCATGATGGCCGTGGCCGCGTCGTGTCCGCCCGTCGGGGACAGCGCCGCGGACGCGAGGTCGACGCCCTTCAGGACGTTGTCACGGAAGGTCTGGTCGCCGACCCCGATGAGGCCGGTCGAGCAGACGACGACGTCCCCTGCGCCGAGGCCCAGGGAACCGGCGACCGCCTCGGCGGTGAGGTGGGTCGTCTGGAAGCCGAACGGACCCGTGAAGCAGTTCGCGCCTCCCGAGTTGAGGACGACCGCCCGGGCGACACCGTCGCCGACCACCTGGCGCGACCAGATGACGGGGTGCGCCTGGGCGCGGTTGCTCGTGAAGACGGCGGCGACCGCCGCCTCGGGGCCGTCGTTGACGACGAGCGCCACGTCCGGCTTGCCGCTCGCCTTGAGACCGGCGGTCACGCCGGCGGCGCGGAAGCCCGCGGCCGCGGTGACGCCCTGTCCGGACGACCCTGCCTGGAGGCCCGGCTCGGTTCCGACAGGCTGACCTGCGTCGTGCTGGTTCGCGTCGGTCACGGTGCGACTCCGTCCACGCTGAGGCCGAGGGTCTCGGGGAAGCCCAGGGCGATGTTGGTGGACTGGACCGCTGCCCCGGCGGTGCCCTTCGCGAGGTTGTCGAGCGCGCTCACCGCGACGACGCGACCGGCTGCTTCGTCGACGGCGATGCCGACGAGGCACGTGTTCGCCCCGATCGTGTCGGCGACCCGCGGGAACTCGCCCTCGGGCAGGAGGTGCACGAACGGCTCGTCGGCGTACGCCTGCTCCCACGCGAGCCGTACGTCACGGGCACTGACCCCGGGCGCGAGCTTCGCCGTCGTCGTCGCGAGGATCCCGCGGGACATCGGGACGAGCACCGGGGTGAACGAGATCGTCACGTCCGAGGCGCCGGCGACCTGCAGGTTCTGCTGGATCTCCGGGATGTGCCGGTGCTTCCCCCCGACCTGGTAGGCGCTCGCGGAGCCCATGATCTCGGAGCCGAGGTACGTCGTCGCGAGCTTCTTGCCGGCACCGCTCGGCCCGACGGCGAGCACCGCGACGATGTCGTCCGACTCGACGAGCCCGGCCTGGATGCCCGGCTGGATCCCGAGCGTCACTGCGGTGACGTTGCACCCCGGGACCGCGATCCGCTTCGTGCCGGCCAGTTCCGTGCGCTGCCGGCCCTGGGAGGCGATGTCGTCCTCGTCGCGCCACTCCTCCGCGGAGCCGGGCGCGGGTGCCGCGTGCAGGAGTTCCGGGAGCCCGTACGTCCACGCACCGAACCAGTCGCCGCCGTAGAAGGCCTCCCACGCCGCCGGGTCCGTCAGCCGGTGGTCAGCGCCGCAGTCGACGACGAGGGTGTCGTCGTCGAGCTCGGCGGTGATCGCCCCGGACTGCCCGTGTGGCAGGGCGAGGAACACCACGTCGTGTCCGCGGAGGTTCTCGGCCGTCGTCTCCGCGAGCGTCAGGTGCGCCAGCGAGCGCAGGTGCGGCTGCGTGGCGATGAGCGGCAGTCCGGCGTTCGAGAACGCGGTCACCGTCCTGACGTCGAACTCGGGATGGGCGGAGAGCACGCGCAGGAGCTCACCGCCCGCGTAGCCGGAGGCTCCCGCCACGGCGACGGATACGGACATGGGATTCCACCTTTGGGTCGGACTGGTCGTCGAGAGAGTCGGAGGCGGCGGCCCCGGGCGGTGATCCTGTGGATCAGTCGCGCAGGGTCGCCCCGAATCGCTCGCCGGCACGTCGGACAGCGCCGTCACGGGCCTCGGAGGCCTCGGCAGCGGTCAGCGTGCGGTCCGTGGCGCGGAAGCGCAGCGCGAACGTCAGGGACTTCTGTCCCTCGCTCACGCCGGTGCCCCGGTAGTCGTCCACGAGCCGAGCATACTCCAACAGCTCCCCGGCACCAGAGCGGACGACGTCGAGGACGTCACCGGCCGGAACGTCCGCGTCGACCACGAGGGAGAGGTCCTGCGTCGCCGCCGGGTAGGACTCGATCGGGGCGACCGACACGAGCTCCGGGGCCGTCGCGACCAGGGCGTCGAGGTCGAGCTCGAGCACGGCGACCACGCGGGGCAGCACCGCGGCCTCGCTCAGCTCCGGCAGCAACTCGCCAGCGATGCCCACGACGGAGTCGCCGACGAGGAGCGACGCCGCGCGCCCCGGGTGCAGCGACGGGTGGGTCGACTGCGCCACGGTCAGGTCGACGCCGACGGCCCAGGCGACCTCGCGTGCCGCGTCGAGCGCATCTGCGATCCCGTACGGCTCCGCTGCGGTGCCCGGCTGCTTCGGGACCCGGTTGCCCGTGAGGAGCGCGGAGACGTGGAACGGCTGCGCCGGCAGGGACGCGTCGAGGGCGGCGAGGGTCTCGCGGTCCGGCAGCGCGGCGCCCGCGGGGACGTCGACGGTGCCGAGCTCGTGCCCGTCCGTCGGGAGGAAGACCCGGGAGGTCTCGTACACCGCGACGTCGACGAGTCCGCGAGACACGTTGCGCCGTGCGACGTCGACGAGCGCCGGCAGACCGCTGCGACGGAGTCGGTTCTGCTCGCTGTCGAGGGCGTTGGCGAGCACGACGCTCGGGCCGCCGTCGCCGTCGATGCCCGGGTAGGCGTCCTGCGTGGCGGCCGAGACGAACGGTGCGGTGACGACCTCGACCAGGCCGGCGGCGGCCAGGGCGTTCGCGACCCGGCGACGAGCCTGCTGGTGGCCGGTGAGTCCGCGGCCGGGCGGGGCGACGGGCAGGACGCTCGGGATGCGGCCGTAGCCGACGATCCGGGCGATCTCCTCGACCAGGGTGGTGTCGTCGCCGAGGTCCGGGCGCCAGGTGGGCGGCGTGACCGCGAGCAGATCGCCGTCGACCTCGACCGTGGCGCCGATCGCACGCAGGGTGTCGATGACCTCGGCGTCGGTGTACTCCACGCCGATCAGCTCGGCCGGGCGCCCGATCCGCATCGCGATGGTCGGTCGGGGCGTCGTGTCGACGAGGGTCGAGCCGAGCGGGTCCGCGCTGCCCCCGGCGAGCTCGACGAGGAGGTCCACGGCGCGGTTCGCGGCCGCCTCGGACACGAGCGGGTCGACGCCGCGCTCGAAGCGCCGGGACGCCTCGCTCGGGAGCTTGTGGCGACGAGCGGTCCGGGCGATCGACACCTGGTCGAACACGGCAGCCTCGAGGAGGACGTCGGTGGTCGTGTCGGAGATCTCCGTCCGGGTACCGCCCATGACGCCGGCGAGCCCGACCGGACCGTCGCCGTCGGTGATGACGAGGTCCTCCGGGTCGAGCTTCCGCGTGACGTCGTCGAGCGTGACGAGGGTCTCCCCCGCGTGCGCACGCCGGACGCCGAGCCCGCCGACGACCTTCGCGAGGTCGTACCCGTGCAGCGGCTGGCCGAGCTCGAACATCACGTAGTTCGTGACGTCGACCGGCAGAGAGATCGAGCGGACGCCGGCGAGTGCCAGGCGCGACACCATCCACGCCGGTGTCTTCACGGTCGGGTCGATGCCGCGGACGACCCGGGTCACGAAGGTCGTCGCGCCCTGACGGCCACGGATCGGCGCCTGGTCGTCGATGGCCACCGGGAAGCCCTCGGCGGAGCGGGGCGTCACGCGGTCGACCGGGTCGTGGAACGAGGCCCCGGTGGCGTGCGCGTACTCGCGGGCGACTCCGCGCATGCTCATGGCGTAGCCGCGGTCCGGGGTGACGTTGATCTCGACCGCGGCGTCGTCGAGGCCGAGCAGGGCGATGGCGTCCGCTCCGACCTCGGGCTCCATCCCGAGGTCGGCGAAGCGCAGGATGCCGTCGTGCTCGTCGCCGAGGCCGAGCTCACGCGCCGAGGCGATCATGCCGTCGGACACGTGGCCGTACGTCTTGCGGGCGGCGATCGGGAACGGGCCGGGCAGCACGGCGCCGGGCAGCGTCACGACGACGAGGTCACCGGCGACGAAGTTGTGCGCGCCGCAGACGATGCCGCGGGGCTCCGGCTCGCCGACGTCCACCTGGCACCAGTTGATCGTCTTGCCGTTCTTCTGCGGCTCCGGCTCGAGCGACAGCACCCGGCCGACCACGATCGGGCCGGTCAGGTCGTAGGTGTGGACGTCCTCTTCCTCGAAGCCCACCGACACGAGCGCCGCGTGGACGTGCTCGAGGGTGGCGTCTTCGGGGAGGTCGACCGACTCACCGAGCCAACGGAGTGGGACGCGCATCAGACCACCGTTCCGAACTGCTGCGAGAAGCGGATGTCGCCCTCGAGGAAGTCACGCATGTCGTTCAGGCCGTTGCGGAACTGCAGCGTCCGCTCGATGCCCATGCCGAACGCGAAGCCCTGGTACTCGTCCGGGTCGATGCCGGCGGCGCGCAGGACGTTCGGGTTGACCATGCCGCAGCCGCCCCACTCGACCCACCGGGCGCCACCCTTGGCGTTCGGCTGCCAGACGTCCATCTCGGCGCTCGGCTCGGTGAACGGGAAGTAGTTCGGGCGGAGACGGATCTGCGCCTCGGCGCCGAACATCTGCCGGGCGAAGTGCTCGAGCGTGCCGCGCAGGTGCGCCATCGTCAGGCCCTTGTCGATCGCGATGCCCTCGACCTGGGTGAAGACCGGCAGGTGCGTGGCGTCGAGCTCGTCGGCCCGGTACACGCGCCCGGGCGCGATGACGTACAGCGGCAGGTCTCGGGAGAGCAGGGAGCGGACCTGCACGGGCGACGTGTGCGTCCGCATGAGCAGGTGCCGTTCGACGGGCTCGACGAAGACGGTGTCGGCCATCGCTCGGGCCGGGTGGTCCTGGTCGAAGTTCAGCGCGTCGAAGTTGAACCACTCGTGCTCGAGCTCGGGGCCCTCCGCGACCTCCCACCCCATGCCGACGAAGATGTCCGCGACGGCGTCGTTCAGGAGCGACAGCGGATGACGCGACCCCGGTGTGCGACGCGACGGCAGGGCCGTGACGTCGACCCGCTCGGACTCGAGCCGTGCGCGCTCCTCGGCCTCGGCCAGGATGGACTCCTGCTCGGCGACGGCCTGGTTGACGCGGCCGCGGGCCTGGCCGACGAGCTTGCCCGCCGCGGCCTTCTGCTCCGGCGGCACACTGCGCATCGACGCGTTCATCCGCGCCAACGGCGACTGCTCACCGGTGTGCTCGGCCCTGGCCTGCTTCAGCTCGGCGACGGTCGTCGTGGCCCGGACGGCCGCGAGGGCGGCGTCCACGGCGGCGCTGACGGCCGGTTCGCTGATCTCGAGGTGTTCTGACACGAGGCCCAAGCCTACCGGCCGATGGGATACCGCCGTCCTGTACCTGTCGGACGGTGGAGGGAGACGACGCGTCAGCCGGCTGTGGAGGAAGCAGCCGCGGCCCGCTGCGCGAACGCGCTCTCGTACAGGCACACCGAGGCCGCCGTGGCGAGGTTCATCGACTCCGCCTGCCCGTAGATCGGCACCTTGACGGCACGGTCGACGAGCGCGAGGTCCTCGTCGGTCAGCCCGCGGGCCTCGTTGCCGAAGACCCACGCTGTCGGTCCGTCGAGCATCCCGTCGGCACGGACCTCCGGGAGGTCGTCGCCCGAGACGTCCGCCGCGAGCACCGTGTAGCCGAGGGCCTTCGCCCGCCCGACCGCGTCGGCGAGCGTCACACCGACCGAGACCGGCACGTGGAACAGCGAGCCCGTGGTCGAGCGGACGACCTTCGGGTTGTACGGGTCCACCGAGCGCCCGGTGAGGACGACCGCGTCGGCGCCGGCGGAGTCGGCGGCGCGGATGATCGTGCCGGCGTTGCCGGGGTCCCGCACCTGCTCGAGGATCGCGACCAGTCCGGGGAGGGAGCCCTCCGTCGCGGAGGCGCCACGGGCCTCCAGGCCGTCCGTCGGGTCGACGGGGGCCACGTCGACGGAGGCCGGATCCGGGAAGACCGACCGCACCGACGTCGGGAACTGCTGGCAGACGGCGACGACGCCCTGCGGCGTGACCGTGTCGGCCATGGTGTCGAGCACCTGCTCGGTCACGAACCAGGTGTCGACCGGCGCGTCGTCGAGCGCGTAGCGCGCGGCCGCGGTCGGCGTCACGTAGAGCTCGCGGAGGAGCTCCGGGCGGTACTCGAGCGCCTCCCGGACGGCCTGCGGCCCCTCGAGCAGGAACAGGCCCGTGTCGGCGCGGACGTCCTTCTTGGCGAGGGCGGCCACGGCGCGGACACGGCCGGCCTTCGGGTTCTCGAAGAGATCACTCACGGGCACCAGTCTAGGAACGCACGAAGCCCCCGCTCCGCGGACGGAACGGGGGCTTCGTGGTGCGGCTGGCGTGACTACGCGGCCTTCGGGGCCGAGGTGTCGGCCGGCAGGGCCTTCTTCGCGGTCTCGACGAGCGCCGCGAACGTGTCGGGGTTGTTCACCGCGAGGTCCGCGAGGATGCGACGGTCGACCTCGACGCCGGCCAGGTTCAGACCCTGGATGAGGCGGTTGTAGGTCAGGCCGTTCGCACGCGACGCAGCGTTGATGCGCTGGATCCAGAGGCGACGGAACTCGCCCTTCTTGGCGTGACGGTCGCGGTACGCGTAGACGAGGGAGTGGGTGACCTGCTCCTTGGCCTTGCGGTACAGACGCGAACGCTGACCGCGGTAGCCCTCGGCGCGCTCGAGAACGACGCGGCGCTTCTTGGCGGCGTTGACCGCTCTCTTTACTCGTGCCATTGATCTATTCCTTTACGTTCCGCCGGCTCAGTGGCCGAGAAGCTTCTTGACGTTCTTCGCGTCGGCCTTCGCGAGGACCTGGTCCTCGTTGAGGCGGGCCTTGCGCTTGGCGCTCTTGACCTCGAGGTTGTGACGCATACCGGCCTGCTGCTTCATGATCTTGCCGCTGCCGGTGACCTTGAAGCGCTTCTTCGACCCGGAGTGGGTCTTCTGCTTGGGCATGGAGTGCCTTTCCGTGGGATGGGTGTGGGGAGCCGCGTCGTCGCGGGTTCGGTCGGGGAGACCTACTCGGCCGGAGCGGCCTGCTGCTCGGAAGCGGCGGGGGACTCCTCGCCGTTCTTCGCGGCGTGCTCCGACGCGCGACGCTCGGCCTTCTGTGCAGCACGCTTGGCGTTCTGCTCGCCCTTGACGTCGGACTTGTTCTTCAGCGGAGCGATGATCATCGTCATGTTGCGGCCGTCCTGGGTCGGACGCGACTCGACGACACCGAACTCGGCGATCTCCTCGGCGAACCGCTGCAGGAGGCGGACGCCCTGCTCCGGGCGCGACTGCTCGCGACCGCGGAAGAGGATCATGGCCTTCACCTTGTCGCCACCGAGGAGGAAGCCCTCGGCGCGCTTGCGCTTGGTCTCGTAGTCGTGCTTGTCGATCTTCAGGCGGAACCGGACCTCCTTCAGGTCCGTGTTCACCTGGTTGCGACGCGCTTCCTTGGCCTTCTGCGCAGCCTCGTACTTGAACTTGCCGTAGTCCATGATCTTGGCCACGGGCGGCTTCGAGTTCGGGGCGACCTCGACCAGATCCAGTTCGGCTTCCTGCGCGAGACGCAGGGCCATGGCGATCGGGACAACGCCGACCTGCTCACCCTGGGGGCCGACGAGTCGGACCTCGGGAACGCGGATTCGGTCGTTGGTGCGGGGATCGGTGATGCGGAGCTCCTTCAATCAGGTGGTTGGCCGTCCGGGGCTGTTGCCCTGGACGACGGCACGAGAGAGGAGGTCTGACGCACGGATCGGAACCCGTTGCACCGCCCGACGTCGTCCCTTGCGGGAGGACCTGCCGTGCTCGTGGTGCTGAGCCCGGCGGAGCGATGGGGACCCGGTAGCCTGGTGGTGCACAGCCGCGGGTGGGAGAGACTCCTCTTTCGCAAGACGCCGTTCGAGCCCCCGAGGGCGCACGGACAGCATCTGCCGCGACAGAGTCTAGCAGAGGAGCACCGTGACCGACACCCCGCCGAACGAGCCCACCGGAGCCGACGAGGCGCGTGACATCGCGGAGGTGCCGGCGGTCGAGCTCATCAACACCGTCGCGGTGCACCTGCTCAGCGCCGCGGCCGTGAAGGTCGGGCTGGCCGACGACCCGCAGGAGCAGACCGACCTCGACGAGGCGCGGAAGCTCATCACCGCCCTCGCCGGTCTGGTCACCGCCGCCGCGACGGAGATCGGCGACCACCACGCCCGTCCGCTGCGCGACGGGCTCCGCTCGGTGCAGCTCGCGTTCCGCGAGGCCTCCTCGATCCCGGACGCTCCGGGCAAGGGCCCCGGCGAGAAGTACACCGGCCCCGTCAACTGACGTGACCGGATGACGGCCTGGAGGCCCGTGGCGGCGTCGCCACGGGCCTCCAGGCCGTCAGGTGGGCGCGTCAGCCAGCGCTGCGCGCGCGGACCCGTCAGCCAGCGCTGTGCGCGCGGACCCGTCAGCCAGCGCTGCGCGCGGCCAGCCGCGCGACGGCCGCGAGGGGGATGCCGACCCAGTCCGGCCGGTTGCGGCTCTCGTAGACGACCTCGTAGACGGCCTTGTCGAGCTCGAAGGCGTCGAGGACCTCGCGGTGTGCGCGGAGGTCGCCGCCGGTCCCTTGCTCGTAGCCGGTGAGGAACGCGCTCCGGGCCTCGTGTGCCCAGTCGCCGGTGTCCACCGGGTCGGCATCACGGGCGAGTGCTCCCGCCACGTAGTCGAACGACCGCAGCATGCCCGCGACGTCGCGCAGCGGGACGTCGGGCACCGAGCGCTCGGTGAGCGGACGGAGCGGTTCACCCTCGAAGTCGAGGAACACCCACCCCCGCTCCCCCGGCACCGCGAGCACCTGGCCGAGGTGCAGGTCTCCGTGGACCCGCTGGAGGTCCGGCCACGACGCCTCGGCTGCCCGTGCGTACACGGCACGCACGGCGTCGGCGTGCTCGGCGACCGCCGGCGCCTCGCGTTCGGCCGCGGCGAGGCGGGCGTGCATCGTGGCCAGGGCGTCACGGCGGCGGTCGTCCGTCGCGGGCGTGGTCGGCAGGACCTCCGCGAGCGTGCGGTGCACCTCGGCGAGCGCCGCGCCGAGCCGTGCCGCGTCGTCGGCGAAGGCGACACCGGCGCGGGCGTCGTCGAGCGCCACACGCCAGGCGTCGCGGGTACCGGGGAGGAACTCCTGCGCGACGGCGAGGTGGCCGGTGGCGGTGCCGTCCGGTCGCCCGGTGTCGGGCCAGCTGCGGCGGAGCGCGCCGTAGACCGCCGGCACCCGGGTGCTGCCGGCCGCGGAGAGGGCGAGCTGCGTGGTGACGTCGGGGTTGTCGCCGTGGTGCAGGACGCGGAACACCTTGACGATGACCTGCTCGCCGGCCTCGGTGTCGCAGATCACGGAGGTGTTCGACTGCTCGCCGGACAGCACGCGCGCGGCGGTCACGGTGCCGATCGGGCGGAGCGACTCGGGGTCCGCGTCGATCCGGGCTGCGAGGCCCCTGACCCACTCGAGGTCGGTCGTGGCGTCGGTGAGGGCGCCGTCGCGGACGACGACGGGCGCCTGGTAGAGGACGGCACCGGTCGCGGCGTCGTCGAGGACCAGCCGGGTGTCGTCGTCGGTCGACAGCGTGCGGAGCGTCGGGCCGGCGCCTCCCTTGGCGGCGTACCAGCGCTGTGCGGCGATCCACGGGGCGAGGTCGTGGTCGGCGGGAGCGTCGCTCATGCCGCGGAGGCTACGCGCTCGGCGCTGAGGAGGTGGGGGACGCGGGTGCTCGCGGTGCTCGCGGTGCTCGCGGTGCTCGCGGTGCTCGCGGTGCTCGCGGTGCGAGGATGACTGGGTGCCGCACTACCTCGAGGACCTCGCCGCCGGACAGACCTTCACCACCCCGGGTCGGACGATCACGGAGGCCGACGTCGTGTCGTTCGCCTCGTGGACGAACGACAACAACCAGGTGCACACCGACGTCGAGTTCGCGGCACGCACCCGCTACGGCCAGCGCGTCGTGCACGGACTGCTCGGGACGTCGCTCTGCCTCGGCCTCATCGCGCGGACTGGGGTCTTCGAGGGTTCGGCCGTGGCGCTGCTCGGCATCGACCAGTGGCGGTTCACCGCTCCGGTGTTCATCGGCGACACCGTGACGTGCACGGTGGAGATCCTCTCGACGCGGCTGACGAGTTCGGGGACGACGGGCGTCGTCGAGCGCGCGGTGTCGCTCCGCAACCAGCACGGCGAGGTCGTCCAGCAGGGCCGGATGGACGTCATGGTGCTGACACGGGACGCCGCGATCGCGTGACGAGCGACATGGGGCCCGTCCGTTGCCACACCTCTTTACAACGATGTACGAACGGGTCCAGCATGGACGCATGAGCACGCTCGCCGGCAACGACGCCGCCCCCACTGCCCTCCCCGTCGCGACCGAGCAGGACGGGACGTACCCGCGGCCGCAGCTCCTCCGCCCCGCCTGGGCCGACCTCGACGGCACGTGGTCGTTCCGCAACGACGGGGACGACGCCGCCTGGCGTTCGGGCTTCCCGGACGCCCGGGACATCACTGTGCCGTTCCCGCCGGAGTCGGTCGCGTCCGGGATCGACGAACCGGGCTTCCACCCCGTGGTCTGGTACTCCCGGCAGCTCACCGCAGCCGACCTCGCCGCCGCCGGGTACTCGTCCGCGCAGCCCCGTCTGGTCCTGCACTTCGGAGCCGTCGACCACCGTGCGCGCGTCTGGGTCGACGGGCAGTTCGCCGGCGAGCACGAGGGCGGTCACACGCCCTTCGCGTTCGACGTCACCGACGTGCTGACGGCGGACCCCGACGCCGTGCACACCCTCGTCGTCCGTGCCGAGGACGACCCGCTCGACCTGACGCAGCCCCGTGGCAAGCAGGACTGGCACGAGGAGCCGCACGCGATCTGGTACCGCCGGACCACCGGCATCTGGCAGACCGTGTGGCTCGAGGCCGTGCCGACCGTGTCGATCGCGGCGCTGCGCTGGACGAACGTCGACCACGCCACGGTCCGACTCTCCGTCCGGCTCGCCGGCACCCGTCCCGGCGGCGAGCGCCTCCGCGTCGAGGCGTGGTGGGCCGACGAGCACCTCGCGACCGTCGAGTCCGCGTTGGGCGACGTCGCCTGGTCGAGCGCGATCGACACCGAGTTCGACGTCGTCGTGCCGCTCCCCCGGCAGACGAACGGCCAGGCCGAGGACGAGCTCGTCTGGACGCCCGAGACGCCACGGCTCGTCGACGCGACCGTCACCCTGCTCGACGCAGGCGGCACGGCGACCGACGCGGTCGCGAGCTACTTCGGTGTCCGCACCACCTCCATCGGCCAGGGCGCCTTCCTGCTCAACGGGCACTCGTACGACGTCCGCAGCGTCCTGAACCAGGGCTACTGGCCGGACTCGCACCTCGCCGCCCCGTCCCGCGAGGCCCTCCGGCGCGAGGTCGAGCTCATCAAGGAGCTGGGCTTCAACGCCGCGCGGAACCACCAGAAGGTCGAGGACCCGCGCTTCCTCTGGTGGGCCGACAAGCTCGGACTGCTCGTCTGGGGCGAGCTGCCCGGCGCCTACGCGTTCTCCCCCACGGCGGTGCAGCGGTTGATGCGGGAGTGGATGGACGCCGTCGAGCGCGACGCCTCGCACCCGTCGATCGTGACCTGGGTCCCCGCGAACGAGAGCTGGGGCGTGCAGCACATCGCGGACGACCCGGCTCAGCAGGCGTACGCGCGTGCGCTCGCGGACGTCGCCCGGGCGCTCGACCCCACCCGCCCGGTGATCTCGAACGACGGCTGGGAGCACCCGGCGTCGGACATCCTCTCGGTCCACGACTACGAGGGCGACGGCGCCGTACTGGCCCGCACGTACGCGGACGACGCGGCCCGCACGGCCCTGCTGCGCGGCATGGGTCCGGCCGACCGGCAGATCCTCGTCGGCGGTGCGGTCGACGAGGGGCAGCCCGTGATGCTCACCGAGTTCGGTGGCGTGAACTACCAGCCCGGCGTCCAGCGCGAGGACGGCTGGGGGTACACCTCGGCGTCCGACGGGGACGACTGGATCACGCGCATCACCGGCCTGTACGACGCGATCCGGGCGAGCACGTTCCTCGCCGGCTCCTGCTACACCCAGCTCACCGACACGATGCAGGAGACGAACGGGCTGCTCAACGCCGACCGCACGCCGAAGGTCCCGATCGAGCAGATCCGCCGAGCCGTCACCGGACGCTGACGCGCACCAGCAGGCGGACGGCCGCGTCCGCCTGCTGGTGGCCGACGCTGCTGCGCAGCGTGCGAGGATCGTGCGGTGACCGACGTGGCGGAGACGACCCGTGCCTCCCGGCTGGGTTCCGTCCTGGAGGCGCGCCACAGCGGGTGGTCCGCTCCACTGGTCCTGTGGCTGGCTTCACGGGCGTTCAGCACGCTGCTGCTCGGCTCGCTCTACTGGGTCGCGACCGCGGCCGGGTGGCCGTTCGCGTCGTACCGACGCGACCCGTCGTTCTTCACGTTCTCCGGGTCGTGGGACGCGTCCTTCTACCGGATCATCGCCGAGCGGGGGTACCCGACGGCGATCCCGGTGGACGACGCCGGGCACGTGCTGCCGAACGCGTGGGCGTTCCTGCCGGTGTTCCCGTGGCTCGCCCGCACGGTGGCGCCCGTCGTCGGCGGGTCGTTCTGGGTCGTGGGTGTGCTCGTGGCGACCCTCGCCGGCGCCGGTGCCTGCATGATGCTGTACCGCGTGGTGCGGGCGGTCCGCGGCGACCGGGCCGCGCGGTGGGCGACCGCCCTCTTCGCCTTCGGTCCGACCGGGTTCCTGCTCCAGGTGGCCTACGCGGAGAGTCTGTTCCTCCTGCTGTTGTTCGCCGCGCTGCTCGCGCTCGTGCGCCGACGGTACTGGTGGATCGCGCCCCTCGGGATCGTCGCCGCGTTCACGAAGCCGGGCGTGCTCGCCCTCGCCGTGGCGCTCGCGGTGCACCTCGTCGTGCGGTGGGTGCAGGACGGGCGGGGGTTCCGGTGGCGGGAGCGCGTCGTGGTGGTCGTGTCGGGACTGCTCGTCGCGACCGCGGGGCTCGCGTGGCCGGTGATCGCCTCCGCCGTGACCGGCCGACCGGACGCGTACCTCGACACCGAGCTGTCGTGGTGGGTCGGGTTCGTCGGGCGGCAGCACTTCGCGCCGCTCACACCGTGGTTCACGATGGCGGGCACGTGGCTCGGGCCGGCGGGCATCGTCCTCGTGCTCGTCGTGCTGGCCGCTGCCGTGTGGTTCTGGTGCCGTCGGGACGTCCGGGCCGTGGGCACCGACGTGTGGTCGTTCACGGCCGCGTACGTGCTCTACCTCGTCGCGGTGTTCCTGCCGCAGCAATCACTGCCCCGGCTGCTCATGCCGACGGCGCCGTTGCTCGGGTCGGACGTGTTCGTCGGGACACGGCGCCGTGCTGTGGCGTGGCTCGTGGTCGGCATGTGCCTGCAGCCCGTGGCGGTCGTGCTCCTGTGGTTCCTCGGGTACCCGTAGGCGCGGGCGGCGCGTAGCGCCGGCGCCGGTGGCGGTGGCGGTGGCGGTGCCGGTGCCGGTTGCGTTCGCACAACCGAAGTCATGCCGAACCACGGGCGTCCGCGGCGCGAACCGCCTTTGGTTGTGCGATCGCAGAACGCGCCACCGCGGCCGCGCCACCGCGCCTGCGCCACCGTGCCCGCGGCTACGCGTCGAACGTGTGGAACCAGGCCTTGCCGCCGGGGTGCTGCACCGTGATCATCTCGTCGAGGTCGCGGTAGGGGCCGTCCTGGTTGTGGCTCGCGGACTTGATGCGCACGGTGCCGTCCGGCTCGGTGAAGACCTCGGACACGATCGTGGTGTGGTCGGGCGAGTCGTTGTCGTTCCAGTCGAAGAACACGATGTCGCCGACCTTCACCTTGTCCCGCTCGTCGATCGACCGCTTCGTCAGGCCGAACTCGGCCGCGTGCTCGCTGAGCCACGGGTCCATCGCCGGGCAGTACGTCCACGTGGGCGAGTGCGCGGCGCCGGCGTCGCGGTTGTACCAGTCGTCGCGCTGCTCCCACCCGCGGGCGATCAGGGTCTGACTGACGTAGTTCGCGCAGTCCCCGCCGATCGGGTTCATCGTCCCGTACTCGGCGAGGTTGTAGTCCTTCCAGTACCGCATCGCGTAGGCGAGCTGTCGGTCCGTCGCGGTGAGTGCTGCGTACGCCAGCGACGTCGTCGCGACGGCATCGGCGGCGTCCGGCGTCGGGGCCGCGGTCGGCGTCGGCGCGGCGGTCGCGGAGTCCTGCGTCGCACCGGACTGGCCGTCGTTCGCGCTGCTGCCGTTGCCGTCGGAGGACTGGTTCGCCGAGGGCGACGGCTCGACGGTCTCGGTGAAGAGCGCGACGTCGGCATCGCCGGCGGTGTACATCGCCTGGTGCGGGACCGTGAAGGTGACCTTCCCCGCGGTGGCCCGGACGTCGCGAGCAGCGATACCGCCGACCGTCACGCCCTTGACGACGTCGAGCCCGGTCCCGTGGACGGTGACGGTCACCCCGCCCGCGAGCGGGACCTGCGCGGGCTCGAGCTTCGAGGCGACCGGCTTCGCGGTCGACGAGCCGGTCGTCGGCGCCGACCCGGTCGCGCCCGGCTGCTTCGTCGCCGAGGCCTTCCCCCCGCCGTCCGACGAGCACGCGGCGACCGCGAGACCGACACCGGCGACACCGGCGAGCGAGAACAGGGTGCGGCGCGTGTAGGAGGCAGTCATGACCTCACCAGGGTAGGCGACGACCCCGACGGACGGCCCGGTGCCGCGCGCGACCGGCGGCGAACCGGCATGATCGACCCGCAGCCACCGAACGAGAGGACCCCTCCGCATGCCTGAGAGCCACGACTTCTTCGTCGCCGCCGACCCGGTGACCGCACGTGCCCGCGCACGCGACGCCCTCGTCCACGAGGGCTACACGGTCGACGACGCCGACCAGGGTGGTCTCCGCGCCACCCGCGGCAGCCTCGGACTCACGCTCCTCGTCGGCTCCCTGGCGAACGACCGCACGTTCCACACCCGCCTCGACGTACAGGTCATGGTGACGCAGGACGGCCGGACCGTCGTCCGGCGGCTCCGCGGCTCCGGCCGGTCGATGGTGAAGGGCGGCGCGATCGGGATGGCGCGCGGCAACCGGGCGTTCGAGGAGGCCGCGAACGCGATCCACGCCGTGTTCGCGCAGGCGGGCGTCCTCACGGCGAGCGTCCCCGGCTGACGTCGGGGCGACGGACGGGAGGCACGGCGCGGGTCCGCACCGTGCCCGGCGTCCGTCAGTGCGTCAGCGACACGACCAGTCGCGGTCGATCTGCGACGCCCCGAACGCGGTGACGTACTGGGTCATCGCGACCGTCCCGCCGGCGAAGCCGGCGCTCGAACACGCCGACTGCGCCTGGTCGAGCCGTGCAGGCCCGATGGCGAGCCAGCTCGGGAGACCGCGTGCGGAGCTCGTCGACGGGACCGAACCCATGATCTCCCCGAAGTGGCTGGCGGTGGAGTAGATGCCGACGTTCGTCACGCGCGCATCACGGAGTGCGGCGATCATGCCCTCGAGGGCGGCCAGGTTGTACGTCGTCGTCCTCGTGTGGGACAGCCCGGTCTCGACGTCGAGCCACCACCGGAACTGCGCCGCGTTCGAGACGCCCCGCTTGGTCGATGCCTCGTACGCCCGAGCGAACCCGTACACGTAGGAGCACGCGGTCGTCGTCACGTACTTCGACTGCGGGACACCGCTGGCCTGTGCCCGGCACACCCCGTACGACTTCGGTGTCGGGACGACCTTGCCGTCGTCGAGCGTGTTCGACATCGGCCACTTCGATGCGAGCGTCGCACCCGGGTTCGTGAAGAGCGAGTAGAGCTGCGTCTTCGGCTGCGCCGTTCCCCCCTTCGAACCGGCCGCCCACGCGAGTTGCTGCTGCAGGCAGGGGTTGGTCGTGTTGGCCAGGCTCGCGTTGACGCCGACGATCGCGAACGACTGATCCGTGGGGATGGTCTTCCCGCACTGCGGGTACGACACGTCGACACCGGTCCCCGATCCCGTGCTCCCGTCGATGAAGTACCCGACGACGTCCACGTAGGCGGTCGCCGTCCCCGCCGACACCTTCGCCGACACCTTCCCGCCGGACGCCAGCGGCGCGATGAGCGCGTTGCCGATGGTCTGCCCCTTCGCGTACACCTGCGTCGGCACACTCGAGGCGAGCCCGGCACCGACGACGCGCAGTGACCCGCCGACGCTGCCCTTGCCGACCTTCGCGTTGATGACCGCTGCGACGGCGTTCCGCGGGACGCCGGCCGTCCCGGCGACGGTGACGTTCTTCGCGGTCGTCCCCGCCGCGACGGTGGCGGCGCGGACCGGGGCCGAGGGGACGAACACCGCCCCCGAGGTCGACGGCGAGTAGTACCCGACGACGTCTGCGAGGGCACGCGCGCTCCCCGACGACACCCGCGCCTGCACCGCACCGCCGGAGAGCCGCACCGTGACGGTGTTCGCGACCGTGACGCCCTTCTGGTAGGTCACCGACGCGATGCCGGCGGCGCTGCCCGCGGGCGTGAGGCGGAGCGTGCCCGCGGCGGCCGGGCGCGAGACGTCCGCCTGGAGCACGACGGCCGTGGCGTTCGACGGCACACCTGCCTTCCCGGCCACGACGATCCGGGTCGCCCCGGTGCCGACGGTGCCCGTGAGGACGTTCGTCGGCGCGAGCGGGGTGTAGGTCGACCCGCCGCTGCTCGAGCCGTACCAGCCCGCGACGTCGAGGGCGACGGTCGCGGTGCCGGACGACACCTTCACCTGGGCCTTCCCGCCGACGAGTCCGACGGTGGTGGTACCGGAGATCGATTGCTTCGGGCCGAAGTTCTGGATCGACGGGCTCGCTCCGCTGCCGCCGGGCGCGACGCTCACGTACCCGGACGCGGTCGGTCCGCTGACGGTCGCGGTGAGGACCACCGCGGTCGCGGAGGACGGGATGCCGTTCCGACCGCCGAGCGTGACGCTGGTCGGCGAGGTCCCGACCTTGCCGGACCATGCGCGAGCGGAGGTCACCGGGGTGAACCGTCCGTCGACCGGTGCGGCGGCGGACGCGGTCGGAGCCGGTCCGGCCATGACGCTCCCGGCGATGACCGCGGCGACCGCCCCGATCGCGACGACGACGTTCCTGATGTGCATGTTCCCCCCTCGGCGCTGCAGTGCGCCCCGCGAGTCTAGGGCGACCGGGGCCGACGACACAGCACTGCCGAGGAGAACCTCAGGCAACGACGAAGGGCCACCCGATCGGGTGGCCCTTCGTGTACCTGGTGGAGCTAAGGGGATTCGAACCCCTGACCTTCTCATTGCGAACGAGACGCGCTACCAACTGCGCCATAGCCCCAAGGACTCGTCAACCCTAGCACCACGGTCCGCGTGAACCGAAATCGACCGACCGTGTCCGGGCGTGCCGTGGCAGGGATCAGACCGCGCGGCGTCGACGCATGATGGCGTCGAGGTCGGCCTGCTGGTAGACGTCCTCGTCGATGACGCCCATGCCGGCCCACCGGCTCGGCGGCGCGGGCTCGACGGGCGTCTCGACGGCGGGCTCGGCCGACGCCGAGGACGAGGACGAGACAGCAGACGCGGACGCGGGAGCACGGAGTCCGAGTCGCTCGGCGAGCCGGCCCTGGTCGTGCGAGGACAGCGACGCGGCCGCCTCCTCGACGTCGGGCCGCATGCGCGAGACCGTCGCGAGCGACGGGTCGGTGGCACCGGCCCGGATCGCCGCGGCCTCGGCATCGGCCTCGGCCTTCGCCTCGGCGACGCGCTCCTTGAGCCGCGCAGCGAGTTCGGCGGACGACTCCGGCGAGGCCTTCGGCGCGACGGGACGCTCAACGTAGAGCGGCTTCGGCACGTGGTTCGGGGTCCAGCTCCGGTCGCGCACGGGTTCGGCGGGCGCCTCCGTCGGCAGCGGCGGCGCCGGGTCCGTCCACGCGGTGGTCGGCCGGGAGGCACGGGTCGCGTCCGTCGCGGCGGCTGCGGCACGCGCCTTCCGCGCCTGGGCGACCTGGTGCAGCTGCGCGAGGACCGCGACGGCCCCACCGGCGGCCACGAGCCCGGCGACGGCGATCAGCCAGAGTGCGGGTGCGGCGACGAGGACCACGACGGCGACGACGAGTCCGATCGTGCCGAAGAGCGTCGCGCCGAGCCGGGAGCGACGCATCCGCATCGCCGTCAGGGCCGGCACGTTCGAGGCGCGTTCGAGCACGGGCGCCTGTTCCGCGAGACGGCGGGTGATCTCCCGCTGACGGGCGGCCTCGTGCGCCCGGACGATGGCGGTGCGCTTCGCCTCCTCAGAGCGGGCGACGCGCTGCGCCTCGGCGAGGGACTTCGCGTTCATCTCGACGCGGACCTCGTCGGGGAGCTCGGCGGTCTGCGCGAGGATGCGGAGCGTCTGCTGGAGTCGGATCGCGTTGCGCTCGGTCGCGAGGTACTGGCGCCGCGCTGCCCACGAGGGCACGAGGTAGACGATCCAGAGGACGGCTGCCAGGAGCAGCACGATGCCGCCGCCCCAGGAGCCGATACCTGCCATGCGCCAACGGTAGGGGCGGGGTCGCACGCGGAGCGTGATTGCCGGACGCGTGTTGCGCGTGTCGCGACGGATTCCGTCGGGGCCGAGCCGTGCCTCCAGGCAGGCCGCGTCAGAGGCGGGGCGTCGTGTGGATCGGCAACGCCGCTTCGTCGCGGGCCGACAGGGGCACGCTGCCGGCACCCGGCGGTACCCGGCCCTGGACCCAGCGCTCGAGGACGCCCTCGCGGACCTCCTCGGCGACGAGGGCGAAGCAGAAGTGGTCGCGCCAGTCGCCGTTGATGTGGATGTAGCGGCGGCGGAGCCCCTCGTACCGGAAGCCGAGCTTCTCGACGACGCGGAGGCTCGGCGCGTTCTCCGGACGGATGCAGATCTCGATGCGGTGCACGCCGACCGACCGGAAGCAGTGGTCCACGGCGAGGGCGACCGAGATCGGGGTGACGTTGTGCCCGGCGGCGTCCTCGACGACCCAGTAGCCGATCGAGGCACTCGCGAGTGACCCGTAGGTGATGCCGGACACGTTGAGCTGGCCGACGAACCGGCCGTCGAGCTCCATCGCGAACGGCAGCCCGAGGCCCGCACGTGCATTGGCCTGCAGCGCGCGGATGCTGCCACGGACGTCGGTGGAGACGTGGCCGGAGGGGTTGGTGGCCTCCCACGTCCGCAGCCAACCGCGGTTCGAGGCGAGGGCGACGTCGAGGTCACGGCTGTCCCGGAGCCGGAGCGGCCGGATGGTGACCCGCCCGTGGGACAGGGTCGGGATCGTCGTCATCGCTGTGGTTCCTCCGGATGCGTCGAACGGGCCCGGGGGAACTCCCCCGGACCCGTTCGACGACGGGTCGGCTATTCGCCCGCGTTGAACTCCTTGAGCCAGGACTTGAGGTCCGGCCCGAGGTCTTCGCGGTCCGAGGCGAGCTGCACGATCGCCTTGATGTAGTCGAGTTTGTCACCGGTGTCGTACCGACGTCCACGGAACACGACGCCGTACACGCCACCCGTCCACTCCTCGGCGCCGGCCATCTTCATGAGGGCGTCGGTGAGCTGGATCTCGCCACCCTTGCCGGGCTCCTGCTTCTCGAGGACGTCGAAGACCTCGGGGCGGATGACGTAGCGGCCGATGATGGCGAGGTTCGACGGGGCTTCGCCCTGCGCGGGCTTCTCGACCAGGCCGGTGATCTTCACGACGTCGTCGACGTCGGTCTCCTCGACCGTCGCGATGCCGTACATGTGCGTCTGCGACTCGGGGACCTCGAGGAGGGCGACGATCGTGGCGTTCTTCTGGCCCTGGACCTCGATCATGCGCTTGAGCAGCGGGTCGCGGGCGTCGATGATGTCGTCGCCGAGCAGGACCGCGAAGGGCTCCCGGCCGACGTGCATCTTCGCGCGGAGCACCGCGTGACCGAGGCCGAGCGGGTCGCCCTGGCGGACGTAGTGCATGTCGGCGAGGTCCGTGGACTGGTTCACCTTCTGCAGCTTCTCGTGGTCGCCCTTCTTCTTCAGGGTCTCCTCGAGCTCGGCGACGTGGTCGAAGTGGTTCTCGAGCGCGTTCTTGTTGCGGCCCGTGATCATCAGGACGTCGGTGAGCCCGGCGTCGACGGCCTCCTCCACCACGTACTGGATGGCCGGCTTGTCGACGACCGGGAGCATCTCCTTCGGCATCGCCTTGGTGGCGGGGAGGAAGCGCGTGCCCAGGCCGGCGGCGGGGATCACGGCTTTCGAAATCTGGAAGCCCATGCCTGTGAACGTACCGGACCAGTCCTGGAGGGCACATGTCGTCGCTGTGGAGGACACGGCTTCGCGCGGGCCGCGGCGGGAAGCCGCAAGAGCGGCCTCGGTAGACTCCCGGGCATGATCCCCGACCGAGGTGTCGAGAAGCGTGCGTTGCGGGCGGAGCTCCGGCAGCGGCGACGCACCAGGACCACCACCGAACGCGACGCCGACGCGGCAGCCCTGACCGAGACCCTGCAGCGGTTCGTCGAGGAGCGCCAGGTCGAGTCGCTCGCGCTGTACCTCTCCGCGCCCGACGAGCCCGACGTCCGGCCGTTCCTCGACTGGGCGCACGCGCGGGGCATCCGCGTCCTGCTGCCGATCACCCGCGAGGACGGGCTCCTCGACTGGGCGGTCGGCGACGGCGAGTCGGAGCACGAGGGGCTGTTCGGGATGCCGGAGGTCGTCGGCGAGGTCCTCTCCCCGCTCGCGCTCGGCGACGTCGACGCGATCCTCACCCCGGCCGCCGCGGTCGGACACGACGGGATCCGGATGGGCTGGGGCCGCGGCTACTACGACAAGACCCTCGGGTCCATGGCGAACCGTCCGCCCGTCTATGCTGTGATCTTCGACGCGGAGTACCTCGACGAGGTCCCGCGCGAGGCCCACGACGAACCCGTCGACGGCATCATCACGCCGTCGCGCATCATCACCTTCCGGAGCTAGCGTGCCCACCTACTCGTACCGGTGCACCGAGTGCGACAACGCCTTCGACGTCAAGCAGTCCTTCACGGACGCCGCCCTGACCGAGTGCCCCGTCTGCGGTGGTGCACTCCGCAAGGTGTTCTCGCCGGTCGGTGTGACGTTCAACGGCGGCGGGTTCTACCGGACGGACTCGCGGGCGAAGCCGGCCGGCGGCGGCTCGTCGTCCGGCGCGTCGTCGACTGACAGCGGTTCGTCGTCGAGCGCTCCAGCGAAGTCGGAGCCGAAGAAGACCGAGTCGAAGAAGCCGGCCGCGCCCAGCGCCTCCTGACCTGCGGGCGGGCGCCTCGGTACGGTGGGGGCTCCTCGACCGGAAGGAGGCCCGCGTGAAGGGCTTCAAGGAGTTCCTGCTCCGCGGCAACGTCATCGACCTGGCCGTCGCAGTCGTCATCGGTGCGGCGTTCACCGCGATCGTCACCGTGATCGTGAGCGCGCTCATCAATCCGCTCATCGGTGCGGTCTTCAACGCGTCCTCGCTCGACAACGCGCTCGTCCTGCAGATCCCGACGACGGGGAAGGACCCCGCGGAGCTCAAGTTCGGTGCGGTCCTCGGGGCGATCATCAACTTCGTCATCGTCGCCGCGGTCGTGTACTTCGCGCTCGTGCTGCCGGTGAGCCACCTCAAGAAGGTCGCGTTCGAGCGCGTCAAGAAGAACGAGGAACAGACGCCGCAGGACGTCCCGCCGACGGACGTCGAGGTGCTGCTGGAGATCCGCGACCTGCTCCGTTCCCAGAACGGCGCCGCACTGCCGGCCGGAGGCGGAGCGCACGTGGCACCGTCGGACGCGCCCGAAGGCCCGGGCATCGGCGGATCGACGAAGCTCTAGTCGCGGCGAGGCTCCCACGGAACCTGGTTCCGGACACAGCACCACGCTTTTCCGCAGTGCTGTGTCCGGAACCAGGTTCCCCCGGGGCGCTCAGGCCGCGGCGGCCACCGCGCGGCGCTTGCGGACCATCGCCACGGCGTACTGCGCACCGGCGAGCACGTGCCCGGCGGTGCCGAGGTACACGAACACGAGGGCGACGATCCGGACCCACGGCGCGTTCTCGTCCACGGTGTGCACGGCGGAGAAGAGCAGCACCGGCAGGCCGACGAACAGCAGGGCCGAGCGGATCTTGCCCGTCCAGGTGACGTCGAGGTCCGGGTTGCCGTGGAACAGCACGCTCGAGAGCACGGCGAGCACCAGGTCGACCGCGACGACGACGATCACGACGAACAGGGGCAGCAGCCCGACCAGCACGAGCGAGAGCACGATGGCGATGATCGCGAGGCGGTCGGCGACGGGGTCGATGGCCTTGCCGAGCTTCGAGCCCTGGTCGAAGCGGCGCGCGATGAAGCCGTCGGCCCAGTCGCTGACGCCGATCACGACGAGTGACACGAGCGCCCACCCCGGGTGCCGGGCGACGACGAGCCCCACGAACACCGGGATCAGCAGGAGCCGGAACAGCGTGATGAGGTTCGGCCACGTCTGCCAGTCGGGGCGCTGTCGCGCGGTCTCAGTCATCGCCTCCAAGGCTACCCGGCCTCACCAGTGCGGCGGGACGTCGCGTCGGAGCTGGTCGTCGTTCTCACCGTCGCGGTGCCGCGCCGGCTCCGGCGGGGCGGCCGGCTCGTAGCCCGGCACCGGCTGGGTGGTGACGCGCCTGCGGCGGCGGGTCGCGCCTCCCGGCCGGTCCTCCGTGTCGCGTTCCGGGGACGCTGACCGGTCGGGAGGCACAGCCGTCGACGCGTCGTCGGCTCGCGCCCACGTGCCCACCAGCTGGTCCGTCTCCGGCGTGACCGGACCGGCGGGGCGGGAGGCCCGCCGGGACGGGCTCACCGGCGGGCGGGGCCCGCCGTGAGCACGCCGGGATCGAGATCCGACGTGTTCACCGGCGGGCGGGGATCGGCGGGATGGAGATCTCCTGGGTCGCGCCGCGGTCGACGCCGAGCACCGAGGCCACCGTGTTCGCGACGCGGTCCGGGTCGGAGAACAGCTGGAACGCGTGCACGCGCACGTAGTGCCACCCGAGCCGACGGAGCACCTCGGGCCGGAGCCGCAGCGACTCGCGCAGGGACCCCTTCACGAGCGACGCGTCGGTCTCGATCGTGACGCACACCCCGCCGTGCGCCGCGACGAGCCCGAGCTTGCCGCGGTGTCCGAGCGCGACCGGGATGCCGCGCATCTCGAGTCGGCGGGCGAGGTCGACGAGCAGCGGGTCGGAGTCGTCCGGCACGTACTCGGCGCTCGTGCGGGCGCGGACCTCGGCGAGGATCTCCGCGAGCGCGACGGTGCCGTGACCCATCCGCTCGGCCTCGATGTCGGACGGCTGGAAGCACGTGACGATGACCATCGAGCGGCGGGCACGGGTCATCGCGACCGCGAGCAGGCGCTCCCCGCCCGGCTTGCCGAGCGGACCGAAGTCGCGGAGGACCCGGCCGTGCGGCGTCCGGCCGTAGCCGATCGAGAAGATGACGCGGTCGCGGCTCTGGGCCACCGACTGCTCGAGCGTGGCGACGATGAACGGCTCGGCACGGTCGCCGATGACGAACTCGGTGAGGTCCTTGTGCCCCTGCGCCGCGGTGAGCACGGCCTGCTCGACGCGGACCGCGTGCTTGGCGGAGGCCGTGATGACCATGAGCGACTCGGTCGGACGGGTGCGGGCGTGCTCCATGACGAGCCGCACGACACGGTCCACCTCGGCGTCGACGCTCTCGACCGCTCCGGAGTCGGGGTCCGGCACGGCCTTGCCGTCACTGACGTAGTCGAGTGCGATCGACCCGTGGCCGAGGAACGATCCGGCCCACGGCAGCGACTCGATCCGGCCGCCGTAGAAGCGTCGGTTGACCAGTTCCGCGAGGTCCTCGCCGCCGGCCCGGTACGAGCGGGTGAGCGAGAGCGTCGGGAGGAGCGTCGAGAGCTTCGCGAGCGCGGAGTCGGCGTGGAAGGCGTCGAGCGTCTGCTCGTCGACCTGCAGTGCCCGGTGGTCGGGGTCGACGGCGATGCGGTACGGCGACGGCGTCTGCGTCACCGGGTCGCCGAACACGACGGTCTGGCGGGCACGGCGGACGGCACCGACGGTCTCCGCGATCGTGACGGCACCGGCGTCGACGAGGATCACCGTGTCGAACGGCATCGTGTCCGCGATCTCGGACACCTCGTACGGGCTCGCGAGCCACACGGGCGCGATCGACCGGGACAGGTGCGGTGCGGAGTCCTGCAGCAGACGCGAGGTGATCGCGCCCTCCTTGAGCTGCGTCTTCAGCGCCGTGGCCTCGTCCGGCCAGTCGACGAGCCCGACCTTCCAGTTCTCGGCGAGCTGCCACGCGAGGCCCTGGGACACCCCGGCCGCGTGCGCGTCGTCGACGAGCCGGAAGTCGGCCTCGACCCGGTCGAGCATGTCGGTGTTCGCCCCGAGGAGCGCCCGGTCGGACTCGAGCATCGACTCGAGGGCGGACTGCCACCACGCGAGTTCGAGCTCCGCGGGGACCTGCGTGTCCGGGACGTGCCGGTTCGCGAGGTCGGTGATGAGCGGCTCGAGCTGCAGGTCGCGCAGGGTCTGCATGAGCTCCGTGCGCTCCTGCAGATTGTGCAGGACGTCGGAGTCCTCGGCGAGCCGGGCGATCGTCGGGACGAGCTGGTCGACGGGAAGGTTCGCGAGCTGGTCCTCGCGTGCGGCGCGACCGAGCGGCTCGTCGAGGCGCGCGAGGTCCTCGACGACGTTCGAGAACAGCACCTGGACGTCCGCGATGCCCGTGGGCACCTCGGGGTTCACGCCGGCGGCGACGTACCGCTGCCAGAGCACACGCTGCTGCTGCACGCGGGTCAGTGCCTCGTGCAGGTCGGACACGTGCACGCCGGGGCGGACGTACTCGCGGGCGAGCTTCTTCAGTCGGCGACGGTTGGTCGACGACATCGGTGCGCCCTCGCCCCGGGGAGCGGTCGCGGCGACGAGCTCGGACACCGAACGGTCGAAGACCACGGGCAGGAAGCGGTCGAGCGTGTCCCGGATCTCGGTGAGCAGGCGGAGGTAGATCCCGAGCTCGTTGATCGTCGTGAACTGCCGCATGTGCGTGGTCGCGACGAGGTCGTGCGCGCGGCGGAGCAGCGCGGGCAGCCCGTCGGCGTCGAGGTCCTTCGCGGTCTTGTGCGCCCGCTGCGCGCCGTCGCTGGTGGAGAACTTCGCGCCGTACCAGGGCGAGTCGTCGGGGCCGTAGCGGAACTCGCCGAGGTTGGCCGCGCTGACCATCGTCTCGGCGACCCGGGAGCGCCCCTCGACCATCGACGCGACCGACGACTGCGAGAGCCGTGCGGTCGTCGACGGCGGGACGGGCAGCAGCGAGAGCCGGGAGAGCTCGACGAGGCAGTCGAGCACGGAGACGCCGAACGACGGGTCCACGCGCGTCAGTGCACCGCGGTAGTCGATGAGCACCTTCCGGAGCCGGACGAGCGCGTCGTCGACCTCGCGGAGGTTCGGACGCTTCGCCTTCTCGTTGCGGGCGATCGCGCGGACGACGTCGCGGCGGAGCGTCGACGGCGTGACCGCGACCCCGGGCAGGTGCACCTCGCCGAAGCGGGCGGCGATGCCACGGAGGGTCGCACGCCGGGGGCTCACCACGAGGACGCGCTTGTTCGCCGCGACGAGACCGCCGAGGGCGTTGACGATCGTCTGCGTGCCGCCGGTGCCCGGGAGGGTCTTCACCACGATCGAGTTGCCGGCCGTGATCTGCGCGATCACGTTCTCCTGCTCGTCGTCCGCGTCGAGGAGCAGCGTGTCGGTCTCCGGGCTGCGCTCGTCGGACGGCGTCTGCTCGACGGGCCGGTAGGACTGCTCGACCTGCCACTTCGCGCTCGGGTTGCCGGCGAGGGCGTCGAGCACGGGGTGCGAGAGGTCGCCGGTGTCCTCGACCATGCCGGTCGCGACCTCGGCGAACGTCGAGACGACGAGGCGCGCGTGCACCGAGAAGCCGGGGATGTGCGCGGTGAGCCCGCGGAGCCGGTCGATCACGGGGTTCGGTGTGAAGGAGCCGTCCTGCTGCGCGAGCGCGACGAACGACTGCGCGTCGAGGATGACGCCGTACTGCTCGTGCAGGGCGTCGGCGAGGCCGGGATTGAGCACGGGCTCGCCGAGCAGGCGCACCTCGAAGTCGCGGCCGTGGCGTCGGATCGCGAGCGGACGCAGCAGCACCGGCCCGCGGAAGTGGTCGTCGCCGTGCTTCCAGTCCGCCATCCCGATGCCGAGCTTGACCGCGTCGATGCCGCGCACCGTCGCGAGTTCGGTGCCCTTCGCCTCGACGTGCGCCGCGGCGATGCGGGCCGCACGGAGCGCGACCTCGTCGCGGATGAGGCTCGACAGCAGCGTCGTCTTGCCGGTGATGAACTGTGCGAGGCCGCCGGGGTGCGTCGTCGAGAGCTCGATGCGGGCACGCGGGTGGTCGGAGAAGCGGGTCAGCGGGCTCGTGCCGCCGACACCGGTGAGCTGCTTCCGCCACGCGTCCCACGCGGGCTCCGCCGCGTTGCCGGCCTGGAGGCGCGGGTCACCCAGGCTGATCGCCTGCGGACTCGTCAGCTGCAGCTCCGGCCGCAGGGTGCGGTCCGTCTCGTCGGTCGCGTCCGCACCACGGTCGGGCGCGCTCGACGGTCGCTGTCCGACCGGGGCATGCGACCCGGTCGGACCCGTCGTCTCGTCCTGCTCCTGCTGTCCGTTCCGGGGGCGCGCGTCGGCACCCTCGACGGGGACGTCGTCGTTCACGTCGTCCTCACCGTCGGTCACCCTGTCCGCTCGCCACACATCGGACACTGTAGGCGGAACCGGACCCGTGCTCCTGCAATGAACCGGAGGTTTCCGGATTCGTCGCCCGTGACACGCGGGCTGGAGGTCACGGTGTGGTACCAACGTGGACATGGCCATCGACGACCGAACCGCTCCGCCCGCCCCGACCCCGTCCCGTCGACGGGCGGTGGCGCCGGACATCTCGCGGTCGTGGCTCCTCGTCTCCGGCAACCACGCCGACCGCTTCGACCGGGCGCAGCGATCCCGCGCCGACCAGATCATCCTCGACATCGAGGACGCCGTCGACCCCGCCGCCAAGCCCGCCGCCCGCTCGACCGTGGCCGCCTGGCTGGCCGGGGGCGGCGAGGCCTGGGTCCGGATCAACGACGTCACCACGGACTTCTGGGCCGACGACGTCGAGGAGCTCCGCGGCCTGCCCGGGCTGCAGGGCGTCATGCTCGCGAAGACGGAGTCACCGGCGCAGGTCACCGACACCTGGCACCGGCTCGGCGGACAGATCCCGGTGGTCGCGCTCGTCGAGTCGGCGCTCGGCATCGAGGAGGCGACGTCGATCGCCCGAGCGCAGGGCGCGTTCCGCCTGGCGTTCGGGTCCGGCGACTACCGACGGGACACCGGGACGAGCGCCGACACGCTCGCGATGGCGTACCCGCGGTCGCGACTCGTCGTGGCGTCACGCGTCGGCGGCCTCCCGGGTCCGATCGACGGCCCCACGGTGGGGTCGGCGCACGCCATCCTCCGCGAACAGTCGCAGATCGCGGTGTCGCTCGGGCTCACCGGCAAGCTCTGCCTCGACACCGAGCAGCTGCCCGTCATCAACGAGGTGATCTCGCCGACGCCGACCGACGTCGCGTGGGCGCAGGACTTCCTCGACGACTTCGAGGCCCGCGGCCGCGTCATCCGCGACGGCTCGGACCTGCCGCGCCTCGGCCGGGCGCAGAAGATCCAGAAGCTCGCCCAGGCGTTCGGCGTGGAGGCACGGTAGGACTGGTGCCATGACCTGGTCGAACGTCCCCGGCGGGCAGCCCACCTCCTCCTCCGGCGACGAGCAGCGTGCCGCGGCGTGGGAGCGCGGCGGCACGACGCTGTTCCCGGCCGGACGGGTCGCGGACCGGGTGACGACGATCCTGCTCCTCGCGTTCGGCGCGGTGATGACCGTCGTCACGGCGGTCGTCGGCGTCGTCGCGGTGATCTCGGCGACCGCGACCTGCGACGCCGCCACGGGCTGCTCCCCCGGCGGGTACCTCGGCGGCACCGCGATCGCGGTCGGTGGGGCGTTCGTCGTCGGCGTCGTGACCGTCGTCCTGGCGATCGGGGCGTGGCTGCGCCGCCGGACCTCCTGGTGGATCGCGGCCGTGGGCTTCGTCCTCGCGGTGGCGTGCATCACGTGGGGCGGCGTCGTGTTCGCGCAGGCCGCCGACCACGGCACGGCGTCGTCGTCGGTCGGGACCGCCTGACGGACCGGACCCGGCACGCCGGAGCCGCACCGGGCCTCCCGGCGGTCGTCCGCGGGACGGGCGTAGCGTCCGCGGCATGGTGACCACACGGCGGACCACGGTGGCGGTGGTGGGAGGCGGCCCGGCCGGCGTCGTCCTCGGGTTGCTGCTGGCGCGAGCGGGCATCGCCGTCGAGGTCGTCGAGCGGCACGACGACTTCAACCGCGACTTCCGCGGCGACACCGTGCACGCCTCGACGGTCCGGCTCCTCGACGAGCTGGGTCTCGGCGAGGCGTTCCGGTCCCTGCCGCAGTCGCGTCTCGACGACTTCTCGCTGCCGATGCCCGACGGCTCCCGGCTGCTGCTCGGCGACTTCTCGCGGCTCGCGCCGCCGTACGACCACGTCGCGATGGTGCCGCAGTGGGACCTCCTCGACATGCTCGTCACCGCTGCCCGCGCAGAGCCGTCCTCCACCATCACGATGGGGACGGCCGCGACCGGGGTGATCGTGGAGAACGGGGTCGTCACGGGCGTGCACCTCACTCCCCGCAGCGGCCCCGGCGAGCGCACCGAGCTGCGGGCGGACGTGGTGGTGGCGTGCGACGGCCGTGGCTCGACGGTCCGGGACGCCGCCGGGTTCCGACCGGTGTCGTCGTCCGTGCCGTTCGACACGTGGTGGTTCCGGCTCCCGCGGCGCGACGGCGACACGGCGAGCGCCCTCGTGCCGGCGTTCTCCGAGGCGGACGTCCTGCTCTCGTTCCCCCGCCCGGACTACCACCAGGTCGCGTACTTCGCGCCGAAGGGGTCGGACGCGCGGCTCCGCGCCGAGGGCGTCGAGGCGTTCCGTGCCCGGGTCGCGCGTCTGCGGCCGGACTTCGCGGAGCGGGTCGGGGCGATCGGCTCGATGGACGAGGTGCACGTGCTCGACGTCCGGATGGACCGGCTGCGGCGGTGGTGGCGGTCGGGGCTGCTCTGCATCGGCGACGCCGCGCACGCGATGTCCCCGGCGGGCGGGGTCGGCATCAACCTCGCCGTGCAGGACGCCGTGGCCACGGCGACCGTGCTCGCTCCGGCGCTCCGGGCGGGCCGTTCCGGGGCGGGACTGGACCGGGACCTCGCACGGGTGCAGCGTCGTCGGACGCCGCCCGCGGTGGTCGTGCAGGCGGCGCAGTCGGTGCTGCACCGGGTCGTGTTCGAGCGGGCGTTCGCGGGACGGCTCGGGGACGGGCCGCCGCTGCTGCCCGTGCTCCTCGCCCGGTACGTGCCGCCGGTGCGTGGACTCTACGCACGCGGAGTCGCCTTCGGGCCGCTGCCGGAGCACGCGCCGGCGTGGGCGCGGCGGTAGCCGAGGCGCGGCGGTGCCGGACGGGCGCTCGTGAGGCTGCGGAACGACGTCGGCGCCGTCGCACGACAACGACGGTGTCGTTCCGCCGCGCATGTCGGACGGGAGGCGCGTGGCGGCGCCGCACCGCGCCTCCCGTCCGGAGGTGGGGCGGACCGCACCCGTCGGCTCACGAGCCGCTCGAGAGGTCGTAGAGGGTGACCCCGTCGACGGTCGTCGACGCGAAGTGCGAGGTCACCCACGAGGTGATCTGCTCGGCCGCGTCGCTACCGGAGCTGCTGCTCCCACCGGTCCCGGACCCGGCGATGAACCAGTGCACCTCGCCAGCCGCGACGAGCGCCTCGAACCGCGCAAGGGTCGGTGCAGGATCCGTCCCGTTGTACCCGCCGATCGCCATCACCGGGTCGCCGGTCGCGAGCTGGTACGTCGCGGCGCTGTTCGAGCCCACGGTCGCTGCTGCCCAGGTGAAGTCGTCGGCGTCCTCGGACAGGGCCGACACGACGTCGCCGGACACGTCGGTCGACCCGCCGTTGAGCGACGATCCGCCTCCGCCACCGGCGCCACCGGTCGGACCGTCGGTCCCGGTCGGCGCCTGGCCGCCCTGCGCCGTCGTCCCGCCGTCCGCCGAGCCGTTCTGACCGCTCTGGCCGCTCTGGCTGCTCTGGCCGCTCTGGCTGCTCTGGCTGCTCTGGCCGGCGGGATTCCCCGGGCCACCGGGTCCGGTCTGCCCGCCGCCGTTCACCTGGCCGCCGGTGCCGCCCCGGCCCCCTGCACCACCGGGTCCTCCGGGTCCGCCCTGACCCGACCCGCTGACCTGCGGACCTGCTGACGGCAGCGCGCCGGTGTGACCGACCGTGGTCGTCTGCACCGAGAAGGCCGTCGGCCCGAGCAGGGCCGCGACGAGCACGGCGGCGATGGTCGTGCCCGTGAGGAGCCGGCCACGCGGCGGCAGGAGCGCGAGGACCGTGCCGGCGATCGTGGCGGCGAGCACGACCCATCGGATCCAGGGTTGCCACGACGACACCTCGGAGAGGAGGACGAACCCCCAGACGCCGGAGAGCACCACGACCGAGGCGCTGACGACCCGCCAGGCAACGGCTCGTCGGCGCTGCCACAGGAGTCCGGCTCCGATGCCGACCAGACCCGCGATGTACGGAGCGAGGGCGACCGTGTAGTACGGGTGGAAGATCCCGCCCATGAAGCTGAACACCAGGCCGGTGACCAGCAGCGAGCCACCGAGCACGAGGACCGTCGCGAGCCGCGGGTCACTTCGACGGCGCAGCCCCACGGCCACGAGGGCGACGACGAGGAGGGCGAGTGCCGTGGGCAGGAGCCAGGCGACCTGGGTGGCGAACTCCGAGCCGAACAGGCGGGTGAGGCCGGTCGAGCCCCAGGACCCGGCACCCGTCGTCCCACCCGGCACGACACTGCCGGTCTCGTCGCCGGTGACCCGCCCGAGACCGTTGTAGCCGAAGGTGAGCTCCAGGAAGCTGTTCGTCTGGGACCCGCCGATGTACGGCCGTGACGAGGCCGGGACGAGCTCCACGATCGCGACCCACCACCCCGCCGACACGACGACCGCGGCGGCCGCGGCGAGCAGGTGCCCGATGCGCCGCAGCAGTGGACGCTGCGACGCGACGAGGTAGACCCCGACCAGCGGGGGCAGGACGAGGAACGCCTGCAGCTGCTTCGTCAGGAACGCCAGCCCGATCAGCACCCCGGCCCACACCACCCACCGCATCCGACCGGACTCGACACCGCGCAGCGTCAGCGCGATCGAGCCCACCGTGAGGAGCACGAGCAGGGCGTCCGGGTTGTCGTAGCGGAACATCAGGGTCGCGACGGGAGTCGTCGCGAGGACCGCGCCGGCCACGAGCGCCGCGCCGCCCGAGAAGCGGCGGCGGACGATCCCGTGCAGGATCGCCACCGAGGCGACACCCATCAGCGCCTGCGGCACGAGGATCGCCCACGAGTTCAGACCGAAGAGCCGCACCGAGGTACCGATCACCCACAGGAACGCCGGGGGTTTGTCCACCGTGATGGCGTTCGCCGCGTCCGAGGAACCGTAGAAGAAGGCCTCCCAGCTCTGGCTCCCTGCCTGCACTGCCGCCGAGTAGAACGCGTTCGCCCACCCGTTGACGCCGAGGTTCGTGATGTAGAGGACGCCGGTCACGAGGAGGAGCCCGAGGAACGCCGGACGTTCCCACGCTGCGGTGCCCGCTCGACCGCGGACGAGGCGGTGCAGCCCGGCCCGGATCGCCGAGGCGGGAAGCGCGGACGCAGGGGCGTGTGGTGATCGAGTGGTCATGGATCCAGCGTGCGAGCGGAGCATGCACGGACTCGATGTCCCGGCTGTGGCGGCCCTAAGCGAGGTGCGGCGTGGAAGTCGCGGCCGCGCCGCTCCACCGTTGCACTGCTGGGCGCGACGCGGGCCTCGCGGAGCATGCTGGGGCGATGAAGCAACGAGTCATCGGAGACGTGTCCGTCAGCGCGATCGGTCTCGGCGGCATGCCGATGTCCATCGAGGGCCGACCGGACGAACGGCGCTCGGTCGCCACCATCCACGCCGCACTCGAGGCGGGCGTCACGCTCATCGACACCGCCGATGCGTACCACCTCGCCGCCCACGACGAGGTCGGGCACAACGAATCACTCATCGCCAAGGCCGTCCGGGAGTTCTCCGGCGCCACCGACGACGTCCTCATCGCGACGAAGGGCGGCCACCTCCGTCCGGAGCCCGGCCCGTGGGCGCAGAACGGGCACCCGGAGTACCTCAAGGAGGCGGCGAAGGCGTCCGCGAAGCGGCTCGGTGTCGAGGCGATCGGGCTCTACCAGTTCCACCGGCCGGACCCCGCGGTGCCCTACGCCGAGTCGATCGGGGCCCTCGCGGAACTGCTCGACGAGGGTGTCATCCGGATGGCGGGCATCTCGAACGCCGACCCGGAGCAGATCCGCACGGCGAACGAGGTCCTCGACGGGCGACTGGCCTCGGTGCAGAACCAGTACTCGCCGCGGTTCCGGTCGAGCGAGCCGGAACTCGAGCTCTGCGACGAGCTCGGCATCGCGTTCCTGCCGTGGAGCCCGCTCGGCGGCATCACGAACGCGGCCGACCTCGGGACCGCGTACGAGGACTTCGCGTACGTCGCCCGTGACCGCGGGGTCAGCCCGCAGGTCGTGGCGCTGGCGTGGGAGCTGGCGAAGAGCGACGTCGTCGTCCCGATCCCTGGAGCCTCACGGCCGCAGTCGATCCTCGACTCGGTCACGGCCGTGTCGGTGAAGCTGCGCCCGGAGGAAGTGGCGCGACTCGACGCGTCGCAGGCCGCCGCCTGACACCCTCCGACGCGATGCGCCCGCGCTCCTCACCGGGAGCGCGGGCGCATCGCGTGTGCGGTCGTCCGGTCAGGACGGGCAGTCCGCCGACAGGTCCTTCAGCGTGGCCTGCACCTTCTCCTGCGCGGCGACGGCCTCGGACGAGGTCTGCGACCCCGAGTCCTGGACCGTCTTCACGTAGTCCTTCGCGGCCGAGCTGAACGCCTCGAAGTCCTGCTTGACCTCGTCGTTGGTGACCTTCGGCACGACGGCGTCGAGGCGCGAGGTGAGCCCCTCCACGACCTTCGCGCGGTCCTCGGCGCTGGTCGCGCCGGCCGCGGCCGACGACTGGGACGCGATGTACGACTGCAGCTCGTTCTCGACGAGGGTGCAGGCCTCCTGCTTCGACTGCGCGGGCGCCGCCTGGGTCGGCTTCGTGCTCGCCGCGCTGGACGACTCCGCACCCGAGCCGGCGTCGCCGCCGCCCGAGTCGCCGCCGCCCGAGCAGCCGGCGAGGAGCGTGACGGCGAGGACCGCCGTGGTGATGGTCAGGTACTGCTTGCGCATGGTGGTTCGTCCCCCTTCGATCGCCGCACGCCCCCGTGGGTGCGGGCGAGTCCGAGCGTACCGATCCCACGATGTGCGGTGCCGCGCCGCGAGCCGCGCCGGCTCAGACGGACCGCAGCGGTGCAGCAGCGGCGAGCAGTCCACTGACGAGCGCGTCGATCGCGCCGTCGGCACGGTGGACGTCCTCGTTCCCGACTTCGCGCGCCGCACGGAGCCCGGCGGGCGTCATCAACGACGACCATCGGGTCGTCCGAGCCTCGAGCCCGACCGATCGGTGGTAGTCGTGGTACTTGAACGACGGGGAGCCCGTGCCCGCGGCGCCGAGCGACACGAGTGTCGCCGGTGTCCGCAGCGCGTGCGAGAGGATCACGCCGTGCATCCCCGCGCTCAGGACGTGTTCGGCGGCGCCGATCTCGCGGAGCATCTCGTCGGGAGTCAGGGTCGGGGGGAGGACCCGCACCCCTGTCGACCGGAGCGCACCGATCGCCGACCGGTCCGTGCGGCGAGCGTGCGAGGTGAAGTGCGTGATCAGGACCGTTCCGGAGCGTCGGTCCTGCGGTCGTCCCGGCCGCAGGATCCGCGCGATGAGACCGGGGTCCCCCATCGGCGTCGATGCGTCCAGCCCGAGCGCGCTCCGGGCGAGCGGACCGCGGATCGCGAGGACGCGGTCCCGGAACGTGCTGGCTTCGTCGATGTCGACGTCGGGCGTGTGCAGGCCTGTGCCCCAGATCAGCCCTCGTCCGTTCCTGCTGAGGTAGGGCACCATCGCGCTGCCGATGGCGACGACGTCCTCGCGACCGAGGGGCGCCCACCGCACAGGTCGGCCGAGGACCTCGCGGAGGACCAGGGCGGAGAGCTCGTCGCCGTGGTTCGTGAGCGCCCGCCCTCCCGCGAGACCGAGACGGACCCACGCACCGCCGTGGTCACGCACCTCGTGCGCGAAGACTCGAGGATCGCGGCGGGGTGACCACCAGAACGCGTGGACGGGTCGGGGCACGGTGCCCTCCTCTCGGTCTGTGAAATAAACATATCACGTGCCACGCAACCAGCGCAGCTGCGTCGGTCCGCGTACCGTCGAGGACATGCGAGCGATCAGCCACGACGACGGCACCCTGACCCTGCGCGACCTCCCGGACCCCGAGCCCGGCCCGGGCGAGGTGCTCGTCGAGGTCGCGGCGGCCGGTGTGAACAACGCCGACCGGCAGCAGGTCGCGGGGAACTACCCGCCGCCGGCCGGGGCCTCCCCCGTGCTCGGGCTCGAGGTCTCGGGCACCGTCCGGTCGCTCGGCCCCGACGTCACCGGGTGGTCGGTCGGCGACCGCGTGTGCGCGCTGCTCGCCGGCGGCGGGTACGCGTCGCTCGTGGCCGTCCCGGCGACGCAGCTGCTGCCGGTGCCGGACGCGCTCGACCTCGTGTCCGCTGCCGCGCTCCCCGAGGCCGCCTGCACGGTGTACTCGAACGTGGGGATGCTCGCCGGACTCCGGCCGGGGCAGACCCTCCTCGTGCACGGAGGCACCGGCGGCATGGGGTCGCACGCCGTCGTCTGGGCGACGGCCCTCGGTGCGACGGTGATCACGACGAGCGGGGGTGACCGGAAGGTGCGGGCGTCCCGGGAGCTCGGCGCGGACCTCGCGATCGACCACCGGTCCGAGGACTTCGTCGCGGCCGTCCTCGACTTCACCGACGACCGCGGGGTGGACGTCGTGCTCGACGTGGTCGGGGCGGACTACCTGGCGAAGAACCTCCGGGTGCTCGCGCCGAACGGACACATCGCGGTGATCTCGACGACGAGCGGCCCCAGGGGCGAACTCGACCTCGGCGCGATGATGGCGAAGCGCGCCACGATCAGCGCCACGACGCTGCGCGCCAGACCGCTCGACGAGAAGGCCGCGATCGTCGCCGCGGTCCGCGAGCACGTCTGGCCGTTCGTCGAGGACGGGAGCGTCCGCCCGGTGGTGGACTCGGTGCTGCCACTCACCGAGGCCGGTGAGGCGCACCGACGGATGGCCGACGGCGAGCTCGTCGGGAAGGTCCTGCTGACGCCGTAGCGCGCGAGCCCCGCCGCCGGCCGCGCCGCCCCGCCGAAGTTCGCACCGCACAACCGAAGTCGTCTCGAACCGTGGATTCCCGTGGTTCGAGACGGCTCCGGTTGTGCGCGGACCGTCGACGCCGCACCACGCCCGCGAGTCCGGACCGTGCCGCGCGGCGCGGCGCGGCGCGGCGCGTCAGGCGTGGACGCGGGCCAGGAACTCCACGAGTGCCGGGTGCTCCGGGTGGTCGAGCACGTCGGCCGGAGCTCCCTGCTCGACGACCTCGCCGCGGTGCAGGAACACGATGCGGTCCGCGACCTTCCGCGCGAAGGACATCTCGTGCGTGGTCATCAGGATCGTCGAGCCCTGCCGCTTCAGCTCGGTGACGAGGTCGAGCACCTCGCCCACGAGCATCGGGTCGAGAGCGCTCGTGACCTCGTCGAGCAGGAGCAGTTCAGGGTCGGACGCGATGGCCCGCACGATGGCCACGCGCTGCTGCTGCCCGCCGGACAGCCGGTCCGGGTAGGCACCCGCGAAGTCTGCCAGGCCGATCCGGTCGAGCAGCCGCCGCGCCGTCTCCTCCGCCGTCGCCTTGCCGATGCCGTGCACCTGCCGCGAGGCGAGTGTCACGTTGTCGAGCACGCTCATGTGCGGGAACAGGTTGAACTGCTGGAACACGACGCCGATCCGCGCCCGGGTGGCGTCGACGTCGATCCGCGGGTCAGCGATGTCGGTGCCCTGCAGCAGGACCTCGCCGTCGTCGATGCCCTCGAGCAGGTTCACGGTCTTGAGCAGCGTGGACTTCCCCGAGCCGGACGCCCCGATGACGCAGATGACCTCGTGGCGGTGCACGATGAGGTCGATGCCGCGCAGCACCTCGTGCTCGCCGAACGCCTTGCGGAGGCCGCGCAGTTCCAGGACGGGAGCCGACGTCGGCGGCTCGCGCCGTGCCTCTCCCCGCCGGCTCGGCCGATCTGCCGCTGGCGCGTCAGCTCGGAACCGGCGGCGTGGGCCCTGGCCGTCGACCGGACGGGAGGCACGACCCCTGCCCGCCTCGTTGCCTGCGTTCACACCGTGCCCCCGATCTGCTCGCGCTGCTGCTGCCGCCTGGCGATCGCGTCGGTGACGCGGATCAACGGCAGGCTGATCACCACGAACAGCAGACCGGCGACGAAGTACGGCGTGAAGTTGTAGCTCTCCGCCTGGGCGATCTGGGCCGAGCGCACCGCGTCGACGGCACCGAGGATCGAGACCAGGCCGACGTCCTTCTGCATCGACACGAAGTCGTTCATGAGCGCCGGGGTGACCTTGCGGATCGCCTGCGGCAGCACGACGAGCCGCAGGGTCTTGGCGTGCGAGAGGCCGAGCGACCGGGCGGCGAGGCGCTGCGACGGGTGCACTGCCTCCATGCCGGCGCGGAGCACCTCGGCGATGTACGACGAGTACGTCAGCACGATCGCGATCGTGCCCCAGAACTCGGCGGGGAGTCGGGGGAAGACGCCGAGCCCGGGGATCCCGTAGCCGACGAGGTAGAGCACGATGATGAGCGGCAGGCCACGGAACAGGTCGGTGTACCCGGTCGCGAGCATCCGCAGCGGGAAGAACACCGGGCTGCGGAGGCCCCGGACGACGGCGAGGAGCGTGCCGAACACGGCGACGCCGATCGCGCTGAAGAACAGGATCCGGACGTTCAACCACAGGCCGGCGAGGATCGCGGGGAACGAGTCGACGGCGGTCTGCGGGTCGAAGAACGACTGCTGGACCGCGGCCCACCCGGGGGTGTTCACGACGCCGAAGTACACGACGGCGACGACCACGAGGGTCGACACCACCGACACCGCGATCGACCGGCGTCCGCGCTGCCGACGGTAGAGCCGACGCTCCAGCTCCACCTGGCTCGGCGCGGGTGCGGCGACCGGGGTGCCGGTGCCTGCGGGGGCGGTCACGAGTACTACTTCAGGACGGGCGTGCCGGTCTCCGAGGAGAGCCACTTCGTCTGCAGGCTCTGCAGCGTGCCGTCGTCCTTCAGCGCGGCGAGCGCCTTGTCGACCTTGCTCGTGAGCTCGGAGCCCTTGGGCAGCACGAAACCGAACTGGTCCCCGGCGCCGTCGTCGGGGAACTGTGCCGACACGGTGCCCTTGCCGTCGAGCTGTGCGCCGGCCATGTAGAACGCGGTCGGCAGGTCGGTGACGATGGCGTCGATCTGGCCGGACTTCAGCGCGAGGACCGCGTCGTCGTTCGAGTTGAACACCTGCGGCGTGACGCCGAGGACGTCCTTCACACTCTGGATGCTCGTCGACCCGGTGGCCACGCCGATCGCGTCCTGCTTGAGCGCGCTGATCGTGGTGTCGCCCGCGGCCTTGGAGGACTTCGTCGTCACGACGGCCTGGGTCGTCGTGTAGTACGCGGTGGACATGTCGACGGCCTTCTTGCGCTTGGCGTCGATCGAGAACTGCTGGATGTTGAGGTCCCAGTCCTTCGGACCAGGAGCGATCGCGCTGTCGAAGGTGCTGCGCTTCCAGACGACGTCGGACTTCGCGTAACCCATCTCCTTCGCGACGGCGTACGCGACAGCGGCCTCGAAGCCCTTGCCGGACGCCGGCTTGTTGTCCTCGACCCACGGCGAGTAGGCGGGCTGCCCGGTCGCGATCGTGAGTTTGCCGTCCGTGACGGTCCCGGCGGCGTTGCTGCTGCCGGCCGAGCACGCGGTCAGGGCCAGGGCGGCGACGGCGGCCGTCGCGACGGCGAGGGTGAGGCGGAGGGAACGGGTCACGGGCGGGCCTTCGCTCGAGGGGTGGGGGCGATGCGATCGTACGCGGAACTGGTACACCAGCGCGAGCCGCCGGCGACGCGGACCGTCATGGTCAGCTTCCCGAACGATGCATTCTGGTCGGAGGAATACCGAACGGGAATCGGTGCGAAAGCCGCAACCGAACCTCACGAAACGATCACGACGACATTTCCGGCGCATTCTTCGTGCATGATCGGTCCCGCAGCACGTTGCTCCGGCGGCGGGTGGCGGACAACGGCGTCCGGTGCCCGCCGCCGGCAACGCTGTTCCCCGCCACGATCGGTCGGCTCGGTCCTGCTACTGCTCCTCGGCCAGTCTGAAGTCCTCGAACGAGAAGCCCGGCGACACGAGGCAGCTCAGGAGCACCTCGCCGTCCTGCGGGAGTGTGCGCTGCCAGACACCGCCGCGGACGAAGGCCTGCGCGTCGTTCACCCGGTCACGTCCGGCGTCCGGCCCGAGGGTGATCGTCGCTCCCGGCACCGGTTCGTCACCGTCGCCGCCGAGCTGGAGGTCGACCGAGTCGGGTCCGTGCCACATCCAGATCTCGTCGTTCGCCACCCGGTGCCAGGCCGAGGCCTCGCCGGGCGGGAGCAGGAAGTGGATGAGCGTCGCCGCAGGACGTTCCCCCGCCGGGGTCTGGACGGTCGCGGGCGACGTCCACGTGCGGACGTACCAGCCGCCCTCGGGGTGTGGCTCCATGCCGAGGGCGACGGCGCGCTTCGGGACGTCGAGCCACTCGACGAGCTCGCCGGAGACGGTGCGGCGGGCTGCCATGCCGGGTCGGGGTGCGGTCTCGGTCATGCGGGTTCCTCCTGGTGGGCCGACGACGGGTGGGTCTGCGACGGGTGCGACGACGACGGGTGGGCCGACGACGACGGGTGGGTCTGCGAGGGGTGGGTCTGCGACGGGCGGGTGGGCGGCGGGGTCAGCTGCGGTCCGGCGTGCCCGACGAGTGCGCCGTCGACCGCACGCACCACGCCCCGGACGACGGTCGCGACGGCGCGCCCGGCACCGTCCTCCACGAGCTCGGCGAGTGCGTCCGGGATGGTGCGCGCGTCGACGTCGAACACCGCGAGGTCCGCTCGGGCCCCGACGGCGAGGTGCCCGATCCGGTCCGGACCGACGGCCAGCCCCATCGCGTGCGCGCCGCCGAGGGTCGCCGCGGCGAGCAGCCGCTCGTGCAGGTCGTGCCCGCGGTACCCCTGGGCGCGGGCGATCCGGTGCAGCGCGGTGACGTCAGCCATCAGGTCGAGGGACGGCGACGACGACAGCGAGTCGGTGCCGATCGCGATCGGGCTGCCTTCGCGCAGGTAGTCGGCGACGGGCGGCGGGTCGAGCCCGATCACGGCGTTCGACCGGGGGCAGAGTGCGACGGCCGTGCCCCGGGCCCGGAGCAGCGCCCGGTCGGCGGCCGTCATGTAGACGCCGTGCGCGACGTGGCAGTCCGGACCGAGCACACCGAGGCGATCGACGAAGGAGGTCGCGCTGGCGCCGAACCCGAGGGCCCGCATCGCACGGAACGAGGGCACGTTCGCGAGGTGCCAGTCCGCGCCGTGCCCGACGCCGACGACCCCGTCGAGTCCCGGGACCGGTTCGATCGCCGTGCGCTCCCCCTCGAAGGCCGCCTCGCCGAGGTGCAGGTGCAGGCGGAGTCCGCGTTGCCGGACGATGTCGGGGAGCTCGAGCAGCGGACCGACGTCGAGCGAGTACGGCGCGTGCGGCGACAGTCCGGCGCCCGGGGTGGTGGGGATCCGGGCGAGTTCGGCGAGCACCTGGTCGCGGCCGTGCTCCTGCCATGCCGCGTTCTCCCAGTCCATCACCTCCCAGTAGGCGATGCCGCCGAGCCCGGCGTCCTCGAGTGCGGTCGCCGCCTCGATGTCGGTGACGACGTCCGCGACGCTCGTCGCCCCGGCCAGGAGCGACGCCCGAGCCCCGTCTGCGGCCTCGGCCCGCCAGTCGTGCGGCACCGCGTACTCCGCGTTGAACGCGGCCGCCCAGTCCTCGAATCCCGCGTACTGCCGTCGCCCGACACCGGACATGCCGGTGTACTGCAGGTGCGTGTGCGCGTTGACGAGCCCGGGCAGGAGCGCGCCTCGCCACCGGCGCTCGGTGGTCGGCACGCCGCTCGCGGCGAGCTGGTCGACGACCCACGAGCGGTCCCCCACGTGCAGGATGCGGTCGCCCTGCACGGCGACCGCACCGTCGGCGATGGGCGGCGCGGTCATCGGGACGACGACCCGTGCGGAGTGGACGACGACGCTCACGACGGGTCCCCGAAACGGTGGGTCCGGACGTCGGGCTCGCGGTCCGCCGGATGCTCACCCATCCGGCCGGGAGGCGCGGGTCGGGTCCCGAACGCGGCGAGCGCCGTCCGGGCGGTCGCCTCGTCCACCGCGGGGTCGATCGGCACGACCGAGCGGTCGAGCTCGTCACCGCGCTCCAGGAGCATGCGGACGGCGCCGAGCTGTGCGGCGAAGGACAGGTCCATGATCTCGACGGGGTTGCCCTCGGCGGCCGTCACGTTGATGCACCCGCCGCGGTCGAGCACCACGACGTGGTGGCCGTCCGGGAACGTGAACCGTTCGACGTCGGGCACCTCGGTCGTGGGGGTGGCACCGGCGGCGAGGGCGTCCGTGACGGCGACCTCCTGGTCGACCCCGCCCGCGACCGACACGACCGCGCCCGCTGCCGTCGCCCGGAGGACCTCGAGCGAGAGCGTGTCGCGGACCCCGGTGGCACTCACGACGAGGTCGGCGTCCCGGACGGCGTCGGCGAGCGGAGCGACCACGTGCCCGGCGAAGGCGGCCTGCAGGGCTCGGACCGGGTCGGTCTCGGCGACCACGACGACGAAGCCGAGCGCGCGGAGCACCATCGCGACCCCCTCGCCGACCGGACCGAACCCGGCGACGACGGCCGTGCCTCCCGGGCGGACCCGGTGCGCGCCGGACGGGAGCCGGTCGACCAGGTCGAGCGTCGCGGACACCGTCGACTGCCCGGTGCCGTACCGGTTGTCGAAGAAGGTCTTGGTGCGGGCGTCGTTGACGGCGACCACCGGGATGCCCAGGGTGCCGCGCTCGGCCATGGTGCGGAGCGGCCGGAGTCCGCTCGTGGTCTCCTCGGCCGCGCCGAGCATCACGGGGAGCAGGTCCGGCCGTTCCTGGTGGAGCAGGCGGATGACGTGCGCGCCGTCGTCGAGGACGATGTGCGGCGCCGTGTCGAGCATCGCGAGGGCGAGCGTCTTCTGCTCGACGAGCGACACACCTGCGCGGGCGAACACGGGGAGCCCGGCGGCGCGGAGGACCTCGGCCACGGCGTCGTCGGTCTCGTCGGCGTGGGCGTACACGACGACCTCGGCGCCGGCGTCCCGGAGGAGCAGCGCGAGCACCGCGGTCTTCGGCTCGAGCACCATGGCGACGGCGACGCGGGTGCCGCGCAGCAGCCCTCCGTCCCCGAGCTCGCGCGCCACCGTCCGGGACACCGGCATCCAGCGCCGGGCCCACCGGATGCGGGCCTCGGCGGCCGGGTCGGTCTCGGGGTCGCGGCCGGTCGAGACGAGGAAGACGTCGTCCGACAGCGAGGGGACGCCGAGGACGCCCGGTCGGACGGGGGCGACCGGTCCGAAGGCGTCCTCGTCCACCGCGGGGAGGTACCTCCCGGCGTCGACCACGACGAGCGCGGCGCCGCGGGGACGGTCGGCCTCGCGCTCGACCGCGGGCGTCGTCTCGGCGGGGTCGCCGAGGCACCAGAGCTGGTCGACGGGTTCCTGTTCACCCGCCGGCCGCGCGCCGAGCCCGGTCAGGACCGCGCCGAGGGCCGCGACGTCGGTGGGGTCGCCGCCGACGATGCGGAAGCGCCGCGCGGCGACGAGGAGGTTCGTGGCGGCGGCGAACCGGCGGACGGCTGCGGAGGCCCAGGCGGCCCGGGCGGGGTCGGGTCGCTGCGGCATGGGGACATCGTAGGGCGCGCGGGTGTCGCGCCGGTGCCCGGTGTCAGTGCGCGTGCGGGGGCGGGGTGCGGGTCCAGTCGGACGCGCCCGGTCCCGACGGACCCGACAGCCACGTCGGCGCAGCCGCAGCGTCGGACCGGTCCGACGCTGCGGCCAACGCTCGGTCCTGCCGACGGTGCCGGACGAGCACGGTCACGAGGACCGCCACCCCGATCGCGGTGACGATCGCGAGTCCCACGACGTACAGCGTCGTCGAGAGCGTCGCCACGTCGGCCGGCACGTACCGGCCCCGCGCGGCGGAGAACGGCGTGCCGGTGAACACGAACGCGAGGAGCGTCGCGAGGGTCGAGTTGCTGTCCCACAGCCCGTGGAGCAGCGACACCCCGACGTACGCGACGACGATGCTCCACGACCAGCGGAGCCGGGCCCCACCGCGCGCGGCCCCGAAGAGCACGGCGCCGAGGACCGCGGTCCACAGCACGTGTCCGACCGGGGACAGGATCGCCCGGACGACCTCGGTCTGCAGGAGCGACACGAGGTCGATCCCCCGCGCGGTGATCGCCGCGTTGAACGCGTACCCGGCGGACTCGAACGCCGCGAAGCCCGCGCCGACCGTGGCGCCGAGGAGCGCACCCTGCCGCGCCGTCTTCGGCCGGACCCGCCAGGCGACGACCACGAGCAGCACGCCCTTGACGAACTCCTCGACGAACCCGACCGCGATGTACAGGAGCGCGTCCTGCCGGAGGTTCGCCTCGAGGAGCGACGCCCCGAGGACGCCGAGGATCCCGCCGACGAAGAACGCCGTGACGAGCTGCATCGTGCTGATCGTCCCGGTGACCCGCTCGATGACGAAGAGCACGACGGTGAAGGGGACGAGGAAGCTGCCGAGCAGGATGATCGTCGGCACGAGGTTCGTGTTGCGCGTCAGCACCGTGACGACGATCGTGACGACCCACAGCAGGAAGCCCGCGAGCAGGGTCTTCCACCACCAGCCGTGGCGGTGGTGGGGGTGGACCACGTCGACGGGGAGGCTCATGCTCCGATCGTGCTCCCGTCCGACGGAGCGTGTCCCGGTGTGCGCGGGAATGCACTGCGGCCGTCGAGCGTCGTACCCCACATGGCTGAAGCGACGTTCGACAAGGTGACCATGTTCGGCGCGGACTGGTGCCGCGACTGCCGGCGCTCCAAGGCGCTGCTCGACGGGCTCGGGATCGACTACGACTACGTGGACGTGGAGGCGGACCTGACCGCTGCCGACCGCGCCGAGGCGATCAGCGGGCGGAAGAACATCCCCGTCGTGGTGCTGCCGAACGGCAAGCACTTCGTGGAGCCGTCGGACGCCGAGCTCCGGGGTGAGCTGGAGGCCTCCGGGCTGGTCTGACCGCCCTCGCGAGGGCTCCCTGGGAGGACGCCGAGCGAGCGGGGAGTTGTCTCTGGTGCTGGTCGCACCCGGTACCCGCCGAGTGGACCGACCCCCACACAAGGAGGCACACCGTGTTCGGTCTCATCGTCAGCCTGATCATCATCGGACTCATCGCCGGCGCGATCGCGCGCCTGGTCATCCCCGGCAAGCAGAACATCGGCATCCTGATGACGATCGTCCTCGGGATCGTCGGCTCGTTCGTCGGCGGTTTCCTCGGCTACCTGATCTTCAACCACGACGGGAACGACGGGTTCTTCCAGCCCGCCGGCATCATCGGGTCGATCATCGGGGCCATCATCGTGCTGTTCATCTACACGCGGTTCGCCGGGCGCGGAGCGCGTACCCGCTGACGCGGGAACCGGACGGGAGGCACGGTGCGCGTCGGACGCGCACCGTGCCTCCCGTCTGTTCCCCGGCCGTCAATCCGAGGCAGCGAGCCGCCCCATCTCGGCCACCACGTCACGGAGCCGCGTCGCGAGCTCCGCTCGCGACGACACTACGTACCGGTGCGTCGCCTCGATCACCGCAGCCATGACGAGCGTGACGGCCGTCCGCGCGGTGTCCGCACCGGCCCGTTCGGCGGCGACCTCGGCGACCCGGGCGCGGGTCTCCGACATCCACTGGAGCATCGTCGGGACCATCTCCGGCCGGGCCTGGACGAGCTGCTTCATCCGGCGGCGGTCCTGCGGCAGGGTGACCGTCCGCGCGACGAGGTCGCAGCAGTCCGCGACGAGCGGGCCCGTCCCCGCGAGGAACGCCGCGCGGGCGTCCTCCGGGACCGTCGACGGGCCGAGTCCGAGTGCGGCGTCGCCCTTCGACGGGAAGTAGTTGAAGAACGTGCGGCTCGAGACGCCCGCGGCCGCACAGATCTCCTCGACGGTGACCCCTGCCAGCCCGTGTTGGGTCACGAGCTCGAGCGCGGCACCGTGGATGGCGGCGCGGGTCTGCTGCTTCTTCCGCTCGCGCAGGCCGCACGCGCCGGCGTCCGCTCCGGAGCCGTCCGCGGTCGTGCGGACGGCTCCGGTCGGGTCAGGCGTCCGTACGGTCGCGCTGGACACTGATCGACCCGGTGGTCGGTGCCGTGGGCGAACCCATGGTGTCGGCTGCACGGACCGCCTGGACCTCCAGGTCGTCAGCGGTGCCGGCGGAGTCGGCCTGTTCCTGGAGCGCCGAGCTCTTCCGGAGCGGCGGCGCCTTGAAGAACCAGCTCAGCACGAACGCGAGCAGGATCACGGCGAACCCGACCCAGTACACGGTCACGGCCGAGGCGTTGAACCCGGTCATGAACGGACGGGTGAGTGCCGGGTCCGCACCGTTGAGGTACGACGTGTCGCTCGTCTCGGAACTGCTGCTCGAGCCGCTCGACGACGCCTGGTCCTCGATGGTGCTCGACAGCTTCGGGGTGACCTGGTCGACCCAGTACGAGCGCTGCGAGGCGTCCGCCCAGTCGACGGAGACGGTGCCGTCCTGGACGCTGGCGTGTGCCTTGTCCGCGACCGCGGCGAGGGCCTGCTGCTCGGCGGCCGGGGTGGCCGCGGCGACCTGCTGGTCGATCACGGTCTGCGCCGCCGCTGCGGGCACAGCTCCGGCCGCGACCTGCTGCTGCACGGCCGCCGTCACCTGCTTCGTGACCGCGGCGTCGGCTGCGCTCTTCGCCTGGGTCGATGCGGAGTCGAGCTGCTGCTGCACGTTCTCCTGGAGCGGCTCGACGATCGGGTTCCAGATCTGGTCCATCACGCCCTGGTTCGCCTTCGCCGAGGCGACCGTCGGGTTCAGGGCTGTGTCGAGCGCGGAGGACAGGTTCGACCGGTCCGCCGTGGCGTGCAGGATGTTCGTCGGCATGATCGAGAACAGCACGGAGAGCAGGACCGCGGTGCCGAGCGTGCCACCGATCTGGCGGAAGAACGTCGCCGAGGAGGTCGCCACGCCCATGTCCCGCGGCTGCACCGAGTTCTGCGACGCCAGGGTGATGCTCTGCATGAGCTGGCCGAGACCGAGCCCGATGAGGAACATGCCGATCATGAGGAACCAGAGCGGCTTGTCGATCGTCATGAAGGTCAGCACGACGTACCCGACCGAGACGAGCGCGGTACCGATGACGGGGAAGATCCGGTAGCGGCCGGTCTTCGCGACGATCTGGCCGGAGGCGATCGAGGCGATCATGAGCCCGCCGATCATCGGGAGCGTGGCGAAGCCGGACTCGGTCGGGGTGAGGCCGGTCACGATCTGCAGGTACAGCGGGATGGTGAGCATCGCCCCGAACATCGCGAACCCGACGAGGAAACCGAGGCCGGTCGCCATCGAGAAGACACCGGAGCGGAAGAGCTTGAGCGGGATGATCGCGTCGTCCTTCATGAGCGACTCGATCACCAGGAACGCCACGAGCCCGAGCGCACCGATCACGTAGCAGGCGATGGCGGCCGCGGAGCCCCAGCCCCACGTGCGGCCCTGTTCGGCGACGAGCAGCAGCGGCACGAGCGTCACGATGACCGAGGTGGCGCCCCACCAGTCGATACGCGGCTTCGCCTTGGCGTCGCCGAACTTCGGGAGGTGCAGGAACGCGATCACCATGATGAGCGCGCCGATGCCGATCGGGACGTTCACGAGGAAGACCCAGCGCCAGCCGGTGATCCAGAGGATCTCGTTCGCGCCCGAGAACAGCCCGCCGATGAGCGGTCCGATGACGCTCGAGATGCCGAACACCGCGAGGAAGTAGCCCTGGTACTTCGCGCGCTCACGCGGAGCGAGGATGTCACCCATGATCGCGAGGGGCAGCGACATCAGCGCACCCGCACCGATGCCCTGGAACGCCCGGAAGGCCGCGAGCATGATCATCGACGTCGAGAGAGTCGAGAGCAGCGACCCGAGGATGAACACCGCGATGCCGAAGATGTAGAGCGGCCGGCGGCCGAACACGTCGGAGAGCTTGCCGTAGATCGGCGTCGTGATCGTCGACGCGATGAGGTAGGCGGTCGTGACCCAGGCCTGCTGGTCGAGGCCGTGCAGGTCGTCACCGATCGTGCGGATCGCCGTCCCGACGATCGTCTGGTCGAGCGACGACAGGAACATGCCGGCCATCAGGCCGTAGATGACGAGGAGGATCTGCCGGTGCGACATGATCGGCTCCGCCGGCGTGGCCGCCGGAGCCGACGATCGCCCGCGCTGCACCTCGACCGGTGCGGTGGCAGTGGACATCTGGTTCCCAACTCTCAAACTTGCAGACCGCGCAACTTTACATCAGAGGCATCGTTGCTGGCAATGCATGTTTGCCATCCTGCACTTTTCGTGAACGGCTTCTCAGGTAGCGTGGCCGGATGGGGCGGACGAGCTGGACCGGAGTACCGACGACGCTGCGGGCACGGATCGAGGCGGCCCTCGGCAGTCCGGTCGTCCAGGCGGTGTCGCAACCCTCGGGGTGGTCGCCCGGGAGCGCTGACCGCGTCGTCACGGCTGACGGCCACCGCGCCTTCGTGAAGAGCGTCGCCCGGTCCCGCAACGGCGACAGCGCCGACATGCACCGCCGCGAGGCGCGGGTGATGGCGGCGATCCCACCCGAGGTGCAGGCACCACGGTTGATCGCCGCGTTCGACGAGGTGCACGACGGCGACGACTGGGTCGCGCTCGTGCTCGACGACGTCGACGGCCGACACCCGGGTGGCGACGGCCGCGGTGCTGACACGGCCGCCGTCCTCGACGCCCTCGACACGCTGCCGCTCGCCTCCGGGACGCTGACGGGCCTCCCCCGCATCGCCGACGACCTCCGCGACGAGTTCGCCGCATGGGACCGGATGCTCGTCACCGGGCTGGCCCCGGAGGTCCCGGAGGACGTCGCCGCCGTGGCGGACCTCCTCGCGGCGACGGCGCGCGGTGCCGACCGGCTCGTCGACGGTGACCACCTCGTGCACGCCGACTGCCGGGCCGACAACCTGCTGGTGGACGCGGACGGCCTGGTGTGGGTCGTCGACTGGCCCTGGGCGTCCGTCGGGGCGCACTGGCTCGACCCGCTCACCTACCTCCTCGACACCCTGGTCCGCGGTGAGGACGACGACGTCGACCAGCACCTCGCCGAACACCCGGTCTTCGCCGGGCTGGACGGGTCGACGGTCGACGCCGTGCTCGCGGCGCTCGCAGGGCTGTTCCTCGAGAAGGCGGCGCAGCCGGCACCACCCGCGATGCCGACGATCCGCGACTTCCAGCGGAGCGAGGGCACGGCCGCGGCACGCTGGGTGCTCCGCCGCCGGGCCGTGACCCCGCGCTGACCCGAGGGGGGCGCCCGCGTCCAGGGTCGGCGGAACGCGGAGCGTACCGTCCACGCCATGACCGAAGAGCACGCACACCACCGTCCCGAGGACGACGCCGCGCGCCTCGGGCTCGTCGTCGTCGGCGAGGCCGCCGCACTGCACGCGGGAGACGACGCATCACTCGACGCGAGCGAGCAGAACATCCGCGACACCGTCGACGACCTGGTCGACGAACCCCTGACCGACCGGCAGGAGGAGGTCGTCGAACGCCTCGCCTCGGCGGGCGGCACCCTGACCGCCGGGCTGAGCGGCGCACTGGCCGCGCAGACGGACCGGAGCGTCGACGACGTCCTCGGGGGTGCCGCGCGCAGCGTCGTGTGGCAGCAGCGGCTGTCGCAGGAGCGCGAGGACGCCGGCCGACAGCACGACCGCTCCGACGATGACGGGCGCCGCGAGGACGGTCGCGGCGAGGACTGACCCCGCCGCGCCCGTCGTCGGCCCTTACTCGGCGTCGGCGGCCGCGGTCTCCTGCTCGCGTGCCACCGCGCGCGCTGCGGCCTGACCCGTCGTCGTGCTCTTCACGATGTCGCTCAGCGTGAAGCCGGCGGTCGTCCCGAGGAGTGCGTCGACCTCGCTGAACTGGCTCACGACGCTCTTCGAGAGCGAGCCGGCGCCGTCCGACGACACCACCGTCAGCTTGTCGATGTTGCCCATCGGCGCTGCGAGCTCGCGCGCGATGCTCGGGAGCGTCTCGATCGCCTTGACGCGCAGCACCGCCTCGGAGTGCTGCGCGAGCGCGTCGGCCTGCGCCTTGGTCGCGTCGGCCTCGGCCTGGCCCTTGGCCCGGATCGCGTCGGCCGCTGCCTCGCCCTCGGCGCGCGAGGCGTCGGCGGCGAGCTTGCGGGCCTCGGACTCCGCCTGAGCCTCCGCGGCGACGGCCTCGGCGGAGATGCGACGGGCCTCGGCCTGTGCACGGGCCGTCTCGACCTGGGCACCGGCGGCGGCTTCGGCCTCGAGCCGGGTCTTGCGGGCGTTCGCCTCGGCCACGGCGGTGACCTCGGACTCGAGCTCGGCGCGACGGAGCTCGGCTCGCTTCTGCGCCGTCAGCTGCTCCTGCTCCACGACGCCCTGCGCGGCGCGGGCGTGAGCGAGCGGTCCCGCCGCAGCGGCCTCGGCCGAGGCCCGGTCGGAGTCGAGCTGGAGCGCGGCTCGGCGGATCGCGAGGGCGTTCTCGGCCTCGGCGATCGCCTGGTCCGCGCGGGCACGGGCCTCACGGGCTTCGCGGTCGGCCTGCGCCTCGGCGTTCTCGGCCTCGAGCCGGACACGGGCGCGCTCGGCACGACCGAGGTCGCTGATGTACTCGTTGCGGTCCGAGATGCCCTTGATCTCGAACGAGTCGACGTCGAGGCCCTGGCTGTGCAGGGCGTCCTTCGCGACGTCGAGGACCGCGACCGTCAGCTGGTCGCGGTTGCGGATGATCGTCGAGACGTCGGTCGCGCCGATCGAGGCGCGGAGCGAACCCGACAGGACCTCGCGCGCGAAGTCGTCGATCTTCTTCTCCTGACCGAGGAAACGCTGCGCCGCGGCACGGATGGAGGCGTCCGCCTCGCCCACCTTGACGAGCGCCACCGCCTCGACGTCGATCGTGACGCCGCGGGAGTCCTGCGCGTTGACGTTGATGTCGATCGCCCGCGAGCTCAGCGACAGCTTCGCGACCCGCTCGAAGAACGGGCGGACGAGCACGCCGGCGCCGAGGACGACCTTGATGCCGGACTCGACGGTCTCGGTGCCGTCGGCGTTCTTCACCTTGCGCGACCGCTTGCCGGTGATGATGAGCGCCTCGTCCGCACCGGCGTTGCGGTAGACGAGCTTGGCGTAGACGAGCACGATCACCGCGAGGACGATCACGCCCACGATGACCAGCGGAACGGCGCCGAGTGCGAACAGGACTTCCATGTCTCCCCCTCACGGAAGCCGCCGTCCGGCGGGCGCCGAACCGGGATTCCGCATGTGTTGTTCTGTTCGCTCCAGCCTACCGGGCCGCGCCGACGGACGGGAGGCGCGGTGCGAGCCCGCACCGCGCCTCCCGTCCGTCGGGTGGTGGCGACTACCGCGCGTCGACGGTCGCGCGCCACCAGTCGTCGAAGGGGGTCGCCGGGACGGCGCGCTTGTGCGCGGTCGCGCGGTAGCGCGACTCGATCGCCTCCGCGACCTCGTCCGGCACGTCGTGCCCCTGCAGGTACGCGTCGATCTCCGCGTAGGTGAGCCCGAGGTTCGCCTCGTCGGTCTGTCCGGGCAGGTCGTCGAGCAGGTCCGCGGTCGGTGCCTTCTCGTACAGGCGGGCGGGGGCTCCGAGGAACTCGAGGAGCTGGCGACCCTGGCTCTTCGTCAGGCCGGTCAGCGGGGTGAGGTCCACACCGCCGTCGCCGTACTTCGTGAAGAACCCGGTCACGGCCTCGGCCGCGTGGTCGGTCCCCACGACGAGGAGCCCGCGCTGCCCGGCGACGGCGTACTGGGCGACCATGCGCATCCGGGCCTTCACGTTGCCCTTGACGAAGTCGCTCAGCTCGACGCCGGAGGCAAGGGTGTCCTGGACGACCCCGTCGACACCGTGCTCGATGTTGACCGTGATGCCGGGCTCGGCGCCGATGAACCGCAGGGCGAGCTGCGCGTCCTCTTCGTCGGCCTGCACACGGTACGGCATGCGCACTGTGGTGAAGCTGACGTCGTGGCCCTCGGACCGGAGGGACTCGACGGCGAGCTGCGAGAGCTTGCCGGCGAGGGTGGAGTCCTGTCCGCCGCTGATCGCGAGGAGGTACCCCTTCGCGCCGGTGGTCAGCAGGTAGTCGCGCAGGAACCCGACCCGACGGTCGATCTCCTGCTGCGGGTCGATGGTCGGCTGGACGTCGAGGTCCGCCGCGATCTGGGCTTGGAGTTCACGCACGGAGCCAGTATCCCCCCGTGCGGGCCTCAGCGGACAGGTGTCGCCCGGTCGGGGCGGATGGTGTTGTCGTGGTCGGCACCGATCGCGCACGTGCAGACGACCGACAGGGTCTCGGACGGCGCGTGGGTCAGCCGGAAGCGTTCGACGTGGGGCGGCCCCACGTGGCGGTCGAGCGGGTGGGTGTCGTGGTCGTGCACGGTGCTCCTCATCGGTGGGACGGCGTCGTGCGGCAGGGAGGGTGCCCGCCGATGGTGACGCCGGTGCGGTGGTGACCCGATCACCACCGCACCGGCGTGGGAGGCCGCGACCCGAACGCGCCACCTCCCGGGAGTGCGCGGGTGCCGGCTACCCTGACCGGCACCCGCGCGGGTCACGCGTCGTCTACGCCGTGCGGCGGAGGCGACGAGCGAGGAGCGTGCCGCCACCGGCGGCGAGGAGCAGGCCGGCGATCAGCATGATCGGCAGGAGCTCGGCGCCGGTGTAGGCGAGCGAGCCGCCACCACCGCCGGCACCCGGGCCGACGCCTGCGCCGGGCCCGTCACCGCCCGGACCGCCCGGCGTGCCGGGGGTGCCCGGCTCGGTCGGGTCGGTCGGGTCGGTCGGGTCGACCGGCGCCGCAGCCACGACGAAGGTCACCGAGTCGGGGTCGCTCACGAGCGTGCCGATGGTCTCGACCGCGACGGCCTCGTGGTCACCGACGGCGACGTCCGGGAACGTCACGGTCCAGGTGCCGTCCTCGTCGGTGACCGTGGACTGCGTGCCGTCCTCGTCACCGTCGAGCGTCACGTCGACGTCCGAGCCCGGCTCCGCGGTGCCGCTGACCGGCACGTCCGTGGTGTCGTCCTCGGTCGGCACGGTGGTCTCGGTGCCGTCCTCCGGGTCGGTGATGGCGATGCCGGCGAAGGCGTCGGCCTGCACGGTCGCGGTCGCGATGTCGACCGTCGCCGCGTCGACCGCGGGGAGCAGTTCGATGCGGACGGCACGGACCGTGGTGGCGCCGGTGGCGTCACCGTCCGGGTCGCTGAACGCCGGGGCGGTCTGCGAGTTGATCGTGATCGACACCAACTCGTTGAGTGCGTCGAGCACCGGGTCGAGGGCCGTGACCACGTCCTCGAGCGTGTCGACGAGCGTGTCGACGGTGTCGGACACGAAGTCCTCGGTCACGATGCCGCCGACCGCGGTGGTCAGCGCGGGCAGGAGCGCCGTGTCGACGACTGCCTCGAGACCGGCCGTGAGACCGAGGTCGTCGAGGAGCGCGAGTGCCCCGGTTCCGGTGAGGGTGACCTCGGGGTCGGTCGTCGAGGTGCCGAGGAGCTGGCCGAGGGTCGTGTCGACGGAGATGTCGAGGCCGGCGTCCGCGACGAGGACCGTGGCGTCCGTGCTGACGTCCACGTTCACGGTGGCGACGTCGAGCGCGTCCTGGAGCGCGTCGGTCAGCAGCGCCGGCACCTGGTTCGTCAGGATGTCGGCGATCGCCTCCTCGATCTGCGCGTTGATCGTGTCGCTCGCGAGCAGTCGCGTGTTCGGCGCGAGGTCGTTGAGCGTGTAGAGGTCGTCGAGGTCGATCGAGACCGTGCCGGTCGACAGGTCGATCGTGACGGCGCCCGAGGTGAGCGGGGACGCGGTGATCGACGAGACGGCGGCCGCGAGGTCGACGTCCGCGGTCACGGTGGCCGTGGTGTCACCGACCGCGATGCCCGGGACGGTGTTCAGGACGTCGGTGAGGTCGTCCGTGACCGCGCCGGTCAGCGCCGTCGTGACCCCGCCCGCGCCGAGCGCCGTGTTGAGGGTCGTGCTCGTGGTGCCGAGCGTCGTGTTCAGCTGCCCGACGAGCGCGGCGACCGCCGGGCTCACGACGGACACGTCCGCGCTGGCCACCTGGTAGTCGGTGCTGACGTCGGCACCCTCGAAGGTGCGGGTCGCCTCGGCCCGCGCGGAGAGCGCCCCGAGGTCGACCGATGCGTCGCTGATGACCCCGTCGAGGTCGAGTCCGGCGAGCAGCGGCTGCAGGTCGATGCTCGCGCCGTCGCTGCCGGGAGCGCCGACCTGGATCGCGCCGTCGCCCGTGACCGCCCCGGCCGCGGCGACTGCCCCGGTGGTGGAGGTCGAGGAGTACTGACCCGCGACCCCGACGTCCACGAGGCCGTTGGCCCCGAGGAGCTGGATGCCGCCGGGGACCTGCACACCGAGGCTGTCGAGGACGGTGAGGTCGAGCGGGTTCGACCCGCCGTCGGCGGCGCCGCCGGGAGCGGTCGCGCCGTACGACCCGGCGAGTGCCGCGATCGTGTCGAGGTCGACGGTGCCGCTGCCCGCGAGCAGGCGGCCCTCGGCCTGGGTGACGTCGGTGGCGGCCGCGTTCGCGGGGAGCGCCGCACCGCCGATGATGACCGCGGCCACGGTGGCCGTGGCGCCCGCGCGCAGCGCGAAGCGTGTTGCTGTGGATGGCATTGTGCCTCTTCCTCCGGCGGATCCCTCCGCCGCTGATCCATCCCCGGGGTGGTTGGTCCGGGGATCCGACGAGACCGCTGGTGGGGCGGTCCCGGAGTCACGTGTGCGCGTCGAGCTGCGCGCGGACGGGCTTCAGCGGATCGCGTCACCCCCGTGGATGAAGGGTGGGACGCCGGCGCTCACGCAGGACTGCACGCGTCGTGCGGTCGCGGAGTCGTTCCGGTCCATCCCTGATCCCCCTCGGGTGTGCACGGCATCGCCGTCGTGCTGAGGACTGCACGCGGGTGGTTGACCCGCGCTCCCTGAACAACCTACAAGGAAGCGCCCACACTCTGGCGATACCCCCGTTCGGGGGAGTCCGAGCAACCGTTGACAGTTAGAAGTCAAACAGTTAGAGTTCTGAACATGACGCAGCAGGCACCGCAGTTCGACACGCCGCTCCAGCTCATGCGCTGGATCGGGTGGGCGCAGCGCAAGGCCGCCGAGGAGTGGGTCCGCGACCGCGACCTCACGCAGGAGCAGTCCTTCGTGCTCGGGTACCTGCAGCGTTCGCCCGGCGCGATCCAGCGTGAACTCGCCGAGGTCACCCGGACGAGCGCCGCCAGCGTCTCGAGCCTCCTGCAGGGGCTCGAACGGCGCGGGCTCGTCGAGCGTCGTCCGGACGCCGACAACGCCCGCACCAAACGGGTCCACGCCACCGAGGCGGGAACCGCCCTCATCGCCGGGTTCGAGGACGCCATGTACGCCCTCGACGACGAGATCCTCGCACCGCTGACCCTCGGCGAACGCGCCACCCTGCACGACCTCCTGCGCAAGGTGACCGCAGCCCTCCCGGAGCCCACCCGGTAACGCACCACGCGCCTCCCGGCCGGAGGGCACGCACCACAGCGACGGCGTCCGCCGGCCGCTCTCCCCGTCGCGCCACGACCACGGTCGCCGCGACTCCGCACGCCGTGCCGACGACCGTCGGCGCGCGCTCCGCCCTGCCCAGAAGGAGGCAGCCATGAGCACCACCACCCTCGACCACGGCGACCGCGTCGCCGACCGGAACCGCTGGTACCTGTCCGCGGCCCCCATCGCCCGCGCCCTCGTGCACCTCTGCGTGCCGATGGCTGCCGCGATGGTCGTCAGCGCCGTCTACAACGTCATCAACGCGGGCTTCATCGGCTCGCAGCACGACACCTCGCTGCTCGCCGCGATCACCTTCGGCACCCCGCTCCTCGGCCTGGTCATGGCCGTCGGTGGCGTGTTCGGCGTCGGCGGCAGCGCGCTGATGTCCCGGATGCTCGGCGCCTCCGAGCACGAGCCGGACCGAGCGCAGGACATCAAGCACGTCGCGGCGTTCTCGCTCTGGGGCGCCGTGGTGACCGGAGCCGTGCTCGGCGGCGTCGGACTCCTGCTGCTGCACCCACTCGTCGCCCTGCTCGGTGCCGACGCCCGAGCCGTCCCCGCGACGAGCGCCTACGTCGCCGTGATGCTTGCGTTCGTGCCGGTCCTCGCCGCGTCCTTCGCGCTCGAGCAGATCGTCCGCTCCGAGGGCGCCGCGCGGCAGGCGATGGTCGGGCTCGTGCTGTCGACCCTCGGCAACCTGGTGTTCGACGTGCTCTTCATCCTCGTGCTGCACTGGGGCGTGGCCGGCGCGGCACTCGCGGTCGGTCTCGGCAACCTGGTCGCGATCGGGTACTGGGTGGTCTGGCTGCAGCGGCACAGCGCGAACGTCAGCTTCGCTCCGCGGTGGATCACGCTGCGCGGCGACGTGGTGCGGCCGGTCCTCGGCGTCGGCGCGGGCGAACTGCTGCAGGCCGCGTTCCTCATCGTCACGACGCTCGTCCTGAACAACCTCGCGAGCGCCTACGGCGACGACCCGCTCGCCGCCATGGGCGTCGCGGTCCGCATCGCCCAGGTCCCGGAGTTCCTCGTCATGGGGGTCACGATCGGCGTGCTCCCGCTCCTCGCGTACGCGTTCGGCAAGGGCGATGCGGCCCGACTGCGCTCGGCCCTCCGCGCGGCGGCCATGACGGTGGGAGCGATCGTGCTCGTGTTCTCCGGCACCGTGTTCGTGTTCCGCGAGCAGGTCTTCACGGTCTTCTCGGGTGACCACGCCGTGCTCGCGATCGGCGTGACGATCCTCACGGCGCAGCTGGTCGCGACGATCGTCAACGGGTTCACCGGCCTGCTGACGTCGCTGTTCCAGGCGACCGGGATGGTCGTCCCCGCCATGACGCTCTCCCTGGCGCAGGGCGTGCTGTTCATCCCGATCGTGTTCGTCGGGAACCTGTGGTTCGGGCTCGCCGGGATCATCTGGGCGCTCACCGTGACCGAGGTCCTCGTGTTCGCCGCGGCGCTCGTGCTGTGGGCGGTGTCGCGGGCGCGGATCGCCCGAGGCCTCGCCGAGGGGTCGCCGGAACGCGCGGAGGCGGCGCTCGTCGAGTCGGCCGCCTGAGCGGCTAGTCAGCCGGACCATCGGACGGGAGGCCCGTGGCGGCGCCGCCACGGGCCTCCCGTCCGGTGGTCCCCGATTCAGGCGCGGGGCGCTCCGCCGTTGCGACGGTGGTCCCCACTCGGGGCGCGGGGCGCTCCGCCGTCGTGCAGCTGCGCTCAGCGCAGCGGCGGGAGGGTCGCGACCGAGACGCCGACCGCAGAGGCCACCTCGCGGACGCGCTGGTCGAGTTCCTCGCCGCGCAGGTGCTTCGGGAACCCGAACACCACGCGGTACGCCGGCACGTCGATCCACACCGGTGCTTTCGGGTCACCCGCGAGGACCCGGATCGCGTCGACCCGTCCGAAGGCGTAGCGACCGACGGCCTTCGCGTCGCCGCTCGCCACCGAGACGACCGCGGCGCGGGGGATGCCGACGAGGAGCGTCGGGGTCGAGCCACCCGAGTAGAGGCCGATGCCGTTGCCGTCCGCGACGAGGGTGCCGTACCCGCGCCGGGGTACCGACTCCCGGGGCAGGCCGAGGGCACCCGCCGCCCAGTCGATCTGCTTGCCGAGGTCGCGGCTGACCCGCACCGGGACCAGGCGGGCACCGGGGTGGCGGGCGGCGAGGGCGCGTTCACGGCGCCGGGTGTGCGCGTGGTAGGCGAGGTTGATCACCTCGACGATCACGAAGGCCAGCGCCGCGATCCCGAGGAGGCTCAGGACGATGTCCTCGGTGGACATGCCCTCCTGGTGCTCCCGGTACGCGAGCAGGCCGAAGCGCAGCACAAGGTACCCGCCCAGCACGAGCAGTCCGATCGCGCCCCCGCTGCGGCGTCCGTTGTTCCCCATCGCGCCAGACTAGGGCGACCGGCGCACGCGGCCGCGGTTGCTGCGCACTCCCTCAGTCGCCGCGGACGCGCAGCCCGTCGAGCAGGACACGCACCATCGGGTTCGGCGAGCCGTCGGCTGCGGGTGCCCGGTGGCTGAGGTCGCCGATCGCCTGCAGGAGCTCCACGGCGTCGACGTCGGTGCGGACCTCCCCCGTGGCGATCGCCGCGTCGAGGAGCTCGCGCACGACGTGCCCGAGCCGGTCCACGAAGTACCCCGGCAGCGCGTCGAACGCCGGGTCGCCCGAGTGCAGTGCCGCGGACAGGCCCTGCTTCGTCGCGACGAACCGGGTGAACCGGGTGACCCAGCGGTCGAGGGCCTCCCCCGGCGGGTACTCGGCCCGCAGACGGTCGGCCTCGGCGGCGGTGTCGTCGATCTCCGACGTGAAGACGGCGGCGACGAGGTCCGCGCGCTGCGGGAAGTGCCGGTAGAGCGTGCCGACACCCACGCCGGCCTCGGTAGCGACCTCGCGCACGGGGGCGTCGACCCCGGACCGGGCGAACACCGTCCGGGCTGCCTGCAGGATCGCGTCGACGTTCTGGCGGGCGTCGGCGCGCAGGCGACGCGGTTCGGCGGAAGGCACAACTCACCCCTTGCGTAAGCGGAACAATGTTCCGTATGGTGATCGACATCAGCGGAACGTTGTTCCGGATACGAGACTACAGGAGACCGCCATGCAGTACCGCACCCTCGGACGCACCGGCATCAAGGTGACGCCCTACGCGCTCGGCGCGATGATGCTCGGCCAGTTCGGCAACCCCGACCGCACCGAGGGCATCCGGATCATCCACCGGGCGCTCGACGCCGGCATCAACTTCATCGACACGGCGGACCGCTACGGCGACTCGGAGGAGGTCGTCGGCGAAGCGCTGGCCGGACGACGCGACCAGGTCGTCCTCGCCACGAAGTTCCACGGTCCGGTCGACGACGACGTGAACCACCGTGGAGCGTCTCGGCGGTGGATCGTCGAGGCGGTCGAGCGGTCGCTCCGGAACCTGCGCACCGACCACATCGACCTCTACCAGCTGCACCGCCCGGACCCCGACACGGACATCGACGAGACCCTCTCGGCGCTCACCGACCTCGTCCGGCAGGGCAAGGTCCGCGCGATCGGCAGCTCGTCGATGCGCGGCTCGGAGATCGTCGAGGCGCAGTGGGTGTCCGAGCGCCGCGGGTTCGAGCGGTTCCGCACCGAGCAGCCGAACTACTCGATCCTCGACCGGGAGATCGAGCGCGAGGTCCTGCCCGTCGCGCAGCGGTACGGTATGGGGACGCTCGTCTACAGCCCCCTCGCGGGCGGCTCACTGACCGGGCGGTACCGTGCCGGGCAGTCGAACGACGAGTTCCGGGCGAGCACCGGCATGCGGCACTTCCGCGACGAACGACGACTCGCCGCGATCGAGCAGCTCATCGCGCTCGCCGACGAGACCGGGATCCGGCTCACGCACCTCGCGATGGCGTTCACGATCGCGCACCCGGGCGTGACGTCGGCGATCGCCGGGCCCCGCACGATGGAGCAGCTCGAGGACACCCTGGCCGGGGTGGACGTGGTGCTCTCCGACGAGGTCCTCGACCGGATCGACGCGATCGTCCCGCCGGCCGAGAGCATCGGCGCGATGGACATGGTGTACCGCGGGCCCGAGGTCGGCTCCCCGGCGATGCGCCGCCGCCCCGAGGACGAGCGGGCCGCTGCCTGACGGCGCTGGTGCTCGGTGCTTGGTGCTTGGTGCCCCTGGAGGGACTCGAACCCCCAACCGTTTCCTTAGGACGGAACTGCTCTTCCATTGAGCTACAGAGGCTGGCTGGACCACTCTAGCGGGCGCGACCAGGTGACGGACGGGAGGCGCGGTGCCAGCGGGCACCGCGCCTCCCGTCCGCTCCTGGCTGCGACAGCAGCGCCGCTACGCGGCGACCAGGTACTCGTCCCAGTCCGCCTGCGGACGCTCGATCCCGCGCACGACCCACGAGGCGCCGTGGGGCGCCCTCGGGCGGAAGCGCAGCCGCCACCCCATCTCCTGCGGAGTGCGGTCACCCTTGGTGTTGTTGCACGCCAGGCAGCAGGCGACGAGGTTCTCCCACGAGTCCTGCCCGCCGCGGGACTTCGGCTGGACGTGGTCGATCGTGGTGGCGTGCCGGTCGCAGTAGGCGCAGCGGTTGCCGTCGCGACGGAGGACGCCGCGGCGGGAGACGGGCACGAGTCTGGAGTGCGGGATGCGCACGTACCGGGTGAGGATGATGACGGACGGACGGTCGTACGTCGACGTCGACCCGGTCACCGGGTGGTCGAGGTCGGCGGCGACGATGGCGGCCTTCTGGTTCATGACCAGCACGAGGGCCCGTCGGAACGAGATCACCGCGAGGGGCTCGTAACCGGCGTTGAGGACGAGAGTGCGCATGGTTTCCCTTCCGACGTGCCTGGACGGCTTCCAGGCGGTGCGGGTGCGCCGGACCAGGGCGTCGCGCAGGTGACCGTCGCTCGCGCGCACGGCCCCGGAACCACGAAGAGCACCACCCGGATGGGCAGTGCTCTCGTCATGACGGGGCGTGCTCGTGCACGCAGGCGGTGGTCGACCATATGTCGACGTGCGCGCGCCGACCCATGGTGCGGGTCGTGCGGAACGCTGACATGAGGTCTCCCTGCTCGCAGCCGAAGGGCCGGTGCAGCGTCAGGATACGTCGGAAACCGGCCCGGCACGAGGGTGTGCGGGCCGGTTCCGGCGATGTTCACGGGTTCGACGCGTCCGCGTCGACCGGAGGGAGGGCTCCGGGTCAGATCCCGAAGCGGACGATGTGGTAGTCGCTGGTCCAGATCGGACGGATCGACACGGAGCCGCCGGGCTTCGGCGCGTCCATGATCATGCCGTTGCCCATGTAGAAGCCGTCGTGCGCCTCGTTGTTGAAGATGACGACGTCGCCGGGCTGTGCCTCGGACTCCGGGATCGTGGTGCCGGCCTGGTCCTGCAGGGGCACGGAGTGCGCGAGGTTGATGCCGTACTGCGCGTACACGAACATCACGTAGCCCGAGCAGTCGAACCCGGACGGATCCGCGCCGCCGAACACGTACGGCGTGCCGATGTACTGCTTCGCGGTCGCGACGACGGCGGGCAGTGAGAACGGGGTGTTCGCGGCCGTCGAGGTCGCGACGTAGTCGGCGGCGCTCGGGCCCGAGTACGAGGCGTACTGCGTGGCGGTCGCCGCGCGGGCCTTCTCGGTCGCGGCGGCCTGCTTCGCGGCAGCTGCCGCGGCCTTCGCCTCGGCCTGCTGCGCGGCCTCGGCGTCGAGCGTCGACTGGGCCGTCGCACCGTAGCCGTCGCGGCTGGTGCCGGCGAGGGCGACCGCGTCGGACACGGAGAAGTTCTGCTCGCCGGTCGTGCGGAGCTGGCGCTGGGCGGCGGCAGCGGCGTCCGAGGGCTGCTGGGTCGACGCGAACGCTGCCGGGACCGCCATCGTGCCGAACATGCCGGCGGCGACGGTCAGGACGAGGGGCGCGAGGAACCGGCGCTTGCGGGCGGACGAGCTGGCCTTCGCCTGCTCGGCGCGCTGGGCGGCCTGTGCGGCACGGCGCCCACCGGCGAGCGGTGCGGTCTTCACGGGCTGCGGGGCGGCAGCGCGCGCGGTGCGTCGGGTGGGGAGGGCCGTGGGGGCGTCGGCGGTGTTCGTCGGGTTCGCGGTCTGGTCGTCCGCGGCGGAACCGTTCAGCGTCAAGGGTGGGATCTCCGGCGCCTCGTCACCACGGCCCGGGGCATCGCGACGAGCTGGGGACTCGCCTGACCTGGGCCGTGGAACCCCATCCGTTCGTCATCGTTTCCGATCGAGGCAGGAGACGGGTTCGAGACGTCCTGCCACGGGTTCCCGGGTTCGGTGTCGGCCCGGGGACTCGCACGAGTGTACGTGGCCGTCGTTACCTTGTCGAGATGAAACGGGGACTTTGTAACAGAACGGTAAAGGCGAGCGGACGTCAGGCGTCGCCGCGTTCGATGTACACGTGCTGTGCGACCTCGCTCGGGAGCTCGATGCCCGAGTCCTCGCCGTCGACCCGCACCGCGACGTAGGCGCCCGCGCGCTGCACGCTCGCGACCCGACCGGGCATGACCCCGGCGGTCCGCAGCTGGTGGAGGAGCTCGGGTTCGAACTGCACCGGCTCACCCAGGCGGCGGATCGTGCCCGTCGCGACGGCGTCGGTGCCCTCGGTCGCGGTGACGATGTTCTGCACGCCGTCGAGGAAGCCGCCGGCGTCCGGCCCGCCGATCTCGGCCAGCCCCGGGATCGGGTTGCCGTACGGCGACTCCGTCGGGTTGCCGAGCATCTCGAGCAGCCGGACCTCGACCTGCTCGCTCATCACGTGCTCCCAGCGGCAGGCCTCGTCGTGGACGAACGCCCAGTCGAGCCCGATGACGTCGGAGAGCAGCCGCTCGGCGAGACGGTGCTTGCGCATGACGTGGGTCGCTCGGGAACGCCCCTCGGTCGTGAGCTCGAGGTGGCGGTCGCCGGACACGACGACGAGGCCGTCACGTTCCATGCGGGCGATGGTCTGCGAGACCGTGGGACCCGAGTGACCGAGGCGCTCCGAGATGCGGGCGCGCAGCGGGATGATCGCTTCTTCCTCGAGGTCGAGGATCGTGCGCAGGTACATCTCCGTGGTGTCGACGAGATCGGTCACGGTCCGCCTCTCTGGTCTCAGGTCCCGCCACCCTACTTGTTCGTGGTGACACTGAAGGACCAACACTTGCAAGGGTCAAGGAATGCCCTGGGATACCGCGCCGGTAGGATCGCTCCATGGCAGACATCGTCATCCCGTCCGACCTCCTCCCGACCGACGGACGCTTCGGCTGTGGCCCGTCCAAGATCCGTGGCGCGCAGCTCGAGTCCCTCGTGACGCGCGGGGCGACGATCCTCGGCACCTCCCACCGGCAGAAGCCCGTGAAGGACCTCGTCGGCAGCGTCCGACAGGGCATCGCCGACCTGTTCCAGGTGCCGGACGGCTACGAGGTCGTGCTCGGCAACGGCGGTTCGACCGCGTTCTGGGACGCCGCCGCCTTCGGGCTCGTCGAGCGCCGCGCCGAGAACCTGTCCTTCGGCGAGTTCGGCTCGAAGTTCGCCAAGGCCGTCGCCGCACCGTGGCTCGAGGCGCCGCACGTCATCGAGGCCCCGGGCGGTTCGCTCGCCGCCCTCGAACCGGTCGAGGGCGTCGACGTCTACGCCTACCCGCACAACGAGACCTCGACCGGCGTCATGGCCCCGGTGGTCCGCGCGCAGGGTGACGACGGCGCGCTCACCGTGGTGGACGCCACGAGCGCTGCCGGCGGTGCCGCCTTCGACGTGGCCGCGACCGACGTCTACTACTTCGCGCCCCAGAAGAACTTCGCGTCCGACGGCGGGCTGTGGCTCGCGCTGTTCTCCCCCGCCGCGATCGAGCGGGTTGAGCGCATCGCCGCCTCGGGCCGCTACGTCCCGGAGTTCCTGTCCCTGAAGAACGCGGTCGACAACTCGCGGCTCGACCAGACGCTGAACACCCCGGCACTCGCGACCCTGCTCCTCCTCGACGACCAGGTCCGCTGGATCAACGAGTCGGGCGGCATCGCGTGGGCCGACGCCCGCACGAAGCAGTCCTCCGGGACGATCTACGACTGGGCAGCGTCGGTCGACTTCGCGACGCCGTTCGTGGCGGAGCCGTCGCACCGGTCGCAGGTGGTCGCGACGATCGACCTCGACGACGCGATCGACGCCAAGGCCGTGGCCGCGACGCTCCGCGCGAACGGCATCGTCGACACCGAGCCGTACCGGAAGCTCGGCCGCAACCAGCTCCGGATCGCGACCTTCACGGCGATCGAGCCGGCGGACGTCGCGCAGCTCACCAAGGCGATCGAGTACGTGGTGGGCGAGCTGTCGCGCTGACGCGCTGACGACACACTGGAGGCGCGGTGCCAGCTGGCACCGCGCCTCCCGTTCGTTGCCGGTCGCGTCGCGGACGACGCGCGTCGCGTCAGGACCGGTGGTGGTCCGGGTCGACCTCGCTCACGTCGAGACGGTCGACCTCGAGGTCGTCGTCCGGGTCGACGGGGCGGACGCGCTGCGCGCGTCGCCGGCGTGCGCGCGGCGGCGCGACCGGCTCCGGCTCGGTGTCGTCCTCGTCCGACTCGTCGTCGTCGGAGTCCGCCGCGTCGTCGAGCTCGTCGACGTCCACGCCGTCGAGGTCGTCGTCGTCCGACTCGCTCAGGTCGTCCTCGTCGGTGTCGAAGTCGTCGTCGTCGTCGTCGTCCGATTCATCGTCGTCGGCCTCGTCGTCGTCCGGGTCGTCGTAGTCGGCGTCCTCGTCGTCGTCCGACTCGTCGTCGTCCTCGTCGGACTCGTCGTCGTCCCCGTGGCCGTCCTCGCCCTCCTGCGCGGCGCGGTACTCCGCGAGTCGCTCGGACCAGGGCACCCACTCGGGCGCGACGAGCGAGCCGTCGCCGGGCATGAGCTCGACCTCGAGCACGGTCGGCTCGTCGTCGCCGATCTTCGCGACCGACACCGTCCACCGCCAGCCGGGGTACCCCGGCATCCGGTTGGCGAAGCGGAGCGAGACGACGTCGTCGCCCTCGTCCACGGCGTCGACGAAGGCGCCGACGGTCGAGTCCGGCGTGACCTCGAGCAGGGCGGTGCGCGCGAGGCGCTCGTACTCGTGCGTGGGCATCAGGCGTCCAACTGGTCGGCGACGTGGCGGAGGATCGCGGCGAGGCGCTCCCCGTTCTTCGGGTAACGGCCGTGGCGGAGGTCGCCGCTGATGCGGTCGAGCTCCTTCACGAGGTCCTCGACGATCACGGCCATGTCGTCGGCCGAGCGACGGGACATCTTCGACAGCGACGGCTGCGGGTCGAGGAACCGCACGCTGAGCGCCTGCGACCCCTTCTTGCCCTGGACCACGCCGTACTCGAGTCGCGAACCGGCCTTCACCGTGGTGACGCCGTCCGGCAGCGAGGAGGCGTGCAGGAACACCTGGTCGCCGTCGTCGCCGGTGATGAACCCGAACCCCTTCTGGTCGTCGTAGAACTTGACCTTGCCGGTGGGCATGCGTGGACTCCTCGTGGTCGTGGAACGGCCGTGGTGCGTCGGATATCCTGGGTCGATGGCCAAGCCGACCCGATCCACCGGGACCCCCCGCGACGCAGCGGAGTCCTCGGTGACGTTCAATCGTACCGAACGCGTGCTCGGGTTCATGGTCGGCGGGATCTTCATCGCCGCCTTCCTGTGCCTCGTCGCGGTGATCGTGATGTGGCTGACGGCTCCTGCTGCCGGAGGGTCGATGCCGTGGCCGGTCGTCATGGCGATCCCGCTCGTCGGACTCCCGATCGGCATGCTGCTCCTGTTCGTGCTCCTCGGCGTCGTCTGGACACGCCGGGCCCGCGAGAACCGGACGTCTCACTGAGGACCCGGACCCGGCATCGAGCGGACGGACGATGACGACCACCGCCGACCTCGCCGCCCGACTCCGGGCGATGCCCGACGACGCCCTTGAGCGCCTCGTCGTCGCCCGCCGGCTGCCCGCCGCGTCGCTCGCCGAGAGCGGGCCGCAGCACATCGCGGACTTCTTCGACCTGGCCGAGGCGCTCCGCACGGACGACGCGGTCGACGCCGCGATCGAGCACCTGCCGCGGGCGGCACTCCTCGCCCTCCGCGACGGCGGCGCCACGGACTCGCTGGCGCCTGCGGTCGCGCTCGGCCTCGCCGACACGGACGGCGGCGTCGACGACGCGGTGTCCGCCCGCCTGGCCGCCCACCCGGACCTGGCGGTCGCGGTGGACCAGCCGGGAGGCCCGGCACCAGCCCGCCACGCCGCCCCCGTCGACGACGACACGGCCCGGGCGACGGGCGCCGAGCACGCGTTCGGCACCATGACCGTGCTCGCCGAGCTGCTCCGGGCCGTCGACGCCGGCGAGGTGCGCGAGCTCGTGAAGGGCGGCATCGGCACCCCACTCGCCCGGACGCTCGGCGACCGGCTGGGCACCGACCCCGAGGTCGTCCCCGACCGCCTCAGCCTGCTGCGCCGGACCGGCCTGGCGTCGCTCGAGCGCGGCACGTGGAACGTCTCGGACGATGGTGACGCATGGCTCCTCGCGCCGTGGGCCGAGCGGTGGACCACCCTCACGGGCGCTTGGCGGGACGCGCTCGACCCCGCCGTGCGCGAGGTGCTCGACCTCGCGGGCGCCGACTGGCACGACCTCGTCGCGACGGGGCGCTGGGCGTACCCGGCCGGTGCACGGTGGCTCGACGCCGAACTCCTGACGGTCGCGGGCACGGGGAGTGCGCTCGGCCTCGTGGTCGACGGCGCCCTCACCACCACGGGTGCCGCCCTGCTCGCCGGCGCCACGGACGCGGCCGACCGTGCCGCCGCGGACCTCCCCGACACCGTGCCGGGCGTGTACCTCCAGCACGACCTCACCGTCATCGCGCCCGGGCCGCTCGCCCCGGCGGACGACGCCGAACTCCGTGCCGTCGCGACGCTCGAGGCCCCGGGCCTCGCAGCGCGGTACCGCGTGTCGGAGGAGTCGCTCGCCCGGGCCTTCCGGTCCGGACTCGACCGCGACGCGGTGCTCGGGCGGTTCGAACGGCTCTCGGTGTCGGGCGTGCCCCAACCGCTCGCCTACCTCGTCGACCAGGTCGCCGAGCGCGACGGCAGCATCGTGGTCGACCTCGGTCCGGGCGGCGTCGGCTCGGTCGTCCGGGGCACGGCCGACCAGCTCGACCTGATCGGCGTGGACGCCGAGCTCCGGCAGGTGTCGTGGGAGCGGCCGGACCTCACCACGCTGACCACCCGCTACCCGGCGCAGGTCGTGCACACCGCGCTGCGCGACGCGCGGTACCCGGCCGTGCTGACGACCGCAGCCCAGGCGACCGTGGAGGCCGCGCCTCCCGTCCGCCGCGCAGCGGGACGCGACCCGCAGGAGGCCGCCCGTGCACTCGTGGAGCGCCTCCGGTTGACGACTGAGCGGGCGGAGGGCGAGCCGGAGCAGGAGTGGCTCGGCCGGCAGATCGACCTCGCCGTGCGCGGACGCACGCCGATCCGGCTCACGGTGCGCATGCCGGACGGCTCGGAGCGACCGTTCTCGATCGTCCCGACCTCGGTCGCGGCCGGTCGCGTCCGCGGCAAGGACACGGCGGTGGACGTCGAGCGGACCCTCCCGCTCTCCCTCGTCGTGGCTGTGGAGAGCGACGCCTGATCCACACCCCGGCCCGTGCGCAGGCGGAGCGCCTAGGCTGATCGGTCATGAACGGACCGCTGATCGTGCAGAGCGACCGCACGGTGCTGCTCGAGGTGGCACACCCCGACGCCGAGGACGCGCGCCACGAACTGGCGGTGTTCGCGGAGCTCGAACGTGCCCCGGAGCACGTGCACACCTACCGCATCACGCGGCTCGGTCTGTGGAACGCCCGGGCCGCCGGGCACGATGCCGAGGCGATGATCGACACGCTCGAGCGGTTCGCGAAGTTCCCCGTCCCGCAGAGCGTCACGGTCGACGTCCGCGACACGGTGTCCCGCTACGGCCGGCTCGTCATCCGGCGCGAGGAACGGCCGGACGCACCCGCGATCGCGAACTCCCCCGGCGAAGAACTCGAGCGCCAGCCGATGCTGCTCCTCACCGCAACCGACCCGACGATCCTCGCCGAGGTCACCCGGTCGAAGCGCATCAAGCCGCTCCTGGGCGACCAGCGCTCCCCGGAGGAGATCGAGCTCCAGCCGTGGGCCCGCGGACAGGTCAAGCAGGAGCTCGTGAAGCTCGGCTGGCCGGCGGAGGACCTCGCGGGCTACACGCCGGGTCAGCCGCACGCGATCGACCTCGCGACCGCCGACTGGCACCTCCGGCCGTACCAGGAGCAGGCCGTCGACACCTTCTTCGCGCAGGGCTCGGGCGTCGTCGTGCTCCCCTGTGGTGCCGGCAAGACGCTCGTCGGTGCCGGAGCGATGGCGACCGTCAAGGCGACCACACTCATCCTCGTCACGAACACCGTCTCCGCGCGGCAGTGGCGTGACGAGCTGCTGCGGCGGACCAGCCTGACCGAGGACGAGATCGGCGAGTACTCCGGCTCCGTGAAGGAGATCCGCCCGGTCACGATCGCGACGTACCAGATCCTCACCGCGCGGCGGAAGGGCGAGTACACGCACCTGTCGCTCCTCGACGCGCTCGACTGGGGGCTCATCGTCTACGACGAGGTCCACCTCCTGCCGGCGCCGGTGTTCAAGCTCACGGCCGACCTGCAGGCGCGTCGCCGCCTCGGCCTGACCGCGACGCTCGTGCGCGAGGACGGGCGCGAGGGCGACGTGTTCTCGCTCATCGGGCCGAAGCGCTACGACGCCCCGTGGAAGGAGATCGAGGCGCAGGGCTACATCTCGCCGGCGTCCTGCTACGAGGTCCGCATCGACCTGCCCCACGGCGATCGGCTCGAGTACGCGGCGTCCGGCGACGACGAGCGCTACCGCCTCGCCGCGACGACGCCCGCGAAGACCCCGGTCGTGCGAGAGCTCATCGAGAAGCACCGGGGCGAGCAGATCCTCGTCATCGGGCAGTACATCGACCAGCTCGACGACCTCGCTGCGTCGCTGGACGCCGCCGAGATCACGGGAGCGACGCCCGTCGACGAGCGTGAGCGACTCTTCCAGGCCTTCCGCACGGGCGCGATCGACGTGCTCGTGGTGTCCAAGGTCGCGAACTTCTCGGTCGACCTGCCCGACGCGACCGTGGCGATCCAGGTCTCGGGCTCGTTCGGCTCCCGGCAGGAAGAAGCGCAGCGCCTCGGACGGCTCCTCCGCCCGAACAAGGACGGCCTGCCGGCCTCGTTCTACACCCTCGTCACGCGGGACACCGTCGACCAGGACTTCGCGCAGAACCGGCAGCGGTTCCTCGCCGAGCAGGGCTACTCGTACACCATCCTCGACGCCGACCAGGTGGCGGCCGCCGCGTAGCGGCCTCCTTGCGGGGGTTCCCGAAGGGCGGCCTGGAGGCGCGGTGCCAGCCCGCACCGCGCCTCCAGGCCGTCCCGTGCTCACGCACGCACCGCTCACAGGAAAGCCACAAGGAACAGTCAGAAGATGGGCGCATGAGCGATGGCCCCAAGATCCTGATCGTCGACGACGAACCGAACATCCGCGACCTGCTGACGACCTCCCTGCGCTTCGCCGGTTTCGCCGTGCGTGCCGTGGGCAACGGCGCGCAGGCCATCTCCGCCGTGCTCGAGGAAGAGCCGGACCTCATCATCCTCGACGTCATGCTCCCCGACATGAACGGCTTCGGCGTCACCAAGCGCCTCCGGTCCTCGGGCTACACGTCGCCCATCCTGTTCCTCACCGCCAAGGACGACACCGAGGACAAGATCACCGGCCTCACCGTCGGCGGCGACGACTACGTCACCAAGCCGTTCTCGCTCGACGAGATCGTCGCCCGCATCAAGGCCATCCTTCGTCGCACCATGAACGACGAAGAGGACGCCATCATCCGTGCCGGCGAACTGACGATGGACCAGGACACCCACGAGGTCACCATCGGCGACGCGCAGATCGAGCTCTCCCCGACCGAGTTCAAGCTGCTCCGCTACCTCATGCTCAACCCGAACCGGGTGCTCTCCAAGGCGCAGATCCTCGACCACGTGTGGGAGTACGACTTCAACGGCGACGCGGGCATCGTGGAGTCGTACATCTCGTACCTCCGCCGCAAGCTCGACCAGTACTCGGCCGAGCCGGTCATCCAGACCAAGCGCGGCTTCGGCTACATGCTCAAGGCGGCGAAGGCCTCCTAGACGCAGGTCTTCACGGCGGCCGTCCGGTTTCACCGGGCGGTCGCTGTCTATCGTTGGGGCAGCATGCACACGCGAATGAGCCGCTGGTGGGACGGGATCTCCCTGCGCACCAAGATCACCGGGATCACGGTGCTCCTGGTCGCGCTCGGCCTGCTCGTCGCCGGGCTCGGCACGATGACCGTGCTGTCGACCTACCTGCTCACCCAGCTCGACGACACCGTGAAGCAGACGACGGAGCAGCTCGAGGGCCAGAACATCAGCGACGGCAAGCAGTACTGCGAACTGTCGGTCGTGCTGTCGCAGCGTGCCTACGTCGCCGCCTACAACGCCGACGGCGACCAGATCTGCCAGACGAAGACCAGCAGCCGGCCCGACATCCGGATGCTCGACTTCGCGCAGGCCTCGCAGAGCACGCAGCGGTTCTCGCTCTACGACAGCGCACACGACCACGAGTGGCGCGCGCAGGTCATCCCCGCCGCGCTGCAGAACCGGTCTGACGGCACCACCGAGACCGGGTACGTGCTCGTCGCGGTCTCGAGCGCCGACAACGACCAGACGATCCTCCGCTTCACCGTCATCTTCCTGTTCTTCGGCATCTCGGTGATGCTGCTCGGCGCCATGCTGACCAGGCTCCTCGTGACGGCGACCTTCGACCCCTTGCGCGACGTCGAGGACACCGCTGCGCGCTTCGCCGCCGGGGACTTCAACCAGCGACTCGAGGCGGACACCCCGAACACCGAGGTCGGGCGCCTCAACCGCTCCCTCAACGCCATGCTCGAGCGCATCGACACCGCGTTCGAGGACCGGGAGCGCACGATCGACCAGATGCGCCGGTTCGTCGGTGACGCCTCCCACGAACTCCGGACGCCGCTCGTCTCACTCCGCGGGTACGCCGAGCTGTACCGCATGGGTGCCCTCCGCAAGGAAGAGGACGTCGCCCAGGCCATGGAGCGCATCGAGAAGGAAGCCCAGCGCATGGGGCTCCTCGTGCAGGACCTGCTCCAGCTCGCCCGCATCGACGAGTCGAAGCCGCTCGAGCTCGGCCCGGTCGACCTCGTGTCGATCGCCCGCGACTCCGCGCTCGACACCATGGCGTCCAACCCCGACCGCGAGATCCAGGTGCTCGTCGAGGACAGCGTCACCGGCGAGAGCGTCCCGCAGGCCGTCCGCCCGGCGATGTCCGAGACCGGCGAGGTCCCCGCGTCGCCGACGTCCGCCTCCGCCAACACGACGGGACCGATCGCGTTCTCGCGCCAGACGATCGCCCGGCTCCGTGCCCGTCGCAACCGTGCGATGAGCCTCGACGCCGCGCCGACCGACGAGACCACCCCGCTGCCCACGGTCGTGCTGCCGAAGCGCCCGCCGATCGTCCTCGCCGAGGAGAACAAGATCCGGCAGGTCGTGACGAACCTGATGGGCAACGCGATGCGCTTCACGCCGTCCGACGACCCCATCGAGATCGGCATCGGCGTCGACGAGGAGCGCGGGCTCGCGAACATCGACGTCATCGACCACGGTGAGGGCATCCCGCCGCAGCTCCGCGACAAGATCTTCCAGCGGTTCTGGCGTGCGGACACCTCGCGGGCACGCGACACCGGCGGCTCCGGGCTGGGGCTCGCGATCGTGTCGGGCATCGTGCAGGCACACCACGGGTCGGTCGAGGTGTTCGACACCGAGGGCGGCGGAGCGACCTTCCGCGTGTGGCTCCCCCTGCTCCCCCGCGACTGGGTGCCCCCGGCCCCCGAGGCCGCCCCCGCCCCCTGACCCGCGCGCTCCCGCCCGACGCGCGGTCGCCCCGCCGTGCCGAGGTCACAACACCCCGCAGGCTCACGTCGAGTGGTCACGACGTGTCGTTCTGCCCCGGCCGGAGCGACAAGTCGTGACCGTCCCCCTGCTGGCGTCCGGGGTGTCGTGACCGGCACGGACGAGCGCTCCCCACCCCACACCCTCAAAAGACCACGCCCCTCGCGAGGAACGCCTGCCGCAGTCGTTCGAACAACACTGCAGGCCGAGCGGCGTCCGCGGCCGTCGCGTGGATGACCTTCCAGTCGTTCACGACGAACCCGTTGTCCCGCCGCTGGTCGTGCCGGAAGACGTCACGCTCGCGATGGTGCTCGCCGTCGTACTCGAGCGCAATCCGGAGTCGCGGCCAGGCGAGGTCGACCCTCCCGAGGAACACGCCCTCCCCGTCCCACACCTCGACGTTGAGTTCCGGCTCGGGGAAGCCAGCTTCGACGACAGCGAGGCGCATCCAGGTCTCCATCGGAGACTCAGATCCGATACGGACCCGATCGACAGCGCTCCGGGCGGCGACGGCGTGGGGGCTGCCCGGTCGGATTGCCCGCCGGAGGTCGTCGATCGTGGCCAGTCCCGCTCGCCCGACCAGGTGGTCACCGACCGCGATCAGCGCAGTGCGGTCCAGCAGCCCGGCGCACTCGAACCACGCAGCGGCCGGAGAGCTCAACCGGCGACCGTTCAGGACACGGACGTCCGCCGACACGGCGCGATGCGAGATGACTCCCGGACGCCGCATCCGGAGGGTACCGACGGTCGTCACGTGGACTCGGTGGTCGTCCTGCTCCGCACGGGGCAGCGGCGCACCCCACAGCCGTGCCGCCGTCAGGTGGCTGAAGTGCTGATCGTCACGCATGACGACCGCGATGGCGGACGCGAGATCGTCGAAGCCTGCTGGTGCGCGAACACCGCGCGTCGGCGTCGCGAGGTCCGATCGTCGGAGTCGTTCCCGGTTCACTCCCGCCGCGAGGGCGTCATCGGTACGGAACACAGTCGCCTCGAAGTCGGGCGGGAGTCGCCGAGCACTACGCATCCACCGATGCTGACGGCGCGGCCTCGCTCAGCAGGCGCCAGCCGCTCCGCCTGTGGAGGCAGTCAGATGATCGCAGCCTGTGCAGGAGCCGCGGCCGCGCTCTGACTGCCAGCGGCGGTGATCAAGGGGCACGACTCCCCGTGTCCCCAGCCACTGGCGGTCACGAGAGGTCGCTGCAACCCGACGACACTGACACTTCGTGACCGCTCGCGACAGGACGACGGGGTGTCGTGACCGCACGCGGAAGCCGGCCCGCGCGCGAAGCGCCCCGCACGCGGATGGGCCCCGCACGCGCAGCGTGCGGGGCCCTTCCGGCTACCGGGACTAGAAGTCCATGCCACCCGTGGGGTCGCCGGCCGGCATGGCCGGGGCCTTCTCGGGCTTGTCGGCGACGACGGCCTCGGTCGTGAGGAACAGACCGGCGATCGACGCAGCGTTCTGCAGCGCCGAGCGCGTGACCTTGGCCGGGTCGATGATGCCCGCGGCCACGAGGTCGACGTACTCGCCGGTCGCGGCGTTGAGGCCGTGACCCGACTCGAGCTCGCGGACCTTCGCGGCGACGACGCCCGGCTCGAGACCGGCGTTCAGCGCGATCTGCTTGAGCGGCGCGTCGATGGCGACGCGGACGATGTTCGCACCGGTTGCCTCGTCACCCTCGAGGGAGAGCGACTCGAGCGCGACGGACGCCTGGATGAGCGCGACGCCACCACCGGCGACGATGCCCTCCTCGACGGCAGCCTTCGCGTTGCGGACGGCGTCCTCGATGCGGTGCTTGCGCTCCTTGAGCTCGACCTCGGTCGCGGCACCGGCCTTGATGACGGCCACGCCACCGGCGAGCTTCGCGAGGCGCTCCTGGAGCTTCTCGCGGTCGTAGTCGGAGTCGGTCGCCTCGATCTCGGAGCGGATCTGACGGACGCGGCCCGCGATCTGCTCGTCGTCGCCGGCGCCCTCGATGATCGTGGTCTCGTCCTTGGTGATGATCACCTTGCGGGCCTTGCCCAGCAGGTCGAGCGTCGCGTTCTCGAGCTTGAGGCCGACCTCTTCCGAGATGACCTGGCCGCCGGTGAGGATCGCGATGTCCTGCAGCATGGCCTTGCGGCGGTCGCCGAAGCCCGGGGCCTTGACGGCGACGGACTTGAAGATGCCACGGATCTTGTTCACGACGAGGGTCGCGAGGGCTTCCCCGTCGACGTCCTCGGCGATGATGAGGAGCTGCTTGCCCGCCTGGATCACCTTGTCGACGACCGGGAGCAGGTCCTTGATGTTGGAGATCTTCGAATTGACGATGAGGATGTACGGGTCCTCGAAGACGGCTTCCTGGCGCTCCGGGTCCGTGACGAAGTACTGCGACAGGTAGCCCTTGTCGAAGCGCATGCCCTCGGTGAGCTCGAGCTCGGTGCCGAAGGTGTTCGACTCCTCGACGGTGACGACGCCTTCCTTGCCGACCTTGTCGATCGCCTCGGCGATGAGCTCACCGATGGTGGTGTCGGCGGCCGAGATCGACGCGGTCGCGGCGATCTGGTCCTTGGTCTCGATGTCCTTCGCGTTGGCGAGGAGCTGGTCGGAGACGGCGGCGACGGCCTTCTCGATGCCGCGCTTGAGCGACACGGGGTCGGCACCGGCGGCGACGTTGCGGAGGCCCTCGCGGACGAGCGCCTGGGCGAGCACGGTCGCGGTGGTCGTACCGTCACCGGCGACGTCGTCGGTCTTCTTCGCGACCTCCTTGACGAGCTCGGCGCCGATCTTCTCGTACGGGTCGTCGAGCTCGATCTCCTTGGCGATGGAGACACCGTCGTTCGTGATCGTGGGGGCGCCCCACTTCTTCTCGAGGACGACGTTGCGGCCGCGCGGGCCGAGCGTCACCTTCACGGCGTCGGCCAGGGTGTTCAGGCCGCGCTCGAGGCCACGACGGGCCTCCTCGTCGAAAGCAATGATCTTAGCCATGTGAGTTTCTCGTCCCTCCCGGACGTCGTCATGGGGGTCGTGCTGGCACTCAACGTGAGCGAGTGCCAACGCCGATTCTGGCACTCGCAGGGTGCGAGTGCAACACAGCAGGGAGGCACGGGTCGACTTCCCAGGTCGGGTCCGCTGCGAGCGCACCGGCACGAGCACCACCGACGCACTGCGGGCGCGCACCGGCACGAGCACCACCGACCCACCGCGGGCGCGCCCCCGCGGACACGACGAACGCGCCGCCCCCGAGGGGACGGCGCGTTCCGGTGTGGTTCGGTGACTCAGGCGGGGCGGACCGCCTCGGCCTGCGGACCCTTCGCGCCGGTGCCGACGTCGAACGTGACCGCCTGCCCCTCCTCGAGGACCTTGTAGCCCGACATGTCGATGGCCGAGTAGTGCACGAACACGTCCTGGCCACCCCCATCGACGGTGATGAAGCCGAAGCCCTTCTCGGCGTTGAACCACTTGACCGTTCCGTTGGCCATGATTGTTGCTCCCTGCGGTGGTGCTGCTGCGATCGACGGCGCCGTCGGTGCGACACCTGGCAGTGACTCTTGCGCACGGAGGTCGATCCGACAAGAGGTGTGACGTCGTTTCACGTCCATTCCGTGCAATCGCAACGCGCCGGAAACACGTTCGTCACGAAAACGCACGGAATGCGCTCGGGAATGCCCCTCAACCGGTGTAGTCGGACCCCAGGACGACGCTGACGTCGGCGTTCGGGAAGGCCGTCGACTGCTGCACGGCGGTGGTGCCGAGCGACTTCGCGATGCCCTGCGCGACCGCAGCCGACTCGGCCGAGCGGTAGTACACGATCGTCTGCGTGGTCCCGGTCGTGCCGGCGTCGCCCGTCGAGGTGATCTTCCACCCCGCCCCGGTCAGCGCCGTGCTGGCACGGCCGGCGAGCCCGGTCGTCGTGGTGCCGTTCAGCACGACGACGCTCGTGGTGCCCTGCTGCGCCGGGGTCGCGGCGGACGCACCCGCTCCGGAGCCCGACGACGCGGACGGCGTCGAGGACGGAGACGGCTTCGCGGTCGCGGACGCCGAGGCCGAGGGGGTCGGGGACGAGGCGCCCCCGCCGGAGTCGTTGCCGTCCGAGAGGCCGGTGGTCGCCAGCCCGAGCCCGAGGACGCCGAGGCCGACGAGGACTCCGGTGGCGAGGGCTGCCCATGCGAACACGATCCAGCCGCGGCCCCGACGCTGGGGGCCGCGGTGCGCACCGACGCGCGGGCCGTCGGTGGCGTCGTCGAACCGGTCTCGGGGGAATCTCTCGGTCATCGGTCCTCTTCACGGGGTTCTGGTGCGGCTCCGGGGAGCGCGAAGCTGCGCCCCGCCCGCGCCGTGACGCGGGCGTGCCGGAGTCGTTGCAGTCGGGTGACGAGCTGCGGGTCGTACGCGAGCGCCGCCGGGGAGTCGATCACGCGGTCGAGCACCTGGTAGTACCGGGCCGGCGACATGTCGAACTCGACGCGGATCTCCGCCTCCTTCGTGCGGTCGTGCCGCGCCCGGTCGTGCTCGAAGGCGAGCACGTGCAGGTCGAGCTCGCTGAGCGCGTCTGCGGGGGTGGTGGTCACGACGGTCCGATCACGAGGTGGTGGCGCGAGGCGGGTGGTACGGGTCTCGCACATCGTAGGGGTGCCGCGTCGCCGGACCCTGGCACGCCGCTGGACTGTCGCGAAGCCGGTCACAGGTCCCGGATCCACCGCACCCGGGTCCCGAACGGGTCGCACACCGCGACCGCGACCCCGTCGAGCGAGACGGTCGCGAACGCGTCCGGGTCGTCCCGGTCGACGTCGGCGGGCAGGGTCGCCGCGACACCGTCGAGGATGCCGGTCCGCTCGAGGGCGACCCAGTGCACGCCGCGCTCCGCGAGACGGTCGACGACCCTCTGCCGGTCCGCACCCGGCACGTACACGAGCGTCCCCGTCGTCAGGACCACCGGCTCGCAGCCGTCCGGCAGGTGGTCGAGTGCGCGATCGAGGTCACCTGGAAGGGTCCCCCGCAGTCGGACGGGAGGCACGGCGAGCGCCGCGGACGCCGCCGCACGCATCAGGGCGGTCCGGTCCGTCGCCTCCGGCGGGACCGCTTCGACGAGACGGTCGAACGCCCCTGTCTCGGCCAGGTCGATCGGGTTCGGGTCGAGGGTCACGCGGGCGGCGACGGCGATCGGGCGCGCTGCCGGAGCGGGTACGGCACCGCGGGCCTCGGCGACGAGGTGGAGCACGGGACCGTCGGGGGTCGCGGTGTGCATCCGGACGCGCTCCGACCCGTGCTCGACCAGGGTGAGGTCGAGTGTGACGCGGTCCGGGATCGAGCAGAGCCCCGCCGCGGCTCCCGCGTCGACGAGGCCGAGCGGCTGCGACGACCTCGCGGCGAGCGCCGCGAACAGCGGGACGACCGGCGCGGCCCGGCGCGGGTCGTTTGCCTGCACCGTGGCGGACGGGAGGCGCGCTGCCAGGGCGAGCCGTGCCTCCCGGTCGAGTGCGCGGAGCGCGTCGGGGTCCCGCGGGTCCGCGCCCAGCCGCCGGGCGACCGCGAAGACCAGCTCGGGCTGTCGGCGCTGCTCCGGGACCGAGTCGAGGAGCGCGACGAGCTCGTCGTCGAGCGACCGTGCCCACGCGGCGTAGGACGGGGAGACCCCTTCGATGCGGTCGGCGTAGGCGCGGTAGCGGTCCCGCGTCGTCACGGGCGGTGCATCCCGACGTGGGCGATGCCGGCCTCCACGTACGGCTCCCCGAAGCGGACGAAGCCGTGCCGTTCGTAGAGCCCGGCGACGTACTCCTGCGCGTGCAGGACGAACGGCTCGTGCCCGTGCTCCGCGAGGACCGCCGCGACCAGCCGCCCCGCGATGCCCCGCCCGCGGTGTCGGGGGTCGGTGGCGACCCGGCCGATCACCCACTCCGGCGGGGTGGCGCCGGCCGGGTGGGCCTCGTCCGGAGCGGGTCGGACGAGGCGCAGGTACCCGACGGCTTCGGCGTCCGTTCCGAACCACCAGTGCTCGGTGTCCACATGGCGGTCGCGGCCGTCGAAGTCCTCGGCGGTGACCCGCTGCTCGAGGGCGAAGACGCGGTTCCGGAGCACCACGATGCCGTACAGTTCGTCCGTCGTCAGACGGTCCCAGCGGGCGCGGTGCACGGAATGTTCGGACATCGGCGCGAGTTTACTGAAGGTGGCCGTCCAGCAGCGGCCGAGAGCAGGAGGAAGCAATGGCATACAACGTCGACAAGTCCGACGCCCAGTGGCGCGAGGAGCTCTCCCCGGACCAGTACGCCGTCCTGCGCCAGGCCGGTACCGAGCGCCCGTGGACGGGTGAGCTCCTGGACGAGGAGCGTGCCGGCGTCTACACGTGTGCGGCGTGCGGTGCGGAGCTGTTCAAGAGCGGCACGAAGTTCGACTCCGGCTGTGGCTGGCCGTCGTTCTACGAGTCGGTCCGTCCGGACGCCGTGCAGCTCATCGAGGACAACTCCCTCGGCATGCAGCGCACCGAGGTCCGTTGCGCGAACTGCGGCGGCCACCTGGGGCACGTGTTCCCGGACGGCTTCGGGACCCCGACGGGTGACCGCTACTGCATGAACTCGATCTCGCTGAACTTCTCGGCGTCCGAGTGAGCGCGGACGCGTCCCGGTAGAGTGGGCGCGTCAGCCGGCATGGCGCAATTGGTAGCGCACCGTACTTGTAATACGGGGGTTGCGGGTTCGAGTCCCGCTGCCGGCCCGGATCCCCAGGGGAAGACGGAGGCCCGGGCGACTTGATCGCCCGGGCCTCCGGCGTACGTGGAACACGGATCAGGGGGTGTTCCTCATCGCTCGACGCGGTAACCAGCCGGTCGTGAGAAGAGGATGACACCGCATCGAAACCGAAGTCCACACGTCCGTGCCGATTGCGCGGCTTTCCGCATGGACGTCGCAGCGCGTGGTCAGCGGCCTCCCGTGATGTTGCGGTTCCGCTGCGCCACACCTGCGGTTCCGTACGGGTAGTCGTCGATGCGGGGAGCGCTCGCCTCCGTGAGCGACCGCAGCTCGGCCTCGTCGAGCACGAGGTCGGCGGCGCCGAGGTTGTCCTCGAGCTGCGACACCGTGCGGGCACCGAGGATGACGCTCGTCACTGCGGGCTGCGCGAGGAGCCAGGCGAGCGCGACCTGGGACTTAGACGCCCCGTGCGCGTCGGCGACGACGGACACCGCGTCGAGCACCGCCCAGGTCCGCTCGTCGCCGTTGCGGGCCTCCCACGCCTCCATGCCGCGCTGCGGGTTCTCGCCGAGACGGGTGGCGCCGGTGGGGGCCTCGTCGCGCTGGTACTTCCCGGAGAGCCAACCGCCGGCGAGGGGCGACCAGGGCAGCAGACCGATGCCGGCGTCGAGGCAGGCCGGGACGACCTCGTGCTCGATGTCGCGGACGAGGAGGTTGTACTGCGGCTGCAGCGTGACCGGCGGCGCCCAGCCGTGGCCCTTCGCCTCGTAGACCGCCTTGGTGATCTGGTACCCGAGGTAGTTCGAGAACCCGTAGGAGACGATCTTGCCGGCCGAGACGGCGTCGTCGAGGAAGCGCAGGGTCTCCTCGATCGGGGTGAGGGCGTCCCAGGCGTGCATCTGGTACAGGTCGATCGTCTCGACGCCGAGCCGTTCCAGCGAGGCGTCGAGCGCGCGGGAGAGATGGCGACGGGAGAGCCCGACGTCGTTCGGCCCGTCGCCCTGGGGGAAGCGGCCCTTGGTGGCGAGGACGACCTGCTGCGCCTCGGTGGGGTGGGACTTGAGCCAGCGGCCGATGATCCGCTCGGACTCGTTGCCGGAGTACACGTCGGCGGTGTCGACGAGCGTGCCGCCGGCTGCGACGAACGTGTCGAGCATCTGGTGGGAGGTGGGTTCGTCGGCTTCGCTGCCGAACGTCATGGTGCCGAGGGTCAGCGTCGACACCGATGTCCCGCTGTTGCCGAGGAGTCTGTAGTCCATGGCCGGGACGGTACGCCGGGACCCCTCCGGCAACGAGGACCTGCGAGTACCTGTCAGCGCCCGACGGACAGGTCGCCGGGACGTGCCGTGCCGTCCGCGGCCGCCGCGGTCAGCCCCGCAGGAACGCGATCGCCGCCTGACGGAACGCCCGGGAAGTGGGAGCGTTGAAGTGGTTCCGCCCCGGGATCTCGAAGAACCCGGCGTCCGGTGCCGCCGCGGCGAGCCGCACCGCGCTGTCCTTGATGCCGTCCTCGCTCCCGGCCGCCATGAGGAGCGGCTGCGCCGGCGCGTTCTCCGGCGTCGGGTCGATGCTGTCCCGCATCCCCTCGACCATCGCGACGAGCGCCCGGAGGTCGTTGCCCTCGACGTTCCCGGCCATCGTGAGGTACCCGTTCGTCACCCGGTCCTCGATGGGCGTGCCGTCCGCGAGGTACGCCTTCGCCTGGTCCACGGCGACGCGTCGCATCGGGTCGGCGTCCGGGATCCCGCCGAGGACGGCCCGCGACACCCGGTCGGGCAGCTGTTCGGCGGCGTGCCAGCCGACACGCGCGCCGAGCGAGTAGCCGAGGTACGCGACGTCGTCGAGCAGGTAGGTGTCGATCACACTGACGACGTCCGCGACGAGGAGCTCCATCGAGTACGCGGACGGGTCGTGCGGCTTCGCGGAGGCGCCGTGCCCGCGCTGGTCGAGCGCGACGACGCGGTACCCGGCGCGGAGCAGGTCGCGCGTCCACCCGGAGGCGTGCCAGTTGAGCAGTGCGCCGGAGGCGAAGCCGTGTACCGCGACGACGACGGGTGCGTCCGGGTCGCCGAAGTCGTAGGTCGCGATCGGGAGGCCGTCCGGGGACATCACGGCTCGGGGACGGGGCGCTTCGGGGACGAGTGACATGGCGACCCCAGGCTAGCGGGGCACTGTGGTCGCCATGGACGGGTACGGAGCGGATCAGATCCGGGCGGCGGAGCGGCCGCACCTCGACGCGGGTGAACCCCTCATGCAGCGTGCGGCCGAGGGGCTCGCGCGGGTCGTGTCGGACCTCCTCGACGACCCGGCCGTCCGGCCGGGCGACGGGCCGGGGTCCGTCCTGCTGCTGGTGGGCAGCGGCGACAACGGCGGTGACGCCCTGTTCGCGGGTGCGCGGCTGGCGACGGCCGGGAGGCACGTGTCGGTGCTGCGCGTCGGGTCACGTGTCCACGAGGCGGGCCTGGCAGCGGCGCTGGAGGCCGGGGCGCGCCTCCTGGACGGTCCGGCCGCACCAGCGACGGGCGGGACCGACGCGGGTGCGGCCGACATCCTGCGTGCCGCGGTACCCGACGAGGGCGACCGCCTGGCGGCCGTCGCCGCGGAGGCGGCGTCGGATGCGGACCTCGTGCTCGACGCCATCCTCGGCATCGGGGCCAGCGGTCCCTTGCGATCCCCCGCGCGCGAGGTCGTCGACGCGCTGCGGGAGCTCGCCCGCGACCAGCGGGCTCCGTTCGTCGTCGCGGTCGACGTGCCGAGCGGGATCGACGTCGACACGGGCGGGGTCGCCGACGACCGCGTGCTGCACGCCGACGTCACGGTGACGTTCGGCGGGGTGAAGGCGGGGCTCCTGGTCGGGCCGGCTGCGACGCTCGCCGGGCGCATCGAACTCGTGGACGTCGGGATCGGCGCGGACCTCGCAGCCGTGGAGCCGCTGGTCCGCACCTGATCCCCGGGGTCGGTACCGCCGGTCTCAGTGGTGCCGGTAGAGCTCCGGCTCGGGCAGGCCGTGGTCGGCGCGGATGCTGCGCGCGATGCCCTCGATCGCGACGAGCGCGTCGACGACCATCTCCGCCGTGACCGGGAACGGCATGTTGTGGATGGTCTCGCCGGCCTCGGTCGCGGCCTCGGCGACCGCGCGGAGCTCGTCGGTGTCGTCGACCGTGAGGCCGATCTCGGTGAGGGTGTTCGGCAGCCCGACCTTCGTGGTGAACACGACGAAGTCCTCGATCTCCTGCGCGGGGGCACCCTCGAGGACGAGCTGCGCCACGGTGCCGACGTTGACCTTCTGCCCGTGCGCGAGTCCGTGCGTCTGGGGGGCCGCGGTCAGGCCGTTGTGGATCGCGTGCGCCGCGGCGAGCCCGCCCGACTCGAAGCCGAGGCCGGAGAGGAGCGTGTTCGCCTCGACGACCTTCTCGAGCGCGGGTGTGACGACATGGGCACGGACCGCCTCGATGGCCTGCAGGGCGTTGTCGTGCAGCAGCCGCCAGGAGAGCTCGGCGAGGGCGACGCCGGTCTCGGTCTGGAGCCCGCCCGCCATCGTGTCCGCGTTCGCACGCTTCGCGGCGCGGGCCTCGACCCAGGTCGCGAGCGCGTCGCCGATGCCGGCGACGAGGAACTGCACCGGCGCGTGCGCGACGAGGTTCGTGTCGATGAGCACGAGGTCGGGGTTGTGCGGGAAGAAGCGGTACTCGATGAACTCGCCCTCCTCCGAGTAGATGACGGCGAGGGCCGAGGTGGGGGCGTCCGTGCTCGCCGCGGTCGGGACGCTGACCCAACGGATCTCGGTGAGGTGACCGGCGGCCTTGGCGGCGTCGATCGCACTCCCGCCGCCCACACCGACGACGACGTCGATGTCGTGCTCGCGGATGGCCTCGACGAGGGCGTCGACCGCCGACGGCGTGGCGAAGCGGCCGAACCCGACCCGCTCGACGGGGAGCCCCGCGGCGTCGAACGCGGTGCGCACGGCGTCCTCGACGATCCCCCACACGACGTCGTCGGCGACGATGAGCGGGCGCTTGCCGATCGGCTCCACGAACTCGCCGATCCGGGTGATGGCGTCCTTGCCCTGCACGTAGCGCGCGGGGCTCATGACGGTGCTGACGGGAGTGGCCATGGTGCTGCGTCCTTCCTCGGTGCGACGCCCCGCGATCTGTGCGACACGTGTCGACTGCGGGGCGCTGCCGACGCTACGCGGCCTGCCTCCGCGCGCTGTGACGTGGAGCACGCCCGGTCCGTACATTCGGGGCATGACGTTCAACGACGACTCGCAGCTCTCCGGCGGGAAGGTGAAGCGCCGCGGGCGCACGGCCGCGATCGGCGGCGGCGCCGTGGGCGGCCTCGCGCTCCTCGTCTACATCGTCTCGGCGGTCTCCGGGGTCGACCTCACGGGCGTGCTCGGCGGTGGCGGTGGCCTCACCACGATCCAGCAGGGCGGGGACACCGTCGACGCGGCACCGGAGTGTCGGACCGGACGCGACGCGAACACCTCGGTCGACTGCCGGATGGAGGGCGCTGCCGAATCGCTCGACGCCTACTGGTCCGCCGAGGCACCGCGGCTCGGCATCTCGTACACGACGCCGACCTTCTACCTGTTCCAGGACTCGACGGACACGGGCTGCGGGACGGCGTCGTCGGCGACGGGGCCGTTCTACTGTCCGCCGGACCGGGCGCTCTACGTCGACACGTCCTTCTACGACGAGCTGCAGTCCCGGTACGGCTCGTCCGGGGGTCCGCTCGCGCAGATGTACGTCGTCGCGCACGAGTGGGGCCACCACGTCCAGCAGCTGCAGGGCACGTTCGCCGACACGGACCGCTCGGGCACGGGCGCCTCGTCGGGTAGTGTCCGCGTCGAGCTGCAGGCCGACTGCTACGCCGGCGCGTGGGTCGGCGACGCCGCGACGACGAAGGACGCCGACGGGCGCACGTTCTTCGAGCCGATCACCCGCGCGCAGATCGACGACGCGCTGTCGGCCGCGAGCGCGGTCGGCGACGACAGCATCCAGCGACGCTCCACGGGTTCGGTCGACCCGGACTCGTTCACCCACGGGTCGAGCGAACAGCGGCAGCGCTGGTTCCTCCGCGGCTACCAGCAGGGCGCGACGTCCTGCGACACGTTCAGCGTGCCGGGCAACGCCCTGTAGCGGACCGCGCGTCAGCCGGCGGAGGGCGTGGCCGACGGCGTCCGGGTGGGCGTGGCCGAGGGAGTCGTCGTCGGGGTGGGCGTCGGCGTCGAGTCGGTCGAGCCGGCCGCGCTCAGCACGAACGTGCGGAAGTCGTCGTTCGTGATCGGAGCGGTGAGCTCGTACTGCTGCCCGTTGACGAGGACGAGCGGCGTCCCCGGGAACGACGTGAGGTCGCTGCCCGGGATCTTGCCGTCGGTGACGTCGTTCGTGCGCTCGGTCACCCACCGCGCGTAGGTCTGGTCCTCGATGCAGTCCGCGATCGCGCGCTGGCCGCGCATCCCGTCGACGCTCCGGACGACGCTGACGAGGTCGGCGTCGCTGAGTCCTGCGGTGCCCTCCTGCGGCTGCTCGGCGAACAGGGCCTTGTTGAAGGCGAAGAACTGGTCGGGCGAGCGGTCCGCGACGCACGCGGCGGCGTTCGCGGCTCGGAGCGAGTACTTCGTGCCCTGTGAGCGGTTCGCGAGGATCGCGACGGGGTGGATGTCGACCGTCGCCGCTCCGGACTCGACGAGGCCCTCGATGTAGTCGCCGTTGGCCTTCTCGAACTGGCCGCACGTCGGGCAGAGGTAGTCGATGTAGGTCGTGATGTGCACGGTGCCCGCGCCGTCCGAGGCCGAGGCCGACGGGGTCGAGCCGGCCGTCTGCGCCTCGAGGCCCTCGCCGATCGTGATGCCGCCCTGCGACATGTTCGACGGGCCGGGGCCGGCGGGCTGTGCGGACTGGACGAGCACGAGGGTCACGACCGTCGCCGCGGCGAGGAGCACGACGCCGATGCCGATCTGGATGCCGAGCCGGGCACCGCGCTGGCGACGCTTCTGCTGGGTCCGGTGCTTCTGCGCGCGCTGCCGGGCGGCTTCTCGACGCTCGTTCCGCTCGGCGCGACCGGCAGCTGCCCGCTCGGCACGGGCGTCACCCTCGGGGCGGTTGGTCATCGGTGTGTCGTCCTCCTGATCGGGTGTCCGCGCGCACCGTGCCCCCACTCGGCGGACGGACCCGGCGATTGTAGTGGGCCGCTCTGGGAACCACCCAACCAGCCGAGAGGCACTGGCGCTCCTCGGGGAAGTCGTGTTGTATGAGCATCGATGGTCGACGGCGACCATCCGGGGCCCCCACGGGCAACCGCTTCACTACGGATCGTCCGGCACGTACCTGCCGGTGAAGGAAGGATCGAACGCTCATGGCGTCCGTCACCTACGACAAGGCAACCCGTCTCTACCCCGGAGGCACCCGCCCCGCGGTCGACTCCCTCGACCTGGACGTCGCCGACGGCGAGTTCCTCGTCCTCGTCGGCCCCTCGGGCTGCGGCAAGTCGACCTCGCTCCGCATGCTCGCGGGTCTCGAAGAGGTCAATTCCGGTGCGATCCGCATCGGCGAGCGCGACGTCACCGACGTCCCGCCGAAGGACCGCGACATCGCGATGGTGTTCCAGAACTACGCGCTGTACCCGCACATGACCGTCGCCGAGAACATGGGCTTCGCGCTCAAGATCGCCGGCGTCGGCAAGGAAGAGCGTGCGCAGCGCGTGCAGGAGGCCGCGAAGCTCCTCGACCTCGAGCAGTACCTCGGCCGCAAGCCGAAGGCCCTCTCGGGTGGTCAGCGTCAGCGCGTCGCGATGGGCCGCGCGATCGTCCGTCAGCCGCAGGTGTTCCTCATGGACGAGCCGCTGTCGAACCTCGACGCCAAGCTCCGCGTCCAGACCCGCACCCAGATCGCCTCGCTCCAGCGCCGCCTCGGTGTCACCACGGTCTACGTCACGCACGACCAGACCGAGGCCCTCACCATGGGCGACCGCATCGCGGTGCTCAAGGACGGCATCCTCCAGCAGGTCGGCTCCCCGCGTGACCTGTACGAGAAGCCGAACAACGTGTTCGTCGCCGGCTTCATCGGCTCGCCGGCCATGAACCTCCTCCCGGCCGACGTCGTCGAGGGTGGCATCAAGTTCGGCACGCTGAACCACGCCATCGACCGCGACACCCTGTCGAACGCCCGCTCCGGCAACATCACGGTCGGCATCCGCCCCGAGGACGTCATCGTGTCGACCTCGGGCGAGGGCCTGCCGGTCACGGTGGACGTCGTCGAGGAGCTCGGCGCCGACGGCTACCTCTACGGTCACGCCGACGTGAACGGCCAGCGCACCGACATCGTCGCCCGCGTCGACGGCCGTTCGCACCCGTCGATCGGTGACACGATCGTGATCTCGCCGAAGCAGGGTCACGTGCACGCCTTCGACACCGAGTCGGGCGACCGTCTCGACGACAAGGCCGTCGTCAGCGCGTAACGCTGGAACAGCCGAACAGGAGGCGCGGTGCCAGCTGGCACCGCGCCTCCTGTCTGTCAGACTGCCGGGACGACACCGGCCACCGCACCACCAGGAGCCAACCGTGCCCGACTCCCTGTCCATCACCGCAGCCACCGTCGACCCCGGCCTGCTCGACCTGCCGTGGGACCAGCCGCTCGAGGACTGGCCGGACGACGTGATCGTCGCGCTGCCGAAGGGCATCTCGCGGCACCTCGTGCGCTTCGTGCACCTGAGCGGGTACGTCGCCGCGGTGAAGGAGACCGGCGAAGAGGTGGCGCGCGCCGAGTACGAGATGCTCCGGACCCTGCAGCGCATGGACGTGCCGTGCGTGGACCCGGTCGCGGTCATCACGAACCGCGTCAACGCCGACGGTGAGCCGTTGCACCCCGTCCTCGTCACCCGGCACCTGCGCTTCTCGCTCCCGTACCGCGCGCTCTACTCGCAGACCCTCCGCCCCGAGACCGCGACCCGCCTCGTCGACGCCCTCGCCCTGCTGCTCGTCCGACTGCACGTCATCGGCTTCTACTGGGGCGACGTGTCGCTCTCGAACACCCTCTTCCGTCGCGACGCGGGGGCCTTCGCCGCCTACCTCGTCGACGCCGAGACCGGGAAGCTCTACCCCGGCGGGCTCTCGAACGGGCAGCGCGAGAACGACCTCGAGGTCGCCCGGGTGAACATCGCCGGTGAGCTGCTCGACCTCGAGGCCGGTGGGCGCCTCGACGAGAACGCCGACCCCGTCGACGTGTCGAACCGGATCGTCGCCCAGTACCGCATCCTCTGGAAGGAACTCACGGGCACCGAGCAGTTCGACATCAAGGAGCGGTGGCGCATCAACGACCGGGTCGAGCGGCTGAACGCGCTCGGCTTCGACATCGAGGAGCTCTCGATCCACACGACCGAGGGCGGCTCGCAGGTGCGGATCCAGCCGAAGGTCGTGGACGCCGGACACCACCAGCGCCGACTGCTGCGCCTGACCGGGCTCGACGCGGGCGAGAACCAGGCCCGACGGCTCCTCAACGACCTCGACGCCTACCGCGCGCGGAACGGCCGAGAGGCCCTCGACGAGGAGATGGTCGCGCACGAGTGGGTGTCGCGGGTCTTCGAGCCCGTCGTCCGGTCGATCCCGCGCGACCTCCGCGGACGCCTCGAGCCGGCCGAGGTGTTCCACGAGCTGCTCGAGCACCGCTGGTTCATGTCGCAGGCCGAGGAGCGTGCGGTCTCGCTGCCCGAGGCCACGACCGCGTACATCAACGACGTGCTCCGGCACCGGCGGGACGAGCGGCTCCTCATCAACCCGCCGACGTCCTCGATGACGCTGCCGATCCCGGTGGTCGGGGACGAGGACGCTGACGTCGACGAGGACGTCGAGGACTGGCGCGCGGGCGTCTGACGCGTTCTCCGCTCGGTCACGACACCCCGCCGGGTGGGCACCGACTGGTCACAGACCGTCGCCGACGGTGTCGCGTACCGACGACTCGTGACCACACGACGCCCACCAGCTGACGTGTCCTGACCCTTCAGACCGGCCTCTTCCCGCGCCAGGAGCAGCAATGGTCGCCTCCCCGTCGGGGAGGCGACCATCCCTGCTCGCGGAGAGCGCGCGCTCGGCTACGCGGCGCGACGGCGCCGGGCGACCTCCCACAGGGTGACGCTCGCCGCGATGCCCGCGTTGAGCGACTCCGTCGCCGACGAGATCGGGATCGACACGATGGCGTCGCAGGTCTCGGTGACGAGGCGCGACAGGCCCTTGCCCTCCGAGCCGACGACGATCACGATCGGGCGGTCGGCGAGCTCGAGGCCGTCGAGCTCCACGTCACCGTCGCCGTCGAGCCCGAGGACGAACAGCCCCATCGACTTGAGCGACTTGAGGGTCTGCGTCAGGTTCGGCGCCATCGCGACCGGGGTGCGGGCGGCGGCACCAGCGGAGGTCTTCCACGCCGACGCGGTCACACCCACCGAGCGACGCTGCGGCACGATGACGCCGTGCCCGCCGAAGGCCGCGGTCGACCGGATGATCGCCCCGAGGTTGCGCGGGTCGGTGATGCCGTCGAGCGCGACCATGAGCGGGACCTCGTCCTTGGCGAACGCCCGCTCGACGATGTCCTCGGACACGGCGTACTCGTACGCGGGGACCTTGAGCGCGACGCCCTGGTGGACGCTGTCGTGCCCGGTGATGCGGTCGAGCTCGGGGCGCATCAGTTCGATGATCGGCACACCGCGGTGGTTGGCGAGCGCAAGGATCTCCTTGACGCGGTCGTCGACCTCGATGCGGGACGCGACGTAGAGCGTGGTCGAGGGCGTCTTGGTGCGCAGGGCCTCGAGCACGGAGTTCCGACCGGTGACGAGCTCGGAGTCGTCGCTCTTGCGCTGCGGCGGACGCCCGGACCGCTGCTGCGGAGCGCTCGAGGCACCGTGACGACCACGGGCGGCGTCGAGCCGCTCCTTCGCCGCCTTCCGCTTGCCGGCGGGGTGGTACGGGCGGTCCTCGGCCTTCGGCGTCGGCTTGCGTCCCTCGAGCGCCTGTGCGCCCTGGCCGCCGGAGCCGACCTGCTTGTTGCCCTTGCGGCCCGACCGGACGGCGCCCGGACGGCCCTTCTTGCTCCCGGAAACGTTCTTCATGCTCAGCTCCTGTTCGGCACGGCCGTGGTCAGGCGATGCTCCAGCGTGTACCCGCTGCGGTGTCCTCGATGGTGATGCCCGCGGCGGCGAGGTCGTCACGCACGCGGTCGGCCGTCGCGAAGTCCCGTGCGGCCCGGGCGTCGGCACGCTCCTGCACGAGGCGTTCGACGAGGGCTGCGAGCGGGGCGGCCGAGGTGTCCTGACCGCCGCTCGACCAGTGGGCCGCTCGCGGGTCGATGCCGAGCACCTCCACCATCGCGGCCACCTGATGGTACGCGAGACCGAGCGCGTCCGCATCGTCGGCGTCGAGAGCGGCGTTCCCGGCACGGACCGTCTCGTGCAGCACCCCGAGGGCCTGCGGCACCGAGAGGTCGTCGTCCATCGCCTCGGCGAAGGCGTCCGGCACGCCCGGAGCGTCGTGGAGCTGCACGCCCTCGAGGCGCGGAGCAGCGCGGGACAGGAAGCCGGCGATGCGGTCGTACGCGGCCTCGGCCTCGGCGAGCGAGCCGTCGTGGTGGTCGATCGACGAGCGGTAGTGCGCGGCGCCGAGGAAGTAGCGGACGACCTCGGGACGCGCGGCGGCGAGGAAGTCGGCGGCGAAGATCGAGTTGCCGAGCGACTTCGACATCTTCTGGCCCTCGACGGTCACGAGACCGTTGTGCAGCCAGTACGTCGCGAACGGGTCCCCCGCGGCCGTCGACTGCGCGAGCTCGTTCTCGTGGTGCGGGAAGCGGAGGTCGAGTCCGCCGCCGTGGATGTCGAACGCCGGGCCGAGGTACCGCCGGCTCATCGCCGAGCACTCGATGTGCCAGCCCGGACGGCCGGGACCCCAGGGGCTGTCCCACACCGCGGTGTCGGGCTCGCCGTCCTTCCGGCCCTTCCAGAGCGCGAAGTCCCGGGGGTCGCGCTTGCCACGGGGATCGGCGTCGGCGGCGTCGACCATGTCCTCGCGACGCTGCCGGGTGAGCGCGCCGTACGACGCCCAGCTGCCGGTGTCGAAGTAGACGTCGCCCGAGCCGTCCTGCGCGGCGTACGCGTGCCCGCGCTCGATGAGTCGCTCGATGATCTCGTGCATCTGCGGCACGCTCGCCGTCGCCCGCGGCTCGTACGTCGGCGGGAGGATGCCGAGCGCACGGTACGCCGCGGTGAACTCGAGCTCGACGCGGTAGGCGCGGGCGAACCACTCCTCGTCGGTGCCGGCCGCGAGGTCGAGCACCTTGTCGTCGATGTCCGTGACGTTCCGGACGAGCGTCACCCGGTAGCCGCGGTACGTGAGCCACCGACGCCAGATGTCGTAGACGAGCGCGGAGCGGAGGTGCCCGATGTGCGGCGACGACTGCACCGTGGGGCCACAGACGTAGACGCTCACGTGTCCGTCGACCAGGGGCACGAGGTCGACGACGGCGGCGGCGCGGGAGTCGTGGAGGCGAACGGTCACGCCCCAAGCCTAGGACGCCGGTCTGTCGCGGTCCGTCAGGCCTGCCGGACGACGGCGGTCGCGATCGCCGCGAGCCCCTCGCCCCGACCGGTGAAGCCGAGACCGTCCGTGGTCGTGCCGGACACCGCGACGGGGGCACCCACGACGGCCGCGAGCGCGTCCTGCATCTCCGCACGCCTGGGACCGATCCGCGGTCGGTTGCCGATCACCTGGACCGTGATCGCCGACGGTGCCAACCCCACGGACGCGAGGAGCTCGACCGCACCCCGCACGAAGACGTCCCCGGTGGCTCCGGCGTACCGCGGATCGGACGTGCCGAAGCGTCCGCCGATGTCCCCGAGGCCGCCGGCCGAGAGCAGCGCGTCGCACACCGCGTGCGCGACCGCGTCGCCGTCGCTGTGTCCGGAGAGGCCCGGTTCCCCCGGGAAGTCGAGCAACCCGACCCGGCACGGCGCGGCCGCGTCGAACGCGTGCACGTCGACCCCGAGGCCGATCCGGACGCCCGCCTGCTCGGCACCCGCACGTGCCCGGACGACCGACTCGGCGCGACCGAGGTCCCACGCCGTGGTGATCTTGAAGGCGTCGGCATCACCCGGGACGAACCGGACCGTGCGTCCGGCTGCCTGGAAGACGCCCGCGTCGTCGGTCTCGGAGCGCTCGGACACCGCGTAGGCCTGGCGGAGTGCCGCGAGCGGGAAGCCCTGCGGCGTCTGGACCCCCACGAGCGCCGACCGGTCGACGGTCTCGAGCACGACGTCGCCGTCCACGCGCTTCACGGTGTCCACGACCGGCAGGGCCGGGACGACCCCGTCGCCCGTCGTCGTCACCGCGTCGAAGACCCGCTCGAACTGCGTGGCCGGGGTCAGGCACCGCGCGGCGTCGTGCACGAGCACGACGTCGACCGAGTCGGGCAGCGCTGCCAGACCGGCCTGGACCGACGCGTGGCGATCGGACCCCCCGGGGACGACCGCGGTGTACGCCACCGCCGTGCCCGCGACCGAGGCGACCAACGCACGACACTCGTCGAGGAGCGCCGCCGGGGCGACCACGACGACGAGCGTCGGGGACGCGAGGGTGAACAGCGGCTCGAGCGCCCGCGTCAGCATCACCTGCCCGGCGACGGGGACGAAGGCCTTGGCGGTGCCGATGCCGAGCCGCGTGCCGGACCCTGCCGCGACGACGACGACCGCCCTGCTCACCCCGGAGGGGAGCAGAGCGGTCGCAGTGGTGTCCAGTGCTTCGGACGCGCTAGGAGGCGAGGACCTCGTCGAGGACGGTCGATGCCTTGTCCTCGTCGGTCTTCTCGGCCAGCGCGAGCTCGGAGATCAGGATCTGCCGGGCCTTCGCGAGCATGCGCTTCTCGCCCGCGGAGAGCCCGCGGTCCTGGTCGCGGCGCCAGAGGTCGCGGACGACCTCGGAGACCTTGATGACGTCGCCTGAGGCGAGCTTCTCGAGGTTCGCCTTGTACCGGCGGGACCAGTTGGTGGGTTCCTCGGTGAACGGTGCCCGGAGGACCTCGAACACCTTGTCGAGCCCTTCCTTGCCGATCACGTCGCGCACGCCGACCAGGTCGACGTTGTCCGCCGGGACCTCGATCGTCAGGTCACCCTGCGTCACACGCAGCTTCAGGTAGACCTTTTCCTCGCCCTTGATGACGCGCGTCTTCACTTCAGAGATGGTTGCCGCCCCGTGATGGGGGTAGACCACGGTCTCGCCGACCTCGAATTGCATGTATCAGGCTCCGTTCCGAGACACCCAGTTTACCACAAGGGGTGTTCGGGTAAGGGTGCCCTGGGCACTCGCCCTCCCAGGTGATCGCTAGGATGGGGTCGGACCGTCCGGTCCCCAAACGTGATCTTCCGGAGGAATCTCTTGCGAGCTCGGGTACTCGTGTCCGTCGCCGTTGCGGCAACCATCGCGCTCGGCGCCACCGGGTGCGAGTTCGTCTCGCCGGTCGGCACTGCCGAGATCCAGCAGGTCACCGACGGCGTGAACGCCAAGACGGGTTCGATCGACATCCGGAACGCCCTGCTCATCTCGGACGACGGCGAGAGCGCCCGCTTCATCGGCACGTTCGTGAACAACTCCGACTCCGACGACGCCACGCTCTCGATCGAGGTCGGCGGCGACACCGAGATGATCGACGTCCCGAAGAACTCCCGGGTCGACCTCGCGGCGTCCGGCTCGGCCGCGACGCCCACCCCGACCAAGGGCACCGAGTCCAACGGCGAGGGGACGCAGGGCTCGACCCCGGCGCCCGGCACCGACGTCGTGTTCGACCAGGCCGACGCGAAGCCCGGTTCGCTCGTCAAGGTCTACTTCTCCTACTCCGGTGCCGAGGGTGTCTCGGTGAACGTGCCTGTCCTGACCACCGCGCAGGAGGAGTACGCGACCCTCGCGCCCACCTCGGCGCCGAGCGAGACGTCGGAGCCCTCCGACGCAGCGACCTCGGGCAGCACCGACGAGCCGTCGGGTGACGCGACCACCGAGGCCCCGATCAACCCGTAGCGCCCAGCGCCCGTCACACAGCGCGACCGCCTGGAGGCGCGGAGCCGGTCCCCGAGACCGGCCCCGCGCCTCCAGTGCGTTGCGACCCGGCCGCGGGGCGGACGCGCGCCCTCCGCGTGACGCGGCGCGCTACGCCTCGATGCGGTAGCCGAGACCGCGGACCGTCACGAGGAGCTCCGGCGCGCTCGGCACCCGCTCGATCTTCGACCGGAGGCGCTTGATGTGCACGTCGAGCGTTTTCGTGTCCCCGAAGTAGTCCGAGCCCCACACGCGGTCGATGAGCTGGCCGCGCGTGAGCACCCGACCGGCGTTGCGGAGCAGCAGCTCGAGGAGCTCGAACTCCTTGAGCGGCATCGGCGTCTCCGAGCCGTCGACGGACACCGTGTGACGCTCGACGTCCATGCGGATGCCGCCGACCTGCAGGATGCCCGAGTCCCCCGGGTCGTCCTCGGTCCGACGACGGAGGACGGCGCGGATGCGGGCGAGGAGCTCCCTCGTCGAGTACGGCTTGGTCACGTAGTCGTCGGCGCCCAGCTCGAGCCCGACGACGATGTCCACCTCGGAGTCCTTCGCCGTCAGCATGATGATGGGTGCGTTCGAGCGGGTGCGGATCTGTCGGCAGACCTCGGTGCCGGAGAGCCCCGGCAGCATGAGGTCGAGCAGCACGAGGTCGGGGTTCTCGGCGTCGAACTTCGACAGCGCGGTCACGCCGTCGGCGGCGACGGAGGTCTCGTACCCCTCGCGCTGCAGCAGGAACTCCAGGGGCTCGCTCAGGGCCGGCTCGTCGTCGACGATGAGGATCTTGGTCACGATGGCTGCTCTTCCAGTTGCTCTTCGAGTGCGGTGGTCAGGTCGGTGTCCGCCTCGGGCAGGCGGATGGTGAAGGTCGAGCCCTTGCCGGGCTGCGACCAGACGCGCACGTCGCCGCCGTGGTTGCCGACGACGTGCTTGACGATGGCGAGACCGAGCCCGGTGCCGCCGGTGGCCCGCGACCGCGCGGGGTCGACGCGGTAGAACCGTTCGAACACGCGGTCGAGGTCGGCCTCGGGGATGCCGACGCCCTGGTCGGTGACGGCGATCTCGACGAAGCCCTTCGTGCTCCGGACACCGACGCCGACGCGGGTGTGGTCCGGCGAGTACTTGACGGCGTTGGCGATGAGGTTCGACACCGCCACCTGCAGGAGTCCGGGGTCGCCCATCACGCGGAGCTTCGTCTTCTTCGCGCGGACGATGTCGATGTCCCGGGCGCGGGCCACGACCTCGTTGGCGTCGACGGCCGCCTGCACGATGCGGTCGATCGACGTCTCCTCGCTGGACTCCAGCGCGTCGACCGACTGCAGGCGGGACAGCTCGATGATGTCCTTCGTGAGCGCGCCGAGCCGCTCGGACTCGGTGACGAGCTGCGCGGCGAACTTCCGCACGTGCTCCGGTTCGTCCGCGGCGGCCACGAGGGTCTCGGACAGCAGGCCGATGGCGCCGATCGGGGTCTTCAGCTCGTGCGAGATGTTGGCGACGAAGTCCCGCCGGACCTCGTCGATGCGCCGGCTCTCGGTGAGGTCGTCGGCGGTGACGAGCACGTACCGGTTGCCGAGCTGCGCCGCCCGGAAGCTCAGGTAGCCGATCAGCTCACCGTGCCGACCGCGGGGCAGCTCCATGTCCTCGGAGCCCATCTCCCCGCTCGCGCGCACCCGGTCCACGAGGTCCCGGAGTTCCTTGTGCACGAGCCGTCGGCGCACGACCAACCCGACCGTGAGCGCCTGCGGCGAGGCCGCCACGACGGTGTTCGAGGGGTCGACGACCACGGCGGGGTTGTGCATCGTGGCGATCACCGCGGCGACGCCGTCCGGCAGCGTCCGTTCCGCGACGTCGGCTGCACGGGCCGTGCGCTCGGCGGTGATGATCAGCACCACGACGCCCGCGCCGAAGACCCCGCCGAGGAGCATCGACAGTGGCACGAGCCACGCGTTGTCCATGCCGTCAGTGTAGGGATGGTCATGCCCGGTTCGGACGCCGTTCACCCCGGTTCCGCACGGTTCCGGCCCCGTTCGGTCAGACGTTCAACCGCGCGTCACCGTCCGTTCACCTGGGATGACGACACTCGTCCGGTACCGCAACGAGAGGCACATCCCCCATGCGCGAAGTGTTCCAGCAGGAACTCCAGGACGTCCAGGAGCGACTGACCGAGATCGCCGGGCTCGTCGAGTCCGCCATCACCCGGGCCACCCAGGCCTTCAGCGAGTCCGACGTCGCGCTGGCCGAGGAGGTCATCGCCGACGACGCCAAGATCGACGAGGCCGCGAACAGCCTCGACGAGGTCGCGATCGACATCCTCGCCCGCCAGGCGCCCGTGGCCCGCGACCTCCGCGTCGTCGTCACCGCGCTCCGGGTCAGCTCCTCGCTCGAGCGCATGGGCGACATGGCCGAGCACATCGCGCAGCTCGCGCGGCAGCGCTTCCCCGAGAAGGTCGTGCCGAAGGGCCTCCGCGGCACCTTCAAGAAGATGGGCGCGCACGACGTCGCGATGGCGCAGAAACTCACCCGGCTGCTCGCCACCGAGGACATCGCGCTCTCCGCCGAGATCCGCGACGAGGACGACCAGGTCGACGAGCTGCACGCAAGCGTCTTCGACTTCGTGCTCGGCGAGACCTGGAAGGGCAACCCGATCGACACCGTCGACGCGACCCTGGCCTCGCGGTACCACGAGCGCTTCGCCGACCACGCGGTGTCGATCGCGAAGAAGGTCGAGTACCTGGCGACCGGCGACTGGGCCGGCGCAGCGTCGGTGACGACCTCGCCCGCCTGACGGGCGGTTTTGCGGTCTCCCGGCTCTGACGGGAGGATCGTGGCATGGCTCAGGTCGCGATCGTCGTCAACGGCATGCCCGGTTCGGGCAAGAGCACGGTGGGCGCCGCCCTCGCCGAGGTGCTCGGCTGCCCCTTCCTGTCGAAGGACCGCATCAAGGAACCCCTGGCGGACCTCGCCGGTCCGATGATCGCCTCCCGCGACCTCGGCGGGATCGCCATGGACACCATGTGGTCCATGGCACGGGCCGTCGAGAACGGGGTCGTCCTCGACGCCGTCTGGCTCCCGTCACGTGATCGCGACCTCCTGGAGGCCGGACTCGCCTCCGCCGGGTCGCCGCGCGTCGTCGAGGTGTGGTGCGACGTCGACCGGGCCACCGCCGACGAGCGGCTGCGCGAACGCTACGAGCCGGGCACCCTCCCGGTGCGGCACGACGTGCACGGGGACCTCGCCGCGGTGCTCGCGTTCTGGGACGAGCACGAGGCGACGGCCGGCCCGATCGGGCTGCCCGGCGTGCCGGTCGTGCGGGTCGACACCGCGGAGCCCTACGACGTCGGTGCCCTCGTGCAGGAGATCGCGTCGCACTTCGTCTGACGCACGAACGCCCCGCCCGGGTCCGGCGGGGCGTTCGTCGTCGTGCTGGGTGCTACTTCTTGGCGCCCTGGGCGGCGACGGCGGCGGCACCGGCAGCGGCGGCCTCGGGGTCGAGGTAGTACGAGGGCTTCGTCGGACGGAAGTCGTCGTCGAGCTCGTACACGAGCGGGATGCCCGTCGGGATGTTGAGGCCCGCGATGTCGTCGTCGGAGATGCCGTCGAGGTGCTTCACGAGCGCCCGCAGCGAGTTGCCGTGCGCGGTGACGAGCACCGTCTTGCCCTCGCCGAGGTCCTTCGTGATGTCGGACTCCCAGTACGGCAGCAGCCGGTCGATCACGAGCTTGAGCGACTCGGTCTTCGGCAGCTGGTCGCCGAGGCCGGCGTAGCGGCGGTCACCGGCCTGCGACCACTCGGCGTCGTCGGCGATGGGGGGCGGTGGGACGTCGAACGAGCGGCGCCACTCCATGAACTGCTGCTCGCCGTACTCCTCGAGCGTCTGGGCCTTGTCCTTGCCCTGCAGGTCGCCGTAGTGGCGCTCGTTGAGGCGCCAGTCGCGCTTCACCGGGAGCCAGGCGAGGTCGGCCTCGAGCAGGGCGATGTCCGCCGTCTGGATCGCGCGGGTGAGCAGCGAGGTGTACAGGACGTCGGGGACGATGCCCGACTCGGCGATGAGCTCGCCGGCGCGCTTCGCCTCCTTCTCGCCCAGCTCGCTGAGTCGGACGTCGACCCAACCGGTGAACAGGTTCTTCTGGTTCCAGTCACTGTTGCCGTGACGGAGCAGGACGAGCGTGGAGGTCATGCCCCGAGTCTACCGAGCGGGTGCGCCTCGGTAGCCTGGGGTCCATGCCCATCGGGAACGTGACGCGCGGGACGACCGGGTACAACCGGCTCCGCCGCGTCGACCGGTGGATCGCCGCGCTCCCGGTCCTCCGCCGGACGTCCGACCCGCTCGTGGCCGACGTCGGCTACGGCGCCCGACCGACGACGACGCTCGAGATGCGCGACCGGCTCGCCCGTGTCCGGCCGGACGTCGAGGTCACCGGCATCGAGATCGAGCCGGACCGGGTGGCGCTCGCGAACGCCGGCACCCGCGACGGGGTCACGTTCCGGCTCGGCGGGTTCGAGACCCCGACGCCCGGTGGCCGGCGCCCCGCGGTGATCCGGGCGTTCAACGTCCTGCGGCAGTACGACGAGTCCGCCGTCGTCGACTCGTGGCGGATCATGCAGGACCGTCTGCAGCCGGGTGGCGCGCTCGTCGAGGGCACCTGCAACGAGGTCGGCCGGGTGGCGTCGTGGGTGACGCTCGACGACGTCGCTCCGCGGACCTTCACCGTGTCGCTGCGGCTCGCCGGACTCGACGTGCCGAGCGTCGTGGCCGAGCGGCTGCCGAAGGCCCTCATCCACCGGAACGTGCCCGGCGAGCGCGTCCACGGCTTCCTGCGCGACCTCGACCTGGCGTGGGCGGTCGCGGCGCCGCTCGGCACGTACGGCCCTCGGCAGCGGTGGCTCGCGGCCGTCGGCGGCATGCGGGACCGCGGCTGGCCGGTGCTGCACGGGGTCTCGCGCTGGCGCCTCGGCGAGCTCACCGTCCCGTGGGCGTCCGTCGCCCCGGCCGACGCCTGAGGGGTCGGCGAAACGCGCGCGTTCCGGCACTGCACGCCGTGATCGACAGGTGCGACGTCGGAACGCGCGCGTTTCGTGGAGCAGGACGGGGACGGGAACCGCGGGGCTACGAGCGGCGGACCGCTCCGAGGCGGGGCAGCCGCGGCACGTTCGCCGTCGCTCCGGCGCCCGGGGGCACGATCACCTGCTGCGCCGCGGTCACGACCACGTCGTCGGCGCGCAGCGTCAGCGTCGCGTCGGGGTCGAGGGAGCGCTTGACGACCGCGAGCCCGATCGGCCCGAGCTCGTGGTGCACCGCCGAGGCCGAGAGCCGCCCGACCTCCTTCTCGTCGAGCAGCACGGGCGTCCCGGGTGCCGGCAGCACGGCGTCCGAGCCGTCGAGGTGGAGCAGGACCGCACGACGCGGCGGGTGCCCGAGGTTGTGGACCTTGGCGACCGTCTCCTGTCCGCGGTAGCAGCCCTTCGACAGGTGCACGGCGGAGCGGAGCCAGTCGAGCTCGTGCGGGATCGTCCGCTCGTCGACGTCCGACAGCGACGGACGCCAGGCGGCGATCCGCAGGGCCTCGTAGGCGAGGAGTCCAGCGGCGGCGACGTCGGACGCGGCGATCGCGGCCGCGGTACCGGGGGCGACCACGGCGATCCGGAGGGTCCAGTCGGAGGCGGGGTGTGCCTCCAGGGCGGCGTAGCCCCACCCACCCGGCGAGATCTCGGACCACGGGTCGACCCACTCGACCGCGGCGTCCGCGGGGCCGACGGCCCCGGCGAACCGGCCGAGCGTGACGAAGTCCGCCGACCGGTCGGTGACCTCGACACGCAGCATGAAGCGCATCGAGTCGAGCCACCCGGCGAGGGGTGCTGCGTCGTCGGCCTCGGTGAGCAGCCAGGCCGTCTCGCCGTCGTCGACGACACGGGCGGCGTGCTCCACGCGACCCGAGGCGTCGAGCACGAGGGTCTCGGTGGAGACGCCGGGCCGGAGGCCGGTCAGGAGCTGCGAGGTGATCGAGTTGAGCCAGGACAGCCGGTCGGGACCGGTGACCGTGACGACGCCGAGCCCGAGCTCGACGACCGCTCGGCCGCGCTCGAGCAGCCGCTGCTCGCCGAGCGGGTTGCCGTAGTGCACGGCCACCCCTCGGTCGCCCGCGACGAAGCCCGGCCGCGACGCGAACGGTGTCGTCATCAGTCGACCTTCGCGAGCTGCCCCGAGGCGTGCGAGGTGAGCTCCTGCCCGAGCGCCGCGATGTCCCACGCCCAGAAGAGCTTGCCCTCGACCAGACCGTAGAGGCGCGTGGCCGCCGAGTAGTCCTTCGCGTTCGGGGAGCGCATGACGGCGTCGGTCGCGAGGTCGATCCGGCCCTTGAGGACCCGACCGACGTAGAGCTCGTTCACGCCGGTGGGGTGCACGATCGCGGCCTCGATGTCGAAGCCGTCGGTCGCGTTCCGCAGCGTCTCGACGCTCTGGGTCGTGCCGAACGGGGTCGGTCCGTCGCCGAGCAGCATCGCGGGGCCGCGGTCACCGGGCTCGTGCGGCCGGTCGAGTCGCCAGTAGCCCATCTCGGCAGCGAGCGGCGTGTGCGCGTCGTCGAGCAGCCACGTCGTGGACGAGTAGTTGAGGTAGGGCAGACCGTCGTGGCTGAAGCTCACGCGCTGGCCGAAGTCGTACTTCCGCGGTTCGCCGTCGGGGTCGACCGGGTACTCCACGACACCGGTGCCCTCCCACACGCCGACGAGCCAGGAGAGCGGGACGAGTTCGGGCGCGAGACCCTCGGGCAGTTCGATCAACGCTGACCCTTGAACAGCTTCACGATCACGGTCACCGAGACGAACGCGATCGCGAGCGACGCCAGGCCGAGGAGGCCCACGTAGAAGAGCTCGAGCGCAAGCAGCGAATCCATGCTGCGAGTCTACGCGGACCGGCTCAACGCGCCAGGAGCACCACCGCGGTGACGAGGACGACGACGAAGGCCCCGGACGACGCGATGCTGATCCGCTCGACGAGGCCGTCCTTCGTCGCGGTGATGAGCTGGAGCACGAAGCTCACGAGGACGCAGAGCACGAAGACGAGCAGCAGCCACGCGAAGGAGTCCTTCTGCGCGAGCGTGATCACGAGGACGGCACCGACGACCGCGAGCAGCCACACGGGGAGCACGGACGTCAGATTGAGGCGACGCTGGTCGGCGGGCTGCACGGGCTCGGTCACGCGCCCCATCATGACAGGCGCGGCGACGGGCGTCCGTCAGCGCCGACCGCCCGTCCACCCGTCCACCCGTCCACACCGTCCGCTCGGACGGCGGGCCACTTCCCGAGCATCACTAGGATGTGTCCACGACGTCCCCCACGCCCTGGAGGTCCTGTGGCCCAGCTCCTGGTACTCACCTCTGCCGCGCCCGGCGACGTCCTGCCGAGTCTCGGTCTCCTGAGCCACCGGATCCGCCACGTCCCCGCAGAGGCCGCCCAGCTCGTCAACGCACCCCAGAGCGACCTCGTCTTCGTCGATGCCCGCGTCGACCTCGTCGGCGCGAAGGCCCTCTGCAAGATCCTCGTGACGAGCGGTTCGCCGACCCCCATCGTGCTCGTCGTCACCGAGGGCGGTCTGACCGCGGTGAACAGCGAGTGGAACGTCGACGACGTGGTGCTGGAGACGGCCGGTCCGGCAGAGGTCGACGCGCGCATCCGGCTCGCGGCCGGGCGCGCCGCGAAGCAGCCGGCGAGCACGAAGATCCAGGCCTCCGGCGTCGTCATCGACGAGGCCAGCTACTCCGCGAAGGTGCGCGGTCGGCCACTCGACCTCACCTTCAAGGAGTTCGAGCTCCTCCGGTTCTTCGCGACGCACCCCTCCCGCGTGTTCACGCGCGAGCAGCTGCTCAGCGAGGTGTGGGGCTACGACTACTTCGGCGGCACCCGCACGGTCGACGTGCACGTCCGACGACTCCGCGCGAAGCTCGGCGACCTCGAGTCGCTCATCGGCACGGTCCGGAACGTCGGCTACCGCTTCAACGTCTACGAGGACGAGGCCGACCGGCTGGCAGGCCAGTGACCGTCGCGCTCGACGCGTTCACGGTCGCGGGCGAGCCGCGGCCGTTCTCCGACCAGACCCTGGTCGACGTGCGCGCGGATCGCGCGACGGTGCTCGGCGACGAGCAGGGGGTCGCCGTGGTGCGCGACGGTGAGCTCGAGGTCGCGGTCCGCCTGGAGGCCCGTGGCCGCGGACTCGGGACGGCCCTGGTCACGCAGGCGCTCGCCCTGGGCGGCGGGGCCGCCGCGGGGTCCGGGTCGGCGCCTCGGCTCGCGGAGGCGCCTCGGCTCGCGTGGGCGCACGGGGACCATCCGGCGGCGCGGGCACTCGCGGCGCGGTTCGGCTGGACGACCGTCCGCACGCTCCTGCAGCTCCGCGCGCCGATCCCGTCGGAGGCTCCCGGGCCCGCGGTGCCGGACGGTTGGTCGCTCGCGGCGTTCCGCTCGGGCGACCCGGACGACGAGACCGCCTGGCTCGACCTCAACGCCGCCGCGTTCGCGCACCACCCCGAGCAGGGCCGGATGACGCTCGAGGACCTCCGCGCGCGGGAAGCCGACCCGTGGTTCTCCGGCGACGACCTGCTGCTGCTGCGGGACGACCAGGGACGGCTCGCGGCGTCGTGCTGGATCAAGGTCGAGGACGGCGTCGGGGAGTTCTACGCCGTGGCCGTCCGCCCCGACCTGCAAGGCCGAGGGCTCGGTGGCGTGCTCATGCGTGCCGGCTGGGGGCGTCTGGTCGGGCGGGGGCTCGACGCGGCGGCGCTGTACGTCGAGGGCGACAACGAACCGGCGCTCGCGCTCTACCGCCGGTCGGGGTTCACGCAGCACGCGATCGACGTGCAGTACGCCGCTCCCTGATCCCTGCACGGTGGGTCCGTTCACGCGGCGTTTCCACAGCCGTTACGTGCGGCCCTCGTCGCGGAGGCCGCGGGTGGCAGGATGTGGGCATGGACACCGAACCGCAGCTCGACGGCGACTCCGTCGCACCGGACCTCGACGACTTCGACGAGGTCGTCGAGGTGGAGCACGAGTCGCTGCCCTCGGACCGCTACTTCGACCGTGAGCTCAGCTGGCTCCGGTTCAACCAGCGCGTGCTCGAGCTCGGCGAGGACCGCACGCAGCCCCTGCTGGAGCGGGCGAACTTCCTGGCCATCTTCGCGTCCAACCTCGACGAGTTCTTCATGGTCCGGGTCGCCGGCCTCAAGCGACGCATCGACACCGGGATCGCCGTCCCGACCAACGTCGGCCGTGCGCCGAGCGACGTCCTGCGGGACATCGCCCGCAAGGCGCACGAGCTGCAGGACCGCCACGCGCACGCGTTCATCGACTCGCTCAAGCCGGACCTCGACGCCGCGGGGCTGCACATCGAGCACTGGTCCGACCTCGACGAGGCCGACCGCCTCCGGATGCGCGAGTACTTCAACGAGCAGATCTTCCCGGTGCTCATGCCGCTCGCGGTCGACCCGGCGCACCCGTTCCCGTACATCTCCGGGCTGTCGCTCAACCTCGCGGTGCGGGTGCGGAACCCGAAGTCGCAGCGGCAGGAGTTCGCGCGCCTCAAGGTGCCGCAGAACTTCTCCCGGTTCATCGCACTGCCCGACGACGGGTCCGGGCGCCAGCGGTACATCCCGCTCGAAGACCTCATCGCGAACCACCTCGACGACCTCTTCCCGGGGATGGAGGTGCTCGAGCACCACGTGTTCCGGGTCACCCGCAACGAGGACGTCGAGATCGAGGAGGACGAGGCCGAGAACCTCATCCAGGCCCTCGAGCGCGAGCTCCTCCGCCGTCGGTTCGGCCCGCCGATCCGGCTCGAGATCACCGAGGACATGGACCCGGTGACCCTCGACCTGCTCGTCCGCGAGCTCGACATCACCGAACAAGAGGTCTACCGCCTGCCGTCGCCGCTCGACCTCGGCGGCCTGTTCGAGATCGCGAAGATCGCGCGCCCGGACCTCCACTACCCGAAGCACGTGCCGACGACTCCGGTGCAGTTCCAGCCGGGCGAGCCGAACACCAAGCCCGACCTCTTCGGTGCGATCAAGGCACGGGACGTCCTCGTGCACCACCCGTACGAGTCCTTCGCGACGAGCGTCCAGGCGTTCCTCGAGCAGGCCGCGGCGGACCCGAACGTCCTCGCCATCAAGCAGACGCTGTACCGCACCTCGGGCGACAGCCCCATCGTCGAAGCCCTCATCGACGCGGCCGCAGCGGGCAAGCAGGTCCTCGCGCTCGTCGAGATCAAGGCGCGCTTCGACGAACAGAACAACATCACGTGGGCGCGGAAGCTCGAGAAGGCCGGCGTCCACGTCGTCTACGGCCTCGTCGGGCTGAAGACGCACTCGAAGCTCGTGCTCGTCATCCGGCAGGAGGGCGGGACGCTCAAGCACTACAGCCACATCGGCACGGGCAACTACAACCCGAAGACCTCGCGCATCTACGAGGACATGGGCCTGTTCACGTCGGACGACACCGTGGGCAAGGACCTCACCCGTCTGTTCAACGAGCTGTCCGGCTACGCGATCGAGAAGAAGTTCAAGCGGCTCCTCGTCGCCCCGCTGCACCTCCGCAAGGGGCTCATCAAGCGCATCCAGGCCGAGGCCGACAACGCCAGGGCCGGCAAGCCGTCGGGCATCCGCATCAAGGTGAACTCGATGGTGGACGAGCAGATCATCGACGCGCTCTACCTCGCGAGCCAGGCCGGTGTGCCGGTCGACGTGTGGGTGCGTGGGATCTGCTCGCTCAAGCCGGGGATGGAGGGCGTCAGCGAGACGATCCGCGTCCGCAGCGTCGTCGGGCGCTACCTCGAGCACTCGCGGGCGTTCGCGTTCCACAACGACGGCGACCCGGTGGTCTTCATCGGCTCGGCGGACATGATGCACCGGAACCTCGACCGTCGCGTCGAGGCCCTCGTGCGGCTGTCCGACCCGGCACACGTGACCGAGGTGCAGGACATGTTCGACCTCGCGATGGCCGACGAGACGAGTTCCTGGCACCTGGAGTCCGACGGCGAGTGGACGCGCCACTCGACCGACGCTGACGGGCGCCCGCTGCAGGACGTGCAGAATGTCCTCATGCGCAAGATCTCGGCCCGGAAGCGCTCGACTCGGTGAGCGGCGGTCCCACCGGTCCCGTCGTCGCGGCAGGAGCCGTCGTCTGGCGCGAGCAGGACGGACGGCCGCTGGTGCTGCTGATCCACCGCGGTCACCACAACGACGTCTCCTTCCCGAAGGGCAAGGTGGACCCGGGCGAGAGCGTCCCGACGACCGCCGTCCGCGAGATCGACGAGGAGACCGGCTACCGGGTGCACCTCGGCGCTCCGCTGGGCACCGCCGAGTACGTGCTGCCGAACGGTCGCGACAAGGTCGTGCACTACTGGTCCGCGCGGGTGTCGAACAAGGAGTTCGAGCGCGCCGGCAGGTTCCACCCCAACGACGAAGTCGCCTCGGTCGAGTGGGTGTCGATCGACGACGCCCGCGGCCGGCTCACCTACGACCGGGACGTCGAGATCCTCGACCGCTTCGCCGACCGCGCCGCCGCCGGTGAGCACAAGACGTTCGCGCTCATCGCACTCCGGCACGCCAAGACGGTCCCCGGTTCCGACTGGGACGGTCCGGACGCCACCCGGCCGCTGCTGCCCGTCGGCCGCTCGCAGGCGAAGGCCGTCGCCGCGCCGGTCGCGGCGTTCGGCCCGAAGAAGATCGTGTCGAGCACGGCGGCACGGTGCCTCGCGACCGTCGAGCCGCTCTCCGCACGGACGAAGGTCGGCGTGCAGTCGACACCGGACATCAGCCAGGACGCCCACGACCGCGGCGCCGCGAACGTCAAGGGCGTCGTGCTGCGGCGGATCGACAAGGCGAAGTCGACCGTCCTGTGCTCGCACGGTCCGGTGCTCCCGGACATCATCGCCCGCATCGCCGGTGCGACCGCGGACGGCAGCCGCCACTTCGACCTCCGCCGTGCGGCGATGCTGTCCGTCGGCGACTTCGCCGTGATGCACATCGCCGACGGCAAGCTCGTCGCCGTCGAGACGCACCGCAACACCATCGCCTCGTAGGACCCCGGTCCGAGCCGCACCGACCGGCCGCGTCGCCACCGACGCGGGCGCGGCTGCGGCGATCCGTGCCTCCAGGCCGGTCCCGGAGGCCGCTCCGACACGGCACCGGCGGCCGGGCGGCGCCCATGCGAACGCATGCGCCGCGCCTGGGCGCGGTGACCCGATCCTGCACCCCACCGCGGGTGCGTGTCCGCGTGCCGCGAGCGGGGCAAGGCCTCGTTCACCTGCCGTTCACCCGGGGGCACCTCCCGGGTCATCTGTCGTCCCTACAGTCGCTCCCGGGTCAGCACCGGCCCGCGGGACCAGCAGCGGTCCCACCTGCACTGACATTCCCGAAGGGACCCCTGTGAACATCAAGCGAATCGGCACGGTCGCGGCGATCGCGGTCGTCGGCGCCGTCGCGCTGTCCTCCTGCGCCTCGAACGAAGGCGGCGCGGGCGCTGGCGCCTCCGCCTCGTCGAGCTCGGGCACGGACTACTCGAAGCTCTCCGGCACGCTGACCGGCTCGGGCTCGTCCGCGCAGCAGACCGCACAGGCCACCTGGACCGCCGGGTTCCAGAACGTCGCCTCCGGCGTCACGGTCAACTACTCGCCCGACGGTTCGGGCGCCGGCCGCAAGAACTTCATCTCGGGTGCGGCGGACTTCGCCGGCTCCGACGCCGCGCTCTCCGACGAGGAGCTCTCGGGCACGTTCGCGAACTGCGCCGCGGACTCGAAGGCCATCGACATCCCGGTCTACATCTCCCCGATCGCGATCGCGTACAAGGTCGACGGCGTCAAGGACCTCACCCTCGACGCGAAGACCATCGCGGGCATCTTCTCCGGCAAGATCACCAAGTGGAACGACTCGGAGATCAAGGACCTGAACAAGGACGCCTCGCTCCCCGACGCGAACATCACCGTCGTGCACCGCTCGGACGACTCGGGCACCACCGAGAACTTCTCCGAGTACCTCGACGCGAACGCGAAGGACGTCTGGGGCAAGGAGCCGAGCCAGACCTTCCCGTACCAGGTCGGTGACGCCGCCGCGAAGACCTCGGGTGTCGCGTCCTCGATGGCCAGCGCCTCGAACGCCATCACCTACATCGACGACTCCGGCGCCGGTGACCTCGACAAGGCGAAGCTCATGGTCGGCGACAAGGCCACCGAGATCTCGGCCGACGGTGCCGCCACCGTCGTCGCGGACTCCAAGACCGTCGAGGGCCGCGCGGACAACGACCTCGCGATCGACATCAACCGCACCGACACGGCCGACAACGCGTGGCCGCTCGTCCTCGTCTCCTACGCCATCGCGTGCCAGGAGTACAAGGACTCGGCCAAGGGTGAGCTCGTGAAGGGCTACCTCGACTACGTCGTGTCGAAGGACGCGCAGGACGCCGCCGCGAAGGAGGCCAAGTCGGCGGCCCTGTCGAGCGACCTCTCGGAGAAGGCCGCCAAGGCCGTCGCCTCCATCAAGTAACGCCCTCTGAGCGCCCGGACGCCGGTCCCACCCAACACGACCGGCGTCCGGGCACTCGCCCGTCACGGCACCACCTCCCACCTCCCCGTTCCCCGCCACGGGTGAACCTCCGACAGGAGTCGCATGACGACCGCACCGGCCCGCGAAGGGGCCACCGTCATCCCGAAGCCGAAGGCCGTCGTCCGCGTCGGCGACCGCGTCTTCTCCGCCGCCTCGGTCATCTCCGGCGGCCTCATCCTCTTCGTCCTCGTGCTCGTCGCGGCGTTCCTCGTCTGGCAGAGCACCCCGGCGCTGGTCGCCAAGGCCGGCACCCTGCCGAACGACTCGGCGAACTTCTGGGACTACGTCGGACCGCTCGTCTTCGGCACGGTCTGGTCGGCGCTCATCGCGCTCGTGATCTCCGTCCCGCTCGCGCTCGGGATCGCGCTCTTCATCTCCCACTACGCACCGCGTCGCCTCGCGCCGGTGCTCGGCTACGTCATCGACCTGCTGGCCGCGGTGCCGTCGGTCGTCTACGGCCTGTGGGGCATCGTCGTCCTCGCGCCGTTCGTGAAGCCCTTCTACGCGTTCCTCAACGAGTACCTCGGCTGGTTCCCGCTGTTCTCCGGTCAGGTCACGGGCACCGGCCGCACGATCCTGACCGCCTCGATCGTCCTCGCGGTGATGGCGATCCCGATCATGACCGCCGTGATGCGCGAGATCTTCCTGCAGGCACCGACCCTCAACGAAGAGGCAGCGCTGGCCCTCGGCGCCACCCGCTGGGAGATGATCCGCCTGTCGGTGCTCCCGTTCGCGAAGTCGGGCATCGTCTCCGCGATCATGCTCGGCCTCGGTCGAGCGCTCGGGGAGACGATGGCCGTCGCGCTCGTGCTCTCGGTGTCGACCAACGTCACGTTCCAGGTGCTCACGTCGCTGAACCCGTCGACGATCGCCGCGAACATCGCACTGCAGTTCGCCGAGGCCTCCGGCACCGCCCTGAACGCCCTCGTCGCGTCCGGTCTGGTCCTCTTCGTCATCACCCTGGTCATCAACATGCTCGCGCGGTACATCGTCCGCAAGCGAGTGAGCTGAGAGGTACGACCCGATGTCCCTCGCCCTCCGTCAGTCCGGCATGGCCGGCAACGTCTACGCCAACGGCAAGCTGCACAAGTCGGTGCCGTGGCTGCTCCTCATCGGCTCGTGGGTCGCCCTGATCGCCGTGTTCGCCCTGCTCAACGCCGGCGGCGCGGTCAAGGACTTCAACGTCGTCGCGGCGCTGTTCCTCGGCACGGTCCTGTTCGACGTCCTCATCGTCGTCGTGTCCCGCATCGTCGAGGGCGGGCGCAAGGCCGTCGACCGTCTGGTGACCTCCCTGGTCGTCACCGCGTTCGTGATCGCCGTCCTGCCGCTCGTGTCGCTCCTCTGGACCGTCCTCGCCGACGGGCTCGCCCGGTTCGACGCGCAGTTCTTCTCGTACTCGATGCGCGGCGTCATCTCCGAGGGCGGCGGCGCGGTCCACGCCCTCGTCGGCACGCTCGAGATCACGCTGTTCGCGGCGCTCATCTCGGTGCCGATCGGCCTGCTCACCTCGATCTACCTCGTCGAGTACGGCAAGGGCGCGCTCGCGAAGGGCATCACGTTCTTCGTGGACGTCATGACGGGCATCCCCTCGATCGTCGCCGGCCTCTTCGCCTACTCGCTCTTCGCGCTCTTCCTCGGCCCGGGTGCCCGCTTCGGCCTGGTCGGCTCGATCGCCCTGAGCGTGCTGATGATCCCGATCGTCGTGCGCTCCACCGAGGAGGTCCTGAAGATCGTCCCGATGGAGCTCCGCGAGGCCTCGTACGCGCTCGGCGTGCCGAAGTGGCTGACGATCGTGAAGGTCGTGCTCCCCACGTCGCTCGCCGGCATCACGACCGGTGTCATGCTCTCGATCGCCCGCGTCATCGGCGAGACCGCACCGCTGCTCGTCACCGCCGGGTTCACCGCGTCGATGAACTACGACCTGTTCAAGGACCCGATGATGACCCTGCCGGTGTTCGCGTACACGCAGTACTCGCAGCAGGGCGCCAACCCGGTGCCGTTCGTCGACCGGGCGTGGACGGCCGCGCTGCTCCTCATCCTCATCGTGATGGCGCTCAACCTCCTCGCGCGCTTCATCACCCGCCTCTTCGCCCCCAAGCTCCCCCGCTAGCCCCCGGAAGGTCCACAGTGTCCAAGCGCATCGAGGTCGACGGCCTCAACGTCTACTACTCGAAGTTCAAGGCGGTCGAGGGTGTCGACATCACGATCGAACCCCGCACCGTGACCGCGTTCATCGGCCCGTCCGGCTGCGGCAAGTCCACGTTCCTCCGCACCCTGAACCGCATGCACGAGGTCATCCCCGGCGCCTGGGTCGAGGGCTCGGTCAAGGTCGACGGCGACGACCTCTACGGCGCGGGCGTCGACCCGGTGCTCGTCCGTCGCCAGGTCGGCATGGTGTTCCAGCGCCCGAACCCGTTCCCCACGATGTCGATCAAGGACAACGTGCTCGCCGGGGTGAAGCTCAACAACAAGCGCATCTCGAAGTCCGAGGCCGACGACATCGTCGAGCGCTCCCTGCAGGGCGCGAACCTCTGGAACGAGGTCAAGGACCGCCTCGAGAAGCCCGGCATGGGCCTGTCGGGCGGGCAGCAGCAGCGACTCTGCATCGCCCGGGCGATCGCCGTGCAGCCCGACGTGCTCCTCATGGACGAGCCCTGCTCGGCGCTCGACCCGATCTCGACCCTCGCCATCGAGGACCTCATCGAGGAGCTGAAGAAGGAGTACACGATCGTCATCGTGACCCACAACATGCAGCAGGCATCGCGGGTGTCGGACAAGACGGCGTTCTTCAACATCGCCGGTACCGGGCACCCCGGCAAGCTCATCGAGTACGACGACACCGCGACGATCTTCTCGAACCCGTCCGTCCAGGCCACCGAGGACTACGTCTCCGGCCGCTTCGGATGATCCGCTGACGCGGCCGCACATCTTTCGCGTCGTGCGCACTCGGCCCCGTCGGACCTCGGTCCGGCGGGGCCGTCGGCGGCCCGGGGCGCTGCCCTGGTCGCGCGGTCGCCGTCCCGCCGTGGTCGGCCGGCGCGCTGTGGTCTGGACGCCGCGCTGCGGTCAGGAGGGGCGGACGGGAGGCACGGGTCGCGTCCGGCGCACCCACCTGGGTCCCGCGGGTGGTCGCCCTGGCCCGCGGTGCCGGACCTGGCACGGGTCGGCCGGCTCCGTGCGCGTGCAGGGATCGACGAAGCACTCGTCGATCGACGAGTGCTTCGTCGCAGTCACGACGCGGCAGCGCATGCGCGTACACGGGACGACGAAGCACGTGTCGATCGACACGTGCCTCGTCGGGACGCGCGCGTTTCGCGGAGGGAGGGAGGGAGGGGGAAGCCCGCTACGCGTCGAGCGGGACCGCGGCGATCGGGGTCGTCGTCGGCTGCTTCGACCCGCCCGCCGGCTCGACCGTGATGCCCACGGTGACGCCGTCCCGGACCTTGCCGGACAGCACCGCGGAGTGCACCCCGTCGGCGTACTGGTCCATCAGCCCAGCGGACGTGATCGATCCGCCGGCAGCCTTCGAGTCGATGTACCAGAGCTCGTAGGTCTTGCCCTTCGGTGCCGCCTCGACGCCGTCGAGGATGACCGCCGACTTGCCGAGGTCCTGCGACCAGACGACCGTGGCCGTCCCGCCGCCCTGCACGGGAGTCGAGCTCCGCTGGAAGTCGGACGCCGCGTAGATCCCGTCGAGGACGCTGGTGCTCTGCGAGGTCCCCGGCCGCGACTCGTCGCCCGGGTTCAGCACACCGCCGACGCCGAGCCCGACGCCGAGGAACACCACCGCGACGGCGGCAGCGGCGGACAGGGCGGCTGCCGGACGCTGGAACCACCGGCGGCGAGCCGCGGTCTCCGCCGGACCCGACACCGAGGCGGACGCGGGCGACGGGGCGGAGGCGGGTCGCGCCTCCAGGCCGGCGTCGGACGACGCAGGATCGGACGCCGCAGCGGCGGACGCGGCAGGAACGGAAGCAGCAGGAGCCAGCGGAGCCGCCTGCGGCGTGTTCTGGATCTGCGCCATGAGCGACGCCTTGAGTGACGCCGGCGGCTCGATCGGGGCGGTCGAGTACGCGAGCTGCAGCGCGGTCTCGCGCAGCGAGTCGGTCTCGGACCGGAGTTCGGGGGAGGACGCGAGGGCGACCTCCACCTGGGTGCGCTCGTCGTCGGACAGCGCATCGAGGGCGTACGAGCCGGTCAGCGTGGACGGGTCGTCGTGTCGTTCGGTCATGAGGTCACCCCCATCTCGTCTCGGAGTCGGATCATCCCGTCACGGAGACGGGTCTTGACGGTGCCGATCGGGACACCCAGTTGTTCGGCCATCTCGCTGTGCGAGAAGCCTCCGTAGTACGCGAGCTGCACCGCCTGGCGCTGGAACTCGGTGAGCTTCGCCAACGCTCGGCTCACCCGCTCGTGCTCGATGCGGATCTCCACCGACTCCGACACCTGGTCGAACCCTGCCTCGAAGTCGCGGATGCCGATGCGGGTGTCGCGGTCGTGCGAGGCCTGCGATGCCCGGATCCGGTCGACCGCTCTGCGGTGCGCCATCGTGAGCACCCAGCTCGCCGCGGAGCCCCGCACCTGGTCGAACCGTGCGGCCTGCTGCCAGACCTCGAGGAAGACCTCTTGGGTGACCTCTTCGGACTGCGCACGGTCCTTCAGCAACCGGGTCACGAGGCCGAGCACCCGCCCGGACAGTTCGTCGTACAGGTCGGAGAAGGCCGCCTGGTCGCCGTTCGCAACCCTGGTGAGGAGTTCATCGGGCGACGGCGGCGCCGGCTCGGCAGAGCCCCAGCGCTTCGTGTCGCGTTCCACGAGAGCAAGCATCGCAGGTTTCCCCCCTCTCTGTGCGTGGGGTGCTGCGGGTGTCCAGGACTCACGCAGCTCTTCGGGTGTGGTGGTGCTCGTTCTGAGCGAGGGGCCCGCGTGACCCGCAGGGAATTGACCGACTGGTGTCGGACCGGGTCGCACGGGACCCCTCGCCGTGGTGAGGTCAGGGCCTCGCCACGGTGATGATTCGGTGCCCTCGTCCGGTCGGATTGGAGGACTGCTCGGGCACCTCCGCGGGCGCGCCCGGACGGATCCGTGTCCTCCCTGCGAGAACGGATTCGACGCGTCCAGGGGTCGTTTCGTAGAGTGGTCGTCGCCGGGCCGCAGCAAGCCCCGGGCTCCAAATATCGCCGCTTCGAGCGGCCTCGCGCCGAGAGGCGCTTCTGCGGCTCGGCTTCATCCTCTCCACTGGCTCTGGTCGGCCTGGAGGCGCGGGTCGCCTCGGTCGGCTGGCTCCCGCCCGGCGGGTCGACCGTCAGTCGAGGCTGTCGCGGCGCCAGAGCGCCGCCGCCTCCGTCAGGTCGGCCGCGAGCTCGGTGAGCCGGAGCGCCCGGGTCGTCAGCTCGCTCGCGCGGTCCGCAGCGGTGAGGTCGGACTCGTCCGCCACCGCCGTCGCACCGGCCGCCGTGAGCCGGCAGAACGCAGCGCCGCGGTCGAGCGCCACCGCGAGGTCGCCGGTGTACAGGCCGTGCAGGATGCGGTCCGCGAGGGTCAGGATCTCCGCGGGCCCCGTCGGCTGCTCGGCGCCGGCGACCGCCTGGTCGATCGTGCCGATCCGTTCCGTGCCACGGGCGAAGAGGTACGCGATCTCCTCCGGCGCCTGACGGATGACCGTCCGGACGAGGTAGATCCGCCAGAGCGCCCCCGGCAGCGTGTGCGCCCCCACCCGCGCCCAGAGCTCGGCGATCGCGTCGATGCCGTGCACGTCCGTGTAGGTCACGAGGCGCTCCACGACCGCCGGGTCCGGATCTTGGCGCACGCGGTGCAGCAGGGCGTTCGCGGTCTCGTGCGCGACGCGGTTCACCACCGCCGGGTCCTCCCCGCCCTGGATCGCGGCGAACTCGGCATCGGTGAAGTGGACGGGACGGTGGTGATCGCGAGGCACCGCGACAGTGTAGGCGCGGCCACCGACGCAGCACGTCCCCCGTTCGCCGAGAACGCAACGGGCCGCTCGCGCGTACGGTTGTCCGGCAGGGAGGCACCCCTCCCGGACGTGAAGGAGAGGACCCTCATGAACGCCCTGCTCATCATCCTGGCCGTCATCGCGGTCATCCTGCTGTTCGTCGGTGGCTTCGCCGCCAGCCTGAAGTTCCTGCTGTGGGTCGGCATCGTGCTGCTCGTCATCGCGCTCGTCATGTGGCTGCTGCGGACCCTGACCGGACGCCGGAGCTGACGCGCTCGTTTCTCGACCGGAGGCCCTCACCCGCTAGCCTTGCGGGTGAGGGCCTCTAGCTCAGTTGGTAGAGCACCGGACTTTTAATCCGAGGGTCGTGGGTTCGAGCCCCACGGGGCCCACCTCAGAAGCGATCGGGGTACAAACCCTCCACAGCTGACTCTTGTCCGTTCCACGGCACAGTTCAGTCCGCGTTCAGCGAGCTGTTGGGTGGGCGCCGATAGTGTCGTTCCCGGATCCGAGCACCGGGTCCTGCACGACAGCACCACCAGCGAACGAACGGGGTACACCGTGATCGAGCCCATCGAAGCCACGCACACCAGCGCCGACGGCGCGCGCCGCATCGTCGAGCTCGCAGCAGCCACCCACACGACCATGAGCGACGAACTGCTCCTCGACACGCTCCGCCGCAACGCGAAGGTGTCGACGCGCCACATCCGCGAGGACTTCGTCGAGGTCGCCACCGCCACCACCGTCCTCGGCTACGTGTGCCGACAGCGCTCCGAGTACATCGCCCTCCGCGGCGACGACCCGGCCTGGGCGCAGGAGGTCGGCCGGTACGGCACCGAGGCCCTCGCGGTCGAGGCGCTCCGCATGCGCCGCGCCTGACCTGCCGCAGAACACACGAAGGCCGCCCCGATCGGGGCGGCCTTCGTCGTGCGGCAGGGCAGAGGTGCGGCTCAGGACCAGACGCGGCGGATGCCCCAGGTGCCGGTCCAGGTCTCGTCGGGCTCGAGCCAGCGCAGGCCCTCCCCCGAGTTGAGCGCGTTCGCGGGCGCGGTCATCGGCTCGACGGCCACGGCCAGACCGGTGCCGTCGCCCCGGGGGAACGTCCGGGAGGTGAACACCTGCACGTACGGGAACGACTCGTCCTGCCAGAGCTCGACGCCGTCGCCCTCCGGGCCGTGCAGCGTCGTGCGCCGGACGCCGTGCTCGTCGGCCGCGATGTCCGTGTAGGCGGTGTCGAGGTCCGAGTCGCCCGCGCGACGCCCGGCGCGGAGGTCGGAATCGGTGCCGGTGACGTCGAACGACCCGTCGGGCACCTTCTGCTCGTTCGTCGAGAAGGCCGTGGCGCCGTCGAGCGTCACGACGAGGTCCTCGGCGGGGGTGTCGCCGGCGCGGAGGTACGGGTGCGCGCCGACGGCGAAGGGCGCCCGGACGCCGGAGCGGTTCGTGATCGTGTGGGTGACGCGGATGCCGTCGTCGACGAGTTCGTGGTGCACACGGGTCTCGAGGGTGAACGGCCAGCCGTGCTGCGGGTGGATCGTGGCCTCCTGCTCGATCGACGACTCCGTCTGCGTCACGGTCCGGTACGGCGCGAAGCGGAGCAGCCCGTGCGAGGCGTTGCCGTACTTCGGCTCGGAGACGTCGAGCTGCTGGACGGCGCCGTCGAGTTCCCACCGACCGCCGGCGACCCGGTTCGGCCACGGCACGAGCACGATGCCGTCGGCTCCCGGCGGGGCCTGGTCCGCACCGAACGGCTCGGTGAGGTCGAACCCGGCGACGCGGAGCTCGCGGATGCCCGCGGCGACCTCGGTCACGACGGCCTCGACGACGCCGTCCGGTCCGGCGTGGCGGAGGTGGTACTGGCCTCCGGTGGGGGCTGCTGCGGTCATGGCGGGCTGGTCCTTCCTGGGAACGCGGGTGGAACCCGTACTGCGGTGCTTCAGCGCTCGTCGGCGACGACGACCTCGACCCCGGCCGCGCGCACGGCGTCGACCAGGTCCGCCGGGGCCTCGGCCGTCACGACGACGTCGACGTCCTCGAGCGCACGGACGACCCCGATGTGGGCCCGGCCGAACTTCGACCCGTCCGCGACCACGACCGTACGCCGTGCCGTCGCGGCGAGCATCCGCTTCGTCTCGGTCTCGGGGAGGTTGACGTTCGTCAGGCCGTGCTCGACGTCGACGCCCGTGCCGCCGAGGAACGCGACGTCGGCGGCGATCATCGGGACCACGGTGTTGTTGAACGGTGCGACGAGCGAGTGCTGCAGCGGTCGGAGCGTCCCGCCGGTGACGATGACGGTGAAGCGCGGGACGGCGGGTTCGAGGGCGAGTGCCGTCGTCAGGGAGTTCGTCACCACGGTCACGTCGACCAGGTCCGTCCGTGCCACCAGGGCGGACGCCACCGCTGCGGGTGTGGTGCCGACGTCGAGCACGACGCACTCGCCGGAGCGCACGAGCGCGGCCGCGGAGCGGCCGATCGCTGCCTTCGCGACCTGGTGCTCGACCGCGGTCTCCTCGAGCGGGCGCTCGCCCGAACCGGCCACGAGACGGACCGCACCGCCGTGCACCCGCCGGATCCGTGCCTCCAGGTCGAGGGTGGCGAGGTCCTGTCGGACCGTCACCTCGCTCGTGCCGAGGGCCGCTGCCAGGGCGGCCGTCCGGACGAGCCCGGGTGCCCCCTCGACGATGGCGACGATGCGGTCCTGGCGGAGGGGCGCCGGGAGCGCGCCGTCGAGGAAGAGGTCGTCGTCGGTCACGTGCTCAGTTTCGTCCGCTTCCGTCTGCTTTCGCAACACTTCGGATCACGCTAGGCTGCTCCGGTGATCACCAAGCGCGCGACGAAGCTCGCGGACGGCCGCGACCTCTTCTACTTCGACGACGCCGACTCGACCCTGCCCGCCGAGCGGAGCATCGACCAGCGCGTCCTCGACCCCCGGCCGGACACGGCCCGGATGCGTCAGGACGTCCTCACGGGCGAGTGGGTGTCGATCGCGGCGAGCCGGCAGAACCGCGTGTTCCTGCCGCCGGCCGACCAGGACCCGCTGGCGCCGCAGAGCCCGGCGAACCCCTCCGAGATCCCGAGCGTGTACGACGTCGCGGTGTTCGAGAACCGTTCGCCGTCGTTCGGGCCGATGCTCGCCGGGCCGGGCGGCGCCGAGGACGCCCCGCCGTCGCTCGACGCCCTGACCGAGGTCGGGCTCAACCGCCAGTTCCGCAGCGTCGGACGCTGCGAGGTCGTGTGCTTCTCCCCCGCCACCGAGGGCTCCTACGCGTCGATCTCCGAGTCGCGTGCCCGCACCGTGGTCGAGGCGTGGGCGGACCGAACCGCAGCACTGTCCGAGCTGCCCGGCATCCAACAGGTGTTCCCGTTCGAGAACCGGGGCGAGGCGATCGGCGTCACGCTGCACCACCCGCACGGGCAGATCTACGCCTACCCGTACGTCACGCCGCGCACCCAGCGACTCCTGGCCTCGATCGAGCGCTTCGGGCCGGACCTGTTCGAGCAGCACCTCGCGAACGAGCGGGCGTCCGACCGGGTCGTCCTCGCCGGCGAGCACTTCACCGCCTTCGTGCCGTTCGCGGCGCGCTGGCCGATCGAGATCCACATGCTCCCGCACCGCCACGTGCCCGACTTCGCCGGGCTCACCGACGCCGAGAAGGACGAGCTGGCGCACATGCACCTCCGGCTGACGCGCGGGATCGACGAGCTCTACGGTGACCCCACGCCGTACATCGCCGCCTGGCACCAGGCCCCGGTGCACACCGGCCGCGACACCGTGCGGCTCATGCTGCAGATCACGTCCCCGCGCCGCGCGGCGGACAAGCTCAAGTTCCTGGCCGGCAGCGAGGCCGCCATGGGCGCCTGGATCGGGGACCTCGTGCCCGAGAAGGCGGCCGAGTTCATCCGAGGAGGGATCGAGCGCGCATGACGTTCCAGCAGGTCTACGGGTACGAGCCCACGGTGCGGTACTCCGCCCCCGGCCGGGTCAACCTCATCGGTGAGCACACCGACTACAACGACGGGTACGTGCTGCCCTTCGCGATCGATCGCCGGACCGTGGCGTCGATCGGGCAGCGGGACGACCGCGTGCTGCGGGTCGCGTCGGCGTTCGACCCGTCGTCGGTCGTCGAGCTGACCCTCGACGAGCTGTCGCCCGACCGCATGGAGGGCTGGTCGGCCTACGTGTTCGGCATCGCCTGGGCGCTCCGCGAGCACGCCGGTGCCGACCTGTCGGACAAGTCCGGCTTCGACGTGTTCATCGAGTCCGACGTCCCGGTCGGCGCCGGACTGTCGTCGAGCGCCGCGATCGAGTGCGGCGTGGCCCTCGCGTTCAACGACCTCTGGGAGCTCGGGCTCGACCGCAAGACGCTCGCGCGCGTCGGGCAGTACTCCGAGAACCACGCCGTGGGCGCCCCCACCGGGATCATGGACCAGTCCGCGTCGCTGCTCGGTGAGCAGGACGCGGTCGTGTTCCTCGACTGCCGGACGCTCGACACGGTCGTGGTCGACCTGGCGCTCGAGGCGAACGGGCTCGAGGTGCTCGTCGTCGACACCCGCGTGGAGCACGCCCACGCCACGGGCGGCTACAAGGCGCGTCGCGACTCCTGCGAGCGCGGTGCCGCGGTGATGGGCGTCGAGGCGCTCCGCGACCTGTCGGTGGACGACCTCCCGCGCGCCCAGGAGCTGCTGGACGACGAGACCTTCCGCCGCGTCCGTCACGTCGTGACCGAGGACCAGCGGGTCCTCGACACGGTGCGCACCCTCCGCGAGGACGGCCCGCGGGCGATCGGTGCGCTGCTCGTGGCGTCGCACGAGTCCATGCGCGACGACTTCGAGATCTCGGTGCCCGAGCTCGACCTGGCGGTCGCCACCGCGATGGAGCACGGCGCGGTGGGCGCTCGGATGACCGGTGGCGGGTTCGGCGGTGCGGCGATCGCGTTGGTCGACCGGGAGGCCCGTGGCGCGATCGCGGACGCGGTCACGTCCGCCTTCGCGGCGGCCGGGTACCGCGAGCCCACCGTGTTCACCGTGCACGCCGCGCAGGGCGCCCGGCGCGACTGACGCGCGCTGCGCTGCTGCGCTGCTGCGCTGCTGCGCTGCTGCGCCGGGCGCTACCGAACCTCGAAAGCGACATCGAACCAGTGCCACGTGGCGGTTCGACGTCGCTTTCGTGGTTCGACGTGCGGAAGGCGGCGTGTGGCGGCCGGCGCGCGCGTCAGCCCGTGTAGTCGGCGTAGCGGGACACGACGTGCACGTTCCCGAAGACGAACGGGTGCGGATCGCCGTGTTCGACGGCCCACTGCACCCAGGTCATCTCGACCGGGATCAGCAGCCACACGAGCACGGTCGTGCCGACGACCCCGGCCAGCGCGAGTCCCATGACGGTGTGCTCGTCGAAGCGGACGGCTCCGCGGCGCGCGATCGCCACGACGGACCCGACGACCGCGAACCCGATCGTGGTGAGCGTCCACGCGACCCACGGGCTGCTCGTGATCGTCGTCTGCGTGCCGGCGTGCGAGAACCCGGTCGACCAGGTCGCACCGAAGTGCTGCACGACGAGCGCGAGCAGCACGATCAGCACCATCCACCGGGCGTCCTTCGTGAGCTGCGACGGCTCGGGGCGCGCTCGCAGCACCGGCTCCGTCAGCGTTCGGTCATCCCCCATGCGGCGACCGTAGCACCAGGCGCGCGATCCGGCGGAGGTGATCCGTGCCTCCAGTCCGGGGCTGGACGCGACCGGAACGCGGAAGCGACAGATCCCCGTGGGTGGGCCAGGGAGATCTGTCGCTCTCGCGAGGGTGACCGTCAGCGCAGGTGGCGCTCGGCCGCTTCGACGACGTTCTTCATGAGCATCGCGCGGGTCATCGGCCCGACGCCGCCCGGCGTCGGCGACAGGAACCCCGCGACCGATGCGACCGCAGGGTCGACGTCGCCGCGGAGCTTCGCCTTGCCGGTCTCCTCGTCGACGATGCGGCTGATGCCGACGTCGATGACCGCCGCACCGGGCTTGACCCAGTCCGGCTGGACGAGCCCGGCCACACCGGCCGCGGCGACGATGATGTCGGCACGGCGGCACTCGGCCGCGACGTCCTCGGTGAGCGAGTGCGTCAGGGTGGCGGTGGCCTCGAGCCGCGTGAGGAGCAGGCCGAGCGGCCGACCGACCGTGAGCCCCTGCCCGATGATCGTGACGTGCTGGCCCCTGATCGGGACCTCGTACGCCTCGAGCATCGCGACGATCCCGCGCGGGGTGCACGGCAGCGGAGCGTCGATCGTGCCCGCACCACCGGGGACGGCGAGGACGAGCTCGCCGAGGTTGGTCGGGTGCAGGCCGTCGGCGTCCTTCGCCGGGTTCATCAGCTCGAGCATGGGGATCGGGTCGATGCCCTGCGGCAGTGGGAGCTGCACGATGAAGGCGGTGACCCGGGGGTCGTCGTTCATCTGCAGGATCGCCGCGCGGATGTCGGCGGCACTCGCCGTCTCGGGCAGGTCGATGCGGACCGAGTCGAGCCCGATCTGCGCCGAGTCCTTGTGCTTGCCGGCGACGTAGGACACCGAGCCCGGGTTCTGCCCGACCATGATCGTGCCGAGGCCGGGCCGGAACCCGTGGTCGTGCAGACGGTCGATTCGGAGCTTCAGGTCGTCGAGGGTGCGGGCGGCGAGGGCGGTGCCGTCGATGCGGACGGCAGAGCCCTCACCGTCCCAGAGCGCCCGCGGCAGATCGGCCACGGCGGCGCTCACGCGTAGAGCGGGAACGCGTCGGCCAGCGCCTTCACCCGGGCCGAGAGCGCCTCGATGTCCGGGTTCGGCATGAGCGTCAGCGCGATGATGTCGGCGACCTCGGTGAACTCGGCGTCGCCGAAGCCACGGGTCGCCAGCGCCGGGGTGCCGATGCGGACACCGGAGGTGACCATCGGCGGGCGCGGGTCGAACGGCACGGAGTTGCGGTTCACGGTGATGCCGACCTGGTGCAGGAGGTCCTCGGCCTGCTTGCCGTCGACCTCGGACTCGCGGAGGTCGACGAGCACCAGGTGCACGTCGGTGCCGCCCGTGAGGACGTCGATGCCGGCGGCCTTCGCGTCGGCCTGCGTGAGGCGGTCCGCCAGCAGACGAGCGCCGCGGAGCGTGCGCTCCTGGCGGTCCTTGAACTCCGGCTGGCCGGCGAGGAGGAACGCGGTGGCCTTGGCGGCGATCACGTGCATGAGCGGGCCGCCCTGCTGCCCCGGGAAGACCGCGGAGTTCAGCTTCTTGAAGAGCGACTCCTCGTTGGACAGGATGATGCCCGAGCGCGGACCGGCGAGGGTCTTGTGCACGGTCGAGGACACGACGTGGGCGTGAGGCAACGGCGACGGGTGCAGGCCCGCGGCGACGAGCCCGGCGAAGTGCGCCATGTCCACCCAGAGCGTCGCGCCGACCTCGTCCGCGATCTCGCGGAACTTCGCGAAGTCGAGCTGGCGCGGGTACGCCGACCAGCCGGCGATGAGGACCTTGGGCTGGTGCTCGATCGCCTTCGCGCGGATGTCGTCGTAGTCGACCTCGAAGGTCTCCGGGTCGACGCCGTAGGACACCGCGTTGTAGATGCGGCCGGAGAAGTTGAGCTTCATGCCGTGGGTCAAGTGGCCGCCGTGGGCGAGCTCGAGGCCCAGGATGGTGTCGCCGGCGGACGCGATGGCGTGCAGGACCGCGGCGTTCGCGCTCGCGCCGGAGTGCGGCTGGACGTTCGCGTAGGCGGCGCCGAAGAGGGCCTTCGCCCGGTCGATGGCGAGCTGCTCGGCGACGTCGACGAACTCGCAGCCGCCGTAGTAGCGCTTGCCCGGGTAGCCCTCGGCGTACTTGTTCGTGAGGACGGAGCCCTGCGACTCGAGGACGGCACGCGGCACGAAGTTCTCGGACGCGATCATCTCGAGGGTGTCGCGCTGGCGGCCGAGCTCGTTCTGCAGGACGGCGGCGATCTCGGGGTCGACCTCGGCGAGCGGGGCGTTGAAGGTCGACTGCACGGTGGCAGGCGTCAGATCGGTGATGGACACGGGACTCCTCGTTGTCTGTTCCGTCGCGCACACGCACGACGAGGTGGACGGGTGGGCGCGGCCCAGGCGTACGGCCGCGCACCGTGTCAGGTGTCGCTCCCCGATGGTGACCCATCCAACGCCAGTCGCGACCCCCCGATCGTACCGAGCGCACCGGTTCGTGTCACCCTGGTGGCATGACCCTGCTCAGCCCCGACGTCGACGAGCGGACGACGACCCGCTCCGACACGCCCTGGGTGACCGTGGTCTGGGACGACCCGGTCAACCTGATGTCGTACGTCACCTACGTCTTCCAGTCCTACTTCGGCTTCGGGCGGGCGAAGGCGGAGCGGCTCATGCACCAGGTGAACGACGACGGGCGGGCGATCGTGGCGACCGGGGCGCGCGAGGCGATGGAGGCCCACGTCGAGGCGATGCACGGGTACGGCCTGCAGGCGACGGTCGACCGGGCGCCGACCCCGTGATCCCCTTCGTCCGCCGTGCCGACGGCGTCCACCTCGGCCTGTCCTCCGGCGAGCGCGACGTCCTGACGTCGCTGACCGAGCAGCTCCAGCAGGTGCTCGCGGGCGACCTGTCCGCGGACCCCGTGGCCACGCGCATGTTCCCCGACGCGTACCCGGACGACGACGCGGCGAGCGCCGAGTTCCGCCGGTGGACGCAGTCCGACCTGCTGACGCAGAAGACGTCGAACGCGGCGGTCGTGCACGAGTGGCTGATCGGGGTGCGCGAGGGCGGGTTCTCCCCCGAGGACGAGCAGGCGTGGTTGCGGTGTCTCACGGACCTGCGGCTGACGATCGCGGAGCGCCTCGGCATCACGGACGCCGCGAGCGAGGAGGCGTCGTACCGCGCGGAGGCCGGGGTCGGCCTGCGGGACGTCTACGACTGGGTCGGGTACGTGCAGGAGCACCTAGTCGGCACGATCACCGCTCCGTGAGCCTCAGGCAGCGGCACGGGGACCGAGCAGTTCGTCGCGGTGCCGGCGAGCCCAGTCCGCGAGCGAGTGGGGAGGCTCCCCGGTGATGCGCTCGACTTCGTCGGTGAACGCGTCCACGCCGTCGAGGCCCCGTCGCGCGACCCGACCGAACTGCTGGCGGAGGCCCTCGGCCTGCCAGGCGTCGACCCCGCTCGCGCGGAGCACGGTCCGGAACACCCGGCTCGGCAGGTGGAGGTAGCGGACCGGGCGCCCGAGCCCGGCTGCGAGCCCGCGTGCGACACCACGGCCGTCGAGGAGTTCGGGGCCGGTGAGCACGGGCTCGGCACCGCTGTGCTCCCCACGGAGCAGGACGGTCGCGGCGACGGCGGCGATGTCGGCCGTGTCGATCCACCCGATGACGCCGCGGCCCATCGTCTGCGGGAAGATCCCCCGTCGGATCACCGGCCCGGACGCCATGAGGTTCGTCATGAACCCGGACGGATGGAGGATCGTCCGCTCGAGCCCACTCGCCCGGACGGCCTCGTCCACCTGCCAGATGGCGGCGGCCCACGGCATCGGCGAGTGCTCGGCCGCGTCCCCGCCGGACAGGTGGACGACCGCGCGGACCCCGGCCGCGCGGGCTGCGTCGACGGCGGTCCGCCCGTGCTCGGCCTGCCGTGGCGTCGCGGCCGTGACGAGGAAGAGCTGGTCGACCCCGTCGAGCGCCGCGGTCACGGCCGCGCGGTCACCGAGGTCGGCGAGGCGCGCGTCGGCGCCCTGTGAGGTGAACGTGTCCACCTGTTCCGGGCGGCGCACGATCACCCGGACGCGGGCTCCCGCGCCGAGGAGCCGCTCGACGGTCTGACCGCCGACGTCCCCCGTGGCCCCGGTCACGGCGATGACGCCGTCGTTGTGCTGCATCATGGTCCGCCGTGGTATCAGTTTCCTGATACTGAACGGTACGCCGGTAGCCTGGGGTCGTGTCCCGGGAGTTCTCAGCAACGCGCGACGACGTCGACGCGATCGCCGCGTGGACGGTGATCCGCGCTGCCCGTACGCTCGCCAGGCGCCTCGGTGACGTGCTCGCGCCACTGGGGCTCAGCCCCGTCGAGTTCGGGGCGCTCGTGCAGCTGGCGGCCGGTGAGCAGCTCACCCAGGCGGAACTGGCCCGCGCGGTGGGCATCCGCCCACAGAGCGCCACCACCCTCGTCGGGGCACTCGCGGACCGCGGGCTGCTCGACCGGGGCTCCGAGCGCGGACGCGGACGGCCGTCGCGGATCACCCTGACGAGCGCCGGCCGGGCACTGCTCGCCGAGGCGTTCCCGGTCGTGCTCGCGAGCAACTCGTGGTTCGCTGACGACGGGGTACCCCTCTCCGCGATCCTCTCGCCGTTCGTCGGGGACGCCACGAGCCCGACGGACGCCGTGCCCTGATCGACAGGAAGCCTTGCCAGTTTTCCTGTCGAAGTAGTACCGTGGTGGAATGACTTCCGATGGTGCACCCGATCTCGCCAGCGCGCTGCTGACGATCCACGGCCGTATCCGCCGGACCCTGCTCACGGGCAAGTCCGACGAGGTCACCGCATCGCAGACCGCGGCGCTCGGACGCCTCCTCCGGTACGGCGAGAGCACGGTCGCCGACCTCGCCCGCGCCGAGGGTGTCCGCCCGCAGTCGATGGGCGCGACCGTCCAGGCACTCGTCGACCTCGGGTACGTCGAGCGCCGACAGGACCCCACCGACGGCCGACGGACCCTCGTCCGTGCGACCCCGGCGGGCGCAGCCGCACGCGAGGACGCGTGGTCGGCCCGCAGCCGGGTGCTCGCGGACCGCCTGGCCGCGCTCACCGCGGAGGACCGCGCGACCGTGGCCCGCTCGCTGCAGATCCTCGAACCGCTGGTCGAGCCGTGACCGCGACCGCACCCGTCCCCACGCCAGCTCCGACCGGGGAGCACGGCGGCAGCGGCTTCGGCCCGAAGCTCCTCGTCCCCGTGCTCGTCGGGCCGCTCCTCAACCCGATCAACACGACGATGGTGTCGGTCGCCCTCGCACCGATCTCCCGCGATCTCGGGATCGGTGCCGCGCAGGCGATCTGGCTCGTCGCGGCGCTGTACCTCGCGAGCGCCGTCGCCCAGCCGACGATGGGCAAGCTCGCGGACCGGTTCGGCCCGAAGAAGGTGTTCCTCTCCGGTCTCGTGATCGTCGGCGTCGCCGGGGTCGTGCCCGAGTTCCTCACCGGGTTCGGCGGTGCGGTGACGGCCCGTGTGCTCATCGGGATCGGCACGTCGTCGGCCTACCCGGCGGCGCTCACGACGCTCCGACAGCACTCGGCGCGGATCGGCAAGCCCACGCCCCCGCTCGTCCTCGGCGCGCTCTCGATCACGTCGCTCGTGTCCGCCGCAGCCGGGCCGCCGCTCGGCGGAGCGCTCATCGCGGCCTTCGGCTGGCACGCGATCTTCCTCGTCAACGTGCCGCTCGCGGTGTTCGGCATCGTGGTGTCGCTGCTGTGGCTGCCGTCCGACCGGCTGCGTCCGCAGAACGACGACGACCCGCCGGTGCTGCAGGCGCTCGACCCGGTCGGGATGCTCCTCATGACCGGGACCGTGTCGGCACTCCTGGTGTTCCTGCTCGACCTCTCGGCCGGGCTCTGGTGGCTGCTCGGGACCGCGGTCGTGCTGCTCGTCGCGCTCGTGCTGTGGGAACTGCGCGCCGTGAAGCCGTTCGTCGACGTGCGGCTGCTCGCCCGCAACGGCGCGCTGTCCCGGACGTACGTGCGGCTGTTCCTCGTGTACCTGCTCGCGTACACGATGACGTACGGCTTCTCGCAGTGGGTGCAGGACGTCGCCGGGTACTCGAGCGACGCCGCCGGGTACATCCAGCTGCCCGCGGCGATCGTCGCCGGCATCGCCTCGTTCCTGGTCGCGCGGAAGACGGCCGTCCGTGGGCCGCTCATCGCCGCGGCCGTCGTGCCGATCGTCGGCGGGCTGCTCCTGCTCCTGCTCGATTCGGGGTCCCCCGTGGCCCTGCTCGTGCTCACGCCGGCGCTGTTCGGCGTCCCGCAGGCCTTCGCGTCGGTGTCGAACCAGGCTGCGCTGTACCGGGTCGTGCCCGCGGAGTACATCGGCACCGCGGCCGGGCTCTCGCGGACGAGCGTGTACATCGGCGCGATCGGAGCGTCCTCGCTCATCGGCGGCGTGTTCGGGACGGCCCCTACCACGCCGGACCTGCACGTGCTCGCGTGGGTGATCGTCGGCGTCGCCGTCGCCGCGAGCGTCCTGACGATCGCGGACCGCGCGCTCGCCCGGCCGCAGGCCCGCTGATCGAGCCGGTCCGCAGCCGCGCGCGCACGCGGGCGCCGCCGGCGCCGCACAACCAAAGACGCAGCGAACCGCGTCGATTCGCGGTTCGCTGCGTTTTTTGGTTGTGCGCCGGGGCGGCGCCCCGTCGTCGGCAGTGCGCCCGGGCGGCGCCCCCGGCGCTGATGCAACCGCCTCGCGAGCGCGGGCCGACGGACGGAGGCGACCGGTGCCTCCAGGCCGACCGCTGGGACACAGGGCGACCCGCCGGAACGGCCCACGTCCACGACCACGACCAGCGCGCGGCAGCACGCCCGGTACCCTGATCCGGTGACCGACCCGACGCCCGCGACCACCGCGACGACGCCCACGCACTGGACCCTCACGCTCGTCTGCGACGACCGCCCCGGGATCGTGCACGCCGTGTCCGGAGCCGTCGTCGCCGCGCAGGGCAACATCACCGAGTCGCAGCAGTTCTCCAGCGCGGACACGAACACGTTCTTCATGCGCCTCCAGGTCATGGCACCGGTCGACCGCGAGGCCTTCGAGGAGGCCCTCGCCCCCGTCGTCCAGCGCTACGACGCCCGCGTCCAGCTCGACGTCGTCGGCCGGCCGCTCCGCACGCTCGTCCTCGTGTCGAAGGCCGGGCACTGCCTCAACGACCTGCTCTACCGGCAGCGCGGCGGCCAGCTCCCGATCGAGGTACCGCTCGTGCTGTCGAACCACGCCGACCTGCAGGAGCTGGCGTCGTTCTACTCCGTGCCGTTCGAGCACCGGCCGGTGACCGACGCGGAGAGCAAGCACGACATGGAGCAGCGGATCCTCGAGGCCGTGGACGAGCACGACATCGAGCTCGTCGTCCTCGCCCGGTACATGCAGATCCTGTCGCCGGGGCTCTGCGCGGCGCTCGAGGGACGCGCGGTGAACATCCACCACTCGTTCCTGCCCGGCTTCAAGGGCGCGAACCCGTACCGGCAGGCGCACGCCCGCGGGGTGAAGCTCATCGGGGCGACGGCGCACTTCGTCACGAGTGACCTCGACGAGGGGCCGATCATCGAGCAGAACGTCGTCCGTGTGGACCACACGAAGGACCCCGGCGAGCTCGTGTCGATCGGGCAGGACGAGGAGTCCCGCACGCTCACCCAGGCCGTCCGGTGGATCGCCGAGGACCGCGTGCTCCTCGACGGCGCCCGCACCATCATCTTCAAGTAGGAACCGTGTCCGCACCGCAGAGCCCCGTCGACTGGTCCGAGACCCCCGATCCGCACGCCGTCCAGCCTCGCCGCTTCGGGGCGTGGGACGTGCTGCGCGCGGTGATGTGCGCGTTCGGGCTGTACTCGCTCGGGTACTGGGGCTACCTCGCCTGGCCGTACCCGCTGCCGGCGGTGTTCTTCATCGTCGGCGCACCGCTCTTCGCCGCGGTCGTCTGGTTCTTCTTCCGCTCGCCGCGCTCGCCGATCGAGACGGACATCGTCGGCAAGACGATCGTCGAGGTCGCACTCGTCGTCGCCGCCGGCGCCGCCTGGGTGTCGATCGGGCACCCGGTCGTGGGGCTCGTGTTCGTGGTCGTCGCGGCGCTCTCCGGCGTGGCGCAGTTCCGTCGGGAGACGCGGTGACCGGCATCGCCGACGGGTCCGCCGGGTCCGTCGGCGCTTCCGCCGTGAACGGTTCCGCTGTCGTGGGATCCGGCGTCGGCGGGCGCGGCCTGGAGGCGCGGCGCACGCTGGTCCGGTCGGCCCGCGTCGTCGACGCCGGCGGCTCCACGGCCGACGGGTGGGTCCTCCTCGACGGCGACGTCATCCGCGCGGTCGGCTCCGGCCCCGAGGCCCCCACGGCGGACGAGGTCGTCGACCTGGGCGACGCCGTCCTGGTGCCCGGGTTCGTCGACCTGCACGGGCACGGTGGTGGCGGTGCAGCCTACGAGGACGACTCCTTCGCGGCCGCGCTCGCGGTGCACCGGAGGCACGGCACGACCCGGTCGGTCCTGTCGCTCGTCGCGAACCCACTGCCCTCCCTCGTCGGCTCGCTCGCCCAGGTCCGTTCGGTGATGGCCACGGATCCCCTGGTGCTCGGTGTGCACCTGGAGGGGCCGTTCCTGTCGCCGCAGAACAAGGGCGCCCACAACCCGGACTTCCTGGTCGACCCGAGCCCGGACGCCGTCGACGCCCTGCTCGAGGCAGGCTCCGGGGTGATCCGCCAGGTGACGATCGCCCCGGAGCTCCCGGGAGCGACCCGCGCCATCGAACGCTTCGTCGCGGCGGGCGTGGTCGTCGCGGTCGGCCACACGGTGTGCTCGTACGACCAGGCGCGGGCCGCGTTCGACGCCGGCGCGACCCTGCTCACGCACGCGTGCAACGCCATGCCGGGGATCCACCACCGCGCGCCGGGCCCGATCCCCGCCGCGGTGGCCGACGACCGGGTCACACTCGAACTCATCCTCGACGGCGTGCACGTGCACCCGTCGGTGGCGAGGATGCTGCTGGCCGCAGCGCCGGACCGCGTCGCGCTCGTCACCGACGCGATGGGGGCCGCCGGAGCCGCGGACGGCTCCTACACGCTCGGGTCGCTCGCCGTGACCGTCTCGGAGGGGGTCGCCCTCGTCGCAGGGACCGACACGATCGCCGGGTCGACGCTCACGCAGGACCAGGCACTCCGCAACGCGGTCACGCTCGCGGACCGGCCACTGCCCGACGCCGTGGGCGCGCTCACCTCGGTGCCGGCTCGGGCGCTCGGGCTCGGCGACCACCTCGGCCGGATCGCCCCCGGGTACGCCGCCGACCTCGTCGCGCTGACGCCGTCGCTCGAGGTGACACGGGTGTGGGGCGCCGGGCGCGCGATCGGCTGACCGGCCGGTCTGTCACACGGAGGCCCTCCCGGACACTCACTGTTCGGAGGCAATCGTGAACACACCAAGGGGGCCGGGCACCGTCCCGGACACAGCACTCGTCGCCGCCGTCGCGACGGGCGACGGCGAGGCGTACACCGCGCTGCTCGACCGGCACTCGCGGGCGGTCTTCCGCTACGCGTGGGGGCTCGCCGACGAACGGTCGGACGTCGACGACATCGTCCAGGAGACGTTCCTCGTCGCGTGGCGCCGGCGGAAGGACATCGGAGTCGTCGGTGCGTCTGCACTGCCGTGGCTGCTGACCACGACGCGGTTCGTGGCGATGAACGCGAACCGGCAGCGACGGTCCACCCGCACCGACGAGGTCGACGAGCACAGCGGCGCGTCCGAGGCCTGGTACCGCCAGGTCGCACACGACGAGGCCGTCCAGCAGCTGCGGTGGGTCCGCGCGGAGATCGCCGCGCTCGACTCACCCGACCGGGAACTCTGCGAGCTCTGCCTGCTCCAGGGCCGGTCCTACGACGAGGCCGCCGCGATGCTCGGCCTCACCACCACGAACGCGCGCAAGCGCATCCAACGGTCCCGCGCGAAGCTGAGGTCGAGCCGCGCGCTGCACGAGATGGAGCAGACACTGTGATCACCGCACCGCCGCCCGAGGGCGCCGCCCTCGACGAAGCCATCCGTCCGATCCGACGTGCGGTGCTCGACCGCACCGTCCACCGTCGTCGTCGCCGCTCCCGCTGGACCCTCGGAACGGTCGGGTCCGTCGCAGCGGTCACCGCCCTCGCGACCGTGATCGTCGGTGGGAACCTCACCGGCACCACGGACCGCGTACCCGTCGTGGGGTCGCACCCGCAGGCAGCCACCGCCGCCGAGGTCCTGCACAAGGCCGCCGACGAGACCGTCCTGGCGAGCGACCCGACCGTCGGGCCCGGCCAGTACCTCGAGGTGTCGACGAAACGGGAGAGTCAGGGGTTCTTCGGTGACGCGAACGAGTACTCCGCGCTCGTGCCGTACACGGTCACCGTCTACCGACCCGCTGACGTGTCTGCCGAGTGGACGCTCGTGCGCACGTCCGGCGAACCGACGCGGTTCTTCCCTGCCGCGTCCGCGACCGAGGCGGCCGCGGAGTGGAAGCGCGAAGGGTCGCCGTACCCGACCGAGACGCTGCACGGAGCAGGCGGCCGCTTCGAGGGGTACTCGGACTGGACGCCGGCGCACCTGGCCGAGATGCCGCGGGACCCGGACGAGCTGTACACGTGGGTGTCGGAGCACGCCACCGGTTCCGTGAGCCACGAGGAGGCGATGACGACGCTGATCTCCGACGACCTCGCCACCGGGCTCGTGCCTGCGGACCTCCGCAGCGCGATGTACGAGGTGCTCGCGAAGATCCCCGGGACGACGATCACCCACGACGCGGTGACGCTCGACGGGCGCACCGGGACGGCGATCGGCCGGGACGAGCCGAACCGGGACGGGGAGCACTCGGAGATCGTGATCGACCCCGACACCGGTGCGTACCTCGGGTCGCGGACGTTGACCGGCTCGGCGAGCCGGGTACTCCCGAAGGGGGCGGTGCTCGACTCGTCCGCGGTGACGACGTCCGTGGTGGACAGCGTCCCCGCGGACTGAGCGCCGAGCGCGGGAGCGGCGTCCGGGTCCTCCCGGGCGCCGCTCCCGCGCATCCTGGACACGCCGCACGGTAGGTTGCGGGAGTGGGTTCCCTGCAGGACGTCTACGACGACGAGGACGCCGGTCTCGACCGTGACGGTCGGCTGCGTGCCGTGCAGGCCGCGCTCCTCCCCAGGACGACCGCGACGGTCCCCGGATGGACGGCGGCACACGTCTGGCGGGCCGCGTCCGACGTGTCCGGCGACCTCGCGGACGTCTCGGTCGGGCCGGACGGGCGCACCGCGACGATCACGCTCGGGGACGTCATGGGCAAGGGCGTCCCCGCCGGGCTCCTGGCCGCGCACCTGCTCGGCACGATCGACGCCCTGGCCCGCGAGGCACCGGCCGTCACCGTCGAGGGCGCCGAGAACGCCGTGCGCTCCCGCCTGGAACGGGCGGCTGCGTTCGCGACCCTGTTCCACGCCCGGATCCGACTGCACGACGGCTCGGTCGAGTTCATCGATGCCGGGCACGGCTTCGCAGCGGTCGCCCACGCGGGAGGCGAGACCGTGCGCATCCCGTCGGTGGACCTTCCCGTCGGCCTGCAGCCCCGGGGGTTCGCGCGACTGCCCCGGCACCTCGACCTCAGCCCGGGCGACGTCCTCGTCGTCGCGTCCGACGGCATCCTCGAACTCCCGGACGCGAGCTTCGGCACACTGACCGACCTCGCGGCACGGCTCGCGCACGAGCGGTCGTTGGCCCAGGGGCTGCGGGCCTTCCTCCGCACCGTCCCGGAGACCATCAGCGACGACCTCACCATCGTCGCGATCCGCCGAGACCCCGTCCGTGCCCAGGCACCGACCGACCCCTCGACCACCGACGGAGAGCTCGACCGATGACCCTCTCGACACTCGTCTTCACGGCTGCCCGGACGGGGCGCCTCAGCCACGACGACCTCGTCCGTCTGCTGCCGGTCGAGCGGGCCAGGAACGCCGAGCTCGGGATCACCGGTGTCCTCGCGCTCGACGACGCGAACGTCCTCGGCGTCGTCGAGGGGCCGGACGACGTGGTGCGAGCGCGGGTGCACGAGGTCGCGTCCGATCCGGCGAACGTCGACGTCCAGGTCCTCCTCGACGACCCCATCGAGGAGCGGACGTTCCCCGACTGGTCGATGGCGTTCCGCACGGACGACCCGGCCGTGCGGTCGATGGACGGCTTCGAGGACCTCTTCGCCGAGGACCGCGCGCCCGACCCCGCGGCCGACACCTCGCGGTCGCGGGCATTGCTCGAGTGGTTCCGACGGACGCCGCCGGAACAGCTCTCGACCCGCCGGTCGACCGCGCCCGTCCGCGACCGCGTGCTCCGGGCATCGATCGACGTGCTTCGCGACGTCGGTCCCACCCGTTCGTCCCTCGACGCCGTCGCCGAGCGGGCGGGGCTCCCGCGCGACACCGTGACCGCGAACTTCCCGACGATGCCGGCGCTCCTCGCCGCCACGCTCGCGACCTGGCTCGACCACGTGACCGCGCCGCTGGCACCCGTCGCACGCGCGGAGGGCACGGTGCCGTGGCTGCGCGCGCTGGTCGTCGCGTTCGCCGCTGAGCCAGCACTCGACCGGCTCATCGTCGCGGCGCTCGCCCCGGCCGCCGATCCCGGGGAACCAGCCGGGGGCGACTTCCTGGTCAGCTACCGCGCCTTCCGCGACGGCATCCGGCTCGCACTCGAGCAGGACGTCGCGGTCGGCCGTCTCCCGGCGACCCTCGACCCGGGCGTCGGAGCGCAGCAGCTCCTGGCCCTGTTCGACGGGCTGCGTATCCAGAACCTCTTCGACCCGGAGCCGGACGTCGCGGAGACGTTCGCCCGTGCCGCCGACCGACTCCGACGAGGGTGGGCAGCGTCGTGAGGAACCGGGGCATCTCCGTCGAGGCCGTGATCGCGGCGGACATCGAGCGGGTGTGGGCGGCGACGCAGGACCCGACCCAGCACGTGCGGTGGGACGTCCGGTTCTCGGAGATCCTGCCCGAACGTGACGCCGACCAGGACGCCGTGCGGTTCACCTACGTCCGACGGTCCCCCGTGCACGACGTCCACGGCACCGGTGTGAGCATCGGCGAGCGCCGACGTCCCGACGGCACCAGGACCTCCGCGCTCCGGTTCTCGACCCCGGACCCGCTGTCGCCGATCCGCTCCGGCCGTGGCTACTGGCGGTACGTCCCCACCGACGACGGCCGCACGCGGTTCATCACCGGCTACGACTACGACAGCGGCTGGGGTCCGCTCGACCTCGTCGTCCGCCCGCTCCTCGGGTGGGCGACCGCCTGGAGCTTCGATCGGCTCCGCGTCTGGCTGGAGGGTGGTGGCGAACCGGAGGCCTGGCCGCTCACCTCGGTCCTGCAGCCCTGGCGCCGGGGCCGGCCCCGTGCCTCCAGGACGCTCCGCGCACCCGCTGGCGGGTCCCGACGAGCCGACCACCTGCACGACGCGCCTGCCACGTTGGCAGCGCTCCCCGACCCGGAAGGCAACCCGTGACCTCCGTGTTCGAAGCGGCGCTAGGTGCCGACTTCCAGCGGCTCCACCCCATGATGCAGCGCCGGTTCGGCGTCGGGCTCGACGCGGCCGAGGCGTGCACGGGGCGCGGCGTGATGGCATCGATCCGTCGCGGACCGTGGTGGACCGTGCCGTTCCTGCAGATCGGGCGGCTGCGGAACATCCTCGTGCCCGACGTCGGGACGGACGTGCCGTTCACGATCGAGAACTACCCGTACCGTGACCGCTACGGCCGCGAGACGGTGACGTTCGTGCGGACCTACACGACGAAGCCCGGACGGACCGCTCGCTTCGACGCGACGATGGTGCTCGTGGACGGACGGGTGCTCGACTACCTCGGATCGCACCAGCACCTGGCGGTGGACCTCGACCTCTCGGTCGACGAGCGCGGCGGTCTCGTCCTGCGGTCCGACGCGCAGCGCTTCTACGAGGGGCCGATCGCCTTCCGCTTCCCGATGCTCTTCAGCGGGCGGGCGACCCTGCACGAGTGGTGGTCGGACGAGGACGAGGCGTTCCACGTCGACCTCGAGGTGCACAACCGCGTGTTCGGGTTCCTCTTCGGGTACCGCGGCACGTTCACGTGCGAGTGGTCGCCGGCGACGGACGCCCCGGAGCGGTTGAAGCCGGTGCGGACCGAGCTCCGGACCTGACCGGGCCCATCGCGGCTGTGGTGGGTGCACGATGAACTGTATGGGCGTCGATGCCGTCGCAGCCGCGCTGGTCGAGCGCGCCCGGGCGGTCGGGCAGGCCGTGGTGCGCACTGACGCGGCCACCCCGGTCGCCGAGCTCCGCACCGCCGTCCGACGGACCGCGCGAGCGCGAGGCGCCTCCGTCCGGACCGGCATGGTCGATGACGTGCTCGCCGTCGTCCGTGCGGACGCCCCGCTGTGGGACGCTTCGACGGCCGAGATGCGGCGCGTGCTCACGGCACCCGACGAGCCCGGCGTCGTCGGCTGACCGTCAGACGGACGCCGCGGTCCCGCGCACCTTCCCCACGACGACGTCCACGATGCCCGCCACGAGCGCGGCGGCGACGAACACGAGCGCGACCCCGAGGCCGAGCGGCAGCCCCTGCCCGTAGTCGCCCTTCGAACTGGCGAGTGCCGAGTAGAAGACGCTGCCGACCGCCGCGATGCCGATGGCCGAGCCGACGCGGGCGCCGACCTGGATGAGACCACCGGCGGAGCCGCCCTGCTGGACCGGCACCTCGGACAGTGTGAGGGTCTGGTTCGGGGAGATCGTGAGGCCGGACCCGACACCCGCGACGAGCAGCGGCACGACGAGCCACCAGCCGAGGTCGGAGCGGTAGTGGTTCGCGACGACCCAGATCACGCCGCCGAGCCCGAGCAGCACGAGGACGGTGCCGACGACGATGAGCTGCCGCCCGAAGCGGTGCACGATCCGGCCACCGATCGTCGACGCGATGCCGGACCCGATCGCGAACGGCACCGATGACAGGCCGGCGAGCAGGGCGGAGTACCCCAGGCCGGACTGGAGGGCCAGCGTCAGGACGAAGAAGAGCGGGGTGAACCCGGCGAAGTACAGCGTCGCGAGACCGACGCCGAGCGAGAACGACCGGCGGCGGAACAGGGCGAGGTCGATGACCGGCTCCTTGCTCTTGCCGTAGTGCCGCTCCCACAGCACGAAGAGCACGGCGAACACGACCGCGACGACCACGAGCCAGTACTTCGCGTTGCCCTTCCACACCTCGGACTGCACGAACGGCAGCAGGAGCGCGACCACGGCGGCTCCGAGCAGCACGATCCCGATCGGGTCGAAGTCGTGCTTCCGGCCACGCTCGGCCGTCGCCGCCGCGGGGAGGTACCGGAAGGCCAGGAGGATCGTGACGAGCCCGACGGGCAGGTTCACGAAGAACACGAACCGCCACCCGTTCTCGGTGCCGAACGCCGTGATGAGCAGCCCTCCGACGAGGGGGCCGATCGCGGTGGCGATGCCCACGGTGGCGCCGAAGAGCCCGAACGCCGTACCACGCTCCTTGCCGCGGAACAGCTGCTGGATGAGGGCGGTGACCTGCGGCGTGAGCAGGCCGCCCGCGAAGCCCTGCACGAGCCGCGCGATCACGAGCACGAGTCCGTTCGGTGCGAAGCCGCAGAGGGCGCTCGCGAGCGTGAACAGCCCGACGCCGATGACGAACATGCGTCGGCGGCCGGAGGCGTCGCCGAGTCGGCCGCCGGGCACGAGCAGGAGTCCGAACGCGAGGGCGTAGCCGGAGAGGATCCACTGCACGGCCTCGGGGGTGGCACCGGGCAGGCCGGACGAGATCGACTGCAGCGCGACGTTGACGATCGACACGTCGAGGAGCACGATGCCACCGCCGAGGAGGCAGATGACGAGGGCCTTCCAGCGGTTCGGGTCCGGCTGATCACCGCCCCTGTCGCCGCCGGCGTCCCGGCCGGCGGGCGACGCGGGAGCGGCCGACCGGGCCGGAGGCGCGGACGAGGGGGTCGACGGCGCAGCGGGCGTCTCGACGGCCGCCGCGTGGTGCGCGGCGTGGTGTGCGACGGTGGGAGCCGCATCGGGCTCGACGGGTTTGCGGTGTTCGGCAGCCATGACACCGCCACGGTAGGCGCGGCGGGCGCGGCGGCTCGCAGCGTGCGGGACCTGCGCGTACCCCGACGGCGTGACGCTGCGAGGATGTCTGCATGAGCGTCATGGTCTCCGCGTTCGACGCGCACCACACCCGCACGAGCGAGAAGTACACGGCCTTCCCGCCGGAGGTCCTCCCGATGTTCGTCGCCGAGATGGACTCGGTGCTCGCCGAACCGGTCCGGGACGCGCTCGTCGCGGCGGTCACGAACGGCGACACCGGCTACGTGGGACACGGCCGAGCGCTGCCCGAGGCGTTCGCCGACTTCGCAGCCGACCGGTGGTCGTGGCGCGTCGACCCCGACCTCGTCCGGACGACCACGGACGTGTCGGTCGCCGCGGTGGAGACGCTCCGACGGATCATCGAACCGGGCGATCGTGTCGTCATCATGCCGCCCGTGTACCCGCCGTTCTGGGACTACGTGACCGAGGCCGGCGGAACCACGGCCGAGGTCCCCCTGCTGCCGCCGGCGGAGGGAGCGGGTGACACCACCGGCGCGACCACGGCCGACTGGCGGATGGACCTCGACGGCGTCCGCGCGGCCCTCGCGGACGGCGTCCGGACGATCCTGCTCTGCAACCCGCACAACCCCCTCGGCCTCGTGCACCCCCGAGACGAGCTCGCAGCCCTGGCCCGCCTCGCCGCGGAGTACGACGCCGTGGTGGTGTCCGACGAGATCCACGCGCCGCTGACCCACGCCGACGCGGTCTTCACGCCGTTCCTCGACTCGTGCCCGGAAGCCGCCGACCTCGGCGTCGCCCTGACCAGCGCGAGCAAGGCGTGGAACCTCGCCGGGACGAAGTGCGCGCTCATGGTCGGGGCGTCGGAGCGAGCGCGGACGTGGTTCGACGGCATGCCGACCGAGGTCGTCGAACGCACCGGGATCCTCGGATACACCGCGAGCGTGGCGGCGTTCCGCGCGGGCGGGCCGTGGCTCGCGTCGCTGCTCACCGAGCTCACCGTGAACCGGCGGACACTGGCCGAACGGCTCGACGAGGTGCTGCCCGGCGCGCGGTACCGGCAGCCGCAGGCGTCCTACCTCGCCTGGATCGACCTCGGCGCACTGCCGTTCGGCGACGACCCCGCTGCGGTCCTGCTGGACCGGTCGGAGGTCGCGCTGTCACGCGGGCTCGACTTCGGCAGGCAGGGAGCAGGACACGTGCGCCTGAACTTCGGCTGCTCCGCCGAGACGCTCGACGAAGCACTCCGGCGGCTCAGCGCGGTGCGCTGAGCCGAGCCCGAGCCACCGCGAGCCGGGTCACTCGAACCGCTGCCACTCCGGCTTGTTGTCGTACGTGTACCGGTAGTAGTCCGCGAGCCGGAGTCCGGCGGCGGCTTCCTCGTCGACGACGACGGTCGCGTGCTGGTGCAGCTGCAGCGCCGACCCGGGCACGAACGACGACAGCGGCCCCTCGACCGCGGCGGCGACGGCGTCCGCCTTCGCCGAGCCCTGCGCGACGAGGACGAGCTCGCCGGCCTCGAGGATCGTCCCGAGGCCCTGGGTCATGCAGTGCGTCGGCACCTGGTCCGGGGAGTCGAAGAACCGGGCGTTCGCCTCGCGCGTGGACGGTGCGAGGGTCTTGATGCGCGTGCGGGACGCGAACGACGACGTCGGCTCGTTGAAGCCGATGTGCCCGTTGGCCCCGATGCCGAGGATCTGCACGTCGACCCCGCCCGCGGCGCGGATCGCGGCGTCGTACTCCTTCGCGGCGAACTCGAGGTCGGCGGCGCGGCCGTCCGGCACACGGACCCGCGTCGGCTCGAAGCCGAGTGGGCCGACGACGTCACGGGCGATGACGGAAGCGTAGGACTCCGGGTGCTCGAGCGGGATCCCGACGTACTCGTCGAGGGCGAACCCGCGGGCCTCGGCGAACGAGATCTCGCCGGCCTCGACGCGCCGCTGCAGGTCGGCGTAGATGCCCTGCGGGCTGGACCCGGTCGCGAGACCGATGACGGCGGACGGCTTCTTCGCGACGACGGACGCGATCTTGGCCGCGGCGACGCGACCGACCTCCGCCGGCGTGGGCAGGATGATGATCTCCACGGTCTCACCCTACTGGTCATGACCAGTCCGCGACAGGGTGTGCCGTAGCGTGGGTGCGTGCCGACCCCCGACTTCGTCCTGTCCCTCCGCGAGCGCATCGGGAACCACCCGCTCTGGCTCACCGGCGTCACCGCCGTGGTCACGCGCGGATTGGGTGCGGACCGCGAGCTCCTGGTCGTCCGACGGGCCGACACGGGTGCGTACACGCCGGTGACCGGCATCGTCGACCCCGGTGAGGAACCGGCCGTGGCCGCGGCACGCGAGGTCCTCGAGGAAGCCGACGTCGTCGCGGAGGCCGAGCGGCTCGCCTGGGTGCAGGTGCTCCCGGAGATGACGTACCCGAACGGTGACCGGGCGCAGTACCTCGACCTCGTGTTCGCGTTCCGCTACGTCTCGGGCACGCCCTTCCCCGCGGACGGCGAGAACACCGAGGCGTTCTGGGCGCGGCTCGACGCCCTCCCGCCCATGTCGGCGGACATGCGCGCCCGCGTCGACGCCGCGCTGGCGGACGAGGTGGCGACGCGCTTCCAGCGCTGACGGGCGGACGGGAGGCGCGTTGCGGGGTCGCACCGCGCCTCCCGTCCGGTGCTCAGTGCGTGGGCGCGGTGCGCTTCCCCACGGGCGCGACCGCGACCGGTGCGCCGGTCAGGCGCACGGCGACCGGGTCGCCGGCCGCGCGCCGGTCACCGACCTCGTGCTGGACGGTGACGATGGTGTCGTCGTCGAGGCGGACGGTCGTGCGGCGGATCGACCCGAGGAAGCTCGACGAGACGACCGTGCCGGTGATGCCCTCCGCGGCGAAGGTCACGTCCTCGGGGCGGACGTAGGCGACCACCGGGCCGTCCGCCGCCGTGCGGTCGATCGCCGGCACCGTGAAGCCGTACACGAACACGTCGCCGCCGCGGAGGTCGCCGTGCATCCGGTTCGACTGCCCGACGAAGTCCGCCGTGAACGCCGAGGCCGGAGCGCGGTAGAGCTCCTCGGGGGTGCCGACCTGCTCGATGTCCCCGGCCCGCATGACCGCGATCCGGTCGGAGACGGCGAGCGCCTCCTCCTGGTCGTGGGTGACGAAGACGGTCGTGATGCCGAGGTCGCTCTGGATGCGGCGGATCTCGTCGCGGAGCGAGACCCGGACCTTGGCGTCGAGCGCGGAGAGCGGTTCGTCGAGCAGGAGTACCCGGGGGCGGGTGACGAGAGCCCGGGCGAGGGCGACCCGCTGCTGCTGCCCGCCCGAGAGCTGGTGCGGGTACCGGTCGGCGAACTCGGCGAGGTGGACCATGTCGAGCGCCTCGATGACGCGCTCGCGACGGGCGGCTACCGGGACCTTCCGCATCTCGAGGCCGAACGCGACGTTCTGCCGCACCGTCATGTGCGGGAACAGCGAGTACTGCTGGAACACCATGCCGATGTCGCGGCGGTTGACCGGCACGCTGCTGACGTCCGAGCCGTCGATGCGGATGGTGCCGGCGTCGACGGCCTCGAGGCCCGCGAGTGCCCGGAGGGCCGTGGTCTTGCCGCAGCCGGACGGCCCGAGGAGCGAGACGAACTCGCCGGGCTCGATCCGGAGCGACAGTCCGGCGAGGGCCCGGTGGGCGCCGTAGTGCTTCTCGACGCCGACGAGCTCGACCGTGGCGGGTGCGACGGGGGCGGTGGTGGTCATGCGGACTCCTTCGGGCCGCGCCGGCGGTGCGCGCCGACCCGGCCGATGACGACGAGCAGCACGAACCCGAAGAGGAGTGCTGCGAGCGAGAAGATCGCGGCGACGTACGGGTCGGTCGACTGCACGAGCAGCAGCGCCGTCTGGAACGTCGTGCGGGAGAGGAACGAGGCGAGGGTGTACTCGCCGAGGACGACCGTGATCGTGAGGAAGCACGCGGCGGTGATCCCGCGTCGGAGGTTCGGCAGGAGGACGCGCCACGTCACGGTCCACCACGAGGCGCCGAGCGACCGGGCGGCCTCGGACAGGACGGCGACGTCCATCGCCGTCAGCGCGGCCGCGATGGGGCGGAACGCGAACGGCAGCGACACGATGCCGATCGCGAACGCGAGCGTCCAGGCGCCGGACCCGAACACCTGCGACACCACCTGGTACACGGGGATGAACCCGACGACGAGCACCACCACGGGGACCGTGATCGGCACGATGCACACGAACTCGAGCACCCGACGGAGCCTCGGGTAGCGGAGTGCGGTGATGATCTGCGCGGGCAGGAGCACCAGGAGCACGATCGCCACCGTGATGACGGCGATGAGCAGCGAGGCGCCGAGGCCCTCGAACACCGGCTGGTAGGTCGCGGCGTTCACCGGGTCGGTGAGCGCCGTGTAGTGGTCGAGGGTCAGGCCGCCGTCGGTGCCCTGGCGGAACGTGAACTGCAGGAGCGCGACGAGGGGGAGGGCGAAGACGAGGCCGACCACGACCAGCACGATCGCGGCGGTGACCCGGGACGGGGCCGGGCCGAACCGGCGGGGGCGACCCGTGCCTCTCCCCACCGGCTCGGCCGGTCCGCCGCTGGCGCGTCGCCCCGGGACCGGCGGCGTGGGCCCAGATCGGGTCCGCGGAGCGGTGCCCGCGGTCACCGCTGCCACCTCGCGGCCCGTCGCTGCAGGAGCGAGTAGGCGCCCATCACGACCGCCATCACGATCACCATGCCGAGGGCGAGCACCCCGGCGACGTTCTGGAGGCCGATGATCGTCTCGCTGGTGAGCTGCGCGCGGATCGTCAGCGGGACGATGCCGCCCTGCGAGATGAGCGCCGCGGCGGTCGCGAACGAGGAGAACGCGTTCGCGAAGAGGAGCAGCAGCGACCCCCAGAACGCCGGCGCGAGGACGGGCAGGGCGATGCGCCGCCAGTACGTCGCGCGGGAGGCGCCGAGGGTGGCGGCGGCCTCGCCCCACTGCGTCTTCACGCCCTCGAGGGCGGGCATGAACGTGAGGACCATGAGCGGCACCTGGAAGTAGACGTAGGGCAGGACGAGCCCGGGGACCGTGTAGAGGAAGGCACCGCCCGCGTTGAGGTCGACGCCGAAGGTCGACACCAGCCAGGTCGTCACGAGTCCCTGCACCCCGATCGTGGCGATGAACGCGAAGGCGAGCATGACGCCGCCGAACTGGGCGAGCACGCTCGCCGCGGCGTCGATCACGGAGCGGACCATGCCGTCGGGCCGGAGCGCGGACAGCGCCCAGCACACGACCGCGCCGATCACCGCGCCGACCACGGCGGAGACGGCGGAGAGGCCGAAGGACGCTCCGAAGGCGCGGAGCACGGTGGGGTCGGCGAACGCGGCGAGGTTCGCGAACGTGAACGCGCCGTCGCCGGTGGAGAAACCGCTGCCCACCGCGATGACGGCGGGGACGGCGAGGAACAGGAGCACGTACGCGGCGAACGGGGTGAGGCCGAGCCACGCGACGCCGCCGCGGCGCCGGACACGGGGTCCGGCGCCGCGGCGGGCGGTGGCATCGGCGGCTGCGGTGGTCCCGCTGGCCACCGCCGGCGCCGCGCTGGTGGCGGCCGGCCCGGCGGTGACGGGAGCGGACGGCGCCGCGGTGCCGGGGGCGGCGGGCACCCCTGGGGCCGATGCGGTGGTCATGCCGGTCAGGAGCCCATCGTGGCGGACCACTTGGCGGACAGGACCTTCGCGGCGGCCGTGACCTGGTCGTCCGTCAGCTCGACGTAGTCCTTCGGCATGCCGCCGGCGGCCTCGAGGGCGTCCTGGTCGACCTTGCCCGACTTCTCGAGCGCGGCGAGGGTGGACGGGAACGCGCCGGCCTGCAGGTAGAGGTTCTGCACGTCGGGGCTCGCGATGTACTCCTGCCAGAGGCGCGCGGCCGCGGGGTGCGGGGCGTCCTTGTTGATCGCCTGCGAGTAGTACGAGCCGAGCGCCCGCCCCTCGGGGACGACGGTCTTCCAGTTCTTGTTCCCCGACGACCCGGCGGCCGGTCCCCAGGCGAGGTTGTTGTAGGACCACTGGATGACGACGGGGGTCTCGCCCGAGGCGACCGTCGCCTGCGAGGGCAGGACGTTCTGGAAGTTGCCGGCCTGCTTGAGCTTGCCGAAGTACTCGACGCCCTTCGTGATGTCGTCCGCCGAGCCGCCGTTCTCGAGGGCCGCGAGGTACACCGCGCTCGCGGCCTGGTTCGCCTGCGTCGGGTCACCCGCGATCGAGACCTTGCCCTTGTACTCGGAGCCGAGCAGGTCGTTCAGGTCCTTGGGGGCGGTCTTCACCTTCGACGAGTCGTAGCCGATCGACATCAGGCCGGTGTAGTCGCGCGTCCACTTGCCGTCCGCGTCCTTGAGCGTGTCCGGGATGTCCGACCAGTTCGCGACCTTGTAGTCGGTGAGCAGGCCGAGGTTCTGCTGCATGACGGCGTTGCCGAGGTCGAGCACGTCCGGTGCGGTGGACTGGCCCTTCTGCGACTTCACCGCGGCGACCTCGTCGGCGCTCGAGCCGTTCGGGTTCGCGGAGTTGACCTTGATGCCGTACTGCTTCGTGAAGCCGTCGATGATCTTGCCGTAGTTCGCCCACGACGGCGGCAGCGCGATGACGTTGAGCTGGCCCTCGGCCTTGGCGGCCTTCACGAGGGCGTCCATGCCGCCGGCGGACTCGGCGCTCGTCGCGGTCTTCCAGTCGGAGTCGTCCTTCGTGGACGCGCTGCTCGTCGCCGAGCAACCGGCGAGGGTGACGATGGCGGCTGCCGCGAGGGCGATGCCGGCGAGGGTGCGCTTGTGCTGCACGGGGTGTGCCTTCCGGGTCGGGGATCCGTTCCGCACGACTGTGCGACTCGGTCGGTGACGAGGATGGCCGGGGCCGGTTTCCGGCCCGGATCGGCACGGTGAACGGGGATCGAACAGTTGCTCCCGCGACGGTGCCCTTGCGGTGGTCACGCGCCGGTGGTTCGCTGTCCCCGTGCAGTTCACGACGACGGTCCTGCTGGCCCGGAAGACGGCCACCGGACTCCCGGTCCCGCCCGAGGTCATCGACGCGCTCGGCGCCGGGAAGCGCCCGCCGGTGGTCGTCACACTGAACGGCGGCTACACGTACCGGTCCACGGTCGGGGTCATGGGTGCGCAGTCGCTCGTCCCGCTGTCGGCAGAGCACCGCGAGGCCGCCGGGGTCGCCGCGGGTGACACGGTCGAGGTCACGATCGACGTCGACACCCTGCCCCGGACCGTCGACGTGCCGGACGACCTCGGTGCGGCACTCGACGCGGCCGGGGTGCGCGCGGCCTTCGAGACGCTCTCGAACTCACGGCAGCGCGCCCTCGTCGACCCGGTGCTCCAGGCGAAGGCGCCCGAGACGCGGGCGCGCCGGGTGGAGAAGGCGGTCGAGTCCCTGCGCGGGTAGCAGCGCGGTCGCGGACGCGGTCGCGGCTGGTCGTTCCGGGCGTGCCTGGTCGTTCCGGGCGTGCCTGGTCGTTCTTTCCCGCCAGGAATGCCCGGTTCCACCAGTCACGCCAACCGCGATGGGAAAGAACGAGCGGTTGCCGGACGTCCCGGCGACGGGGCCGCAGGTGTGTCAGGCGCCGAGTTCGACCAGCACGTGCGGGATCTCCGCGACGAGCTCGCTCGCGACGTAGCCGAGCGGCCCGACCTGCACGGCCAGGCGGTCCCCCGCGGCGGCGTGCACGTACGACGACCACGCGACCGCCTGCGCCGGGTCGGCTCCCCGCGCCAGCAGCCCGACGATCGCGCCCGAGAGCACGTCTCCGCTGCCGCTCGTCCCGAGACCGCCGGATCCGGTCCCCTTGAGCCACGTCCGGCCGCCGGGGGTCGCGATCGCGTCGCCGAGGGCCACCACGGCTCCGAAGCGCTCCGCGATCTCGACGGCGTCGGCCACGGTGTCATCGCCGCAGCTGCGGCCGAGCAGTCGTTCGGCCTCCCCGGAGTTCGGCGTCATCACGAGACGCCCGCGCAGTGGTTCGAGTTCCTGTCGGAGGTCCGCCGCGACGCCCAGTGCGAAGGCGTCGAGGACCACGAGGGTGTCCGGGCCGACGGTCCGCGCGAGCGAGGCCACGAGGTCGCGCGTTCCCTCGGGCTCGTCCAGTCCGGGTCCGACGAGCACCGCGTCCGCGGACGCCGCCGCGTCAGCGATGCCCTCGCCGGCCCCGACCGCGACGTGGCCGTCGGGGTCCTCGTCGAGGGGCTCGACGCCGGACTCGGGCACGGCCACCGCAACCTGGGATGCGACGCTCCGCGCCACCGCGAGGGTGAGCCGGCCGGCACCGACCCGGAGTGCGGCGAGCGCCGACAGGACCGCTGCGCCGGGCGTCCGTGCGGCGCCTCCGACCACGAGGACCTGCCCGCGCCCGTACTTGCCGGCGCCCGGCTCGGGGAGCGCCCAGTCGCGGAGGAAGTTCGGGGTGATGGGGTCAGCGGACACGGGCGTCGTCCTTCCGGCCGCCGTGCTCGGTGACCTCGTCATCGTCGAGGTGGCCGACCGAGGAGAACTCCTCGAGCGACCACGGGGAACCGACGGCGTCGCGTCGGAGTCGGGTGAGGGAGGCGTTCGCGACCGTGTGGGTCCGGGCGAAGTCCATGAGCGCGGGCTCGTCGAGGTCGACGCAGACCGCGACGGCCAGCATGACCACGGCGTCGTGCGCGGCGATCACGAGCCGCTCGGGTCCGTCCAGCCGGTCGACGTCGGCCAGGACCGACCGCAGTCGGAGCATGACGTCCGCCCAGGACTCCCCGCCGGCCGGCCGGTGGTAGTACTTCCCGAGCCACTCGCGTCGCCGTTCCTCGTCGGGGTACCGGTTGCGGACGCCCTGCCGGGTGAGCAGGTCGAGCACGCCGAGTTCGCGGTCACGCAGCCGTTCGTCGGTGCGGCGCTGGGGTTCGGCGAGCGAACCGTGCTCGAGCGCGATCGCGATGGTCTGCTGCGCGCGGCGGTACGGCGACACCCAGAGCGCGACGGGGACGTCGTCGAGCGCGCGATCGGCGAGCTCGGTGCCGAGGGCACGGGACTGCCGTTCCCCGAGCGTGCTCAGCGGGACGTCCGCGTCCCGGTGCCCGGCGTCGATGACGTCCGCTCCCTCGGCCTCGGCGCGGGCGGCGGCGACGTTCGCCTCCGATTCCCCGTGGCGGACGAGCCAGATCTCCGTGACGGCCATGCGCGCGACGGTAGTGACGGCTCCCTGTGCCGCTTCACCGTCTCACGTCGCGAGCGCTCCGGACCGGGCGGAGGAGGCACGGCAGACCTGCGATGCGGAGGCGGCGGGTCAGCGTGTCGAGATCGAAGAGGTCGCGCCACTCCAGCCGGATGATCGTGCGGACGGCCGAGGCGGTGAGCAGGGCCTCGTGACGGCGCTTCTCGTCGACGACCACCTGCTCCTGCGTGCGGCCGTTCCGGTACCGCGCCTGCGTGTACTTCGCGAGGCCGTCGACCTCGATCACGACGCCCTGCTCGGGGAACCAGAAGTCGACCTCGTACCGACGGCCTGCGACGACGAACGGCTGCTGGAGGACCGGGGCGGGGAGTCCGAGTTCCCGGAACACCACTCGCGCGAGGGACTCAGCGGGGGAACCGGAGCGGGCATCCGCGAACTCGATGACGGACGTGGCGAGGACGCGGCTCCGTGCCGTCGACCCCACCGCGGCGCAGATCGCGGCGCGAGGGCAACCGCCCCCGGAGTGCCGCGTCGGCGACGACGACACCGGAGCGGAAGTCGCCGGCGAGCGCGATGTCCGCGACGGTCCGCGGTAGCGTCGTCGTGTGGATGCCCCGGACCTCGATCCGATCGGCGTCGGTCACGGCGCGCGAGTGCAACACCAGCGCCGAGGTCCGTCCGCGGTACATCGACGTCGGCACCGTGGCGTGCACCGGGACGTCCCAGCCGTGGAGCGCCGGCAGGCCGTGGATCGCTGCCGCTGAATCGTGCGACGCCGTTGCGCGGACTCCGATGCGACCGAGCCTGGCGTACACGCGTGTGACGTAGCGCTGTCGCGGGCCCGCAGCGTCCCATCGTGCCCCGTGCACGAAGGCGTTGGGGCCGACGCGGACGAGTCGGTCCGGGCCGTGCGCGCTGGTTCGTCGGCGCAGGGTGGTGGCATCGGCACCGGCCTCGTGCATGGCCGAAGCTCGGAGGATCGGCAGCGGTTCGTTCATGCACGGCAGATTGCCCACGCGACCCGCGCACAGCGGTGCCGTCCACGAGATCTGTGGACGGGCCTCCCGGACCGAACGTTGTGGAGGAAGAGCGTTCCTTCCCAAAGCGTCCGCGATGCCTGATCTTTCCGGGCGTACCTGGTCGGAAGTTCCGGCCAGGTACGCCCGGATCGACCACCCACGCCCGGAACGACCAGCCCAGCCCAGCCCAGCCCCGCCCGACCAGCCCCGCCCGCCCCGCCCAGCTCCGCCCCGCTCGCGCACGCAGCGCGGCGCCGGGGGAGCGCACCCGAGCTCCCCCGACGCCGCAGCCTCTCCGCCGGACCCGCTGCCTCGGGCCCGGCTCGTCCTCCGCTAGGCCCGTCGGACCCGCAGCGTGACGATCTCGAACGGGCGCAGGGTGAGCACGACCGGCTCCCCGGCACCCCAGGACGACGACTCCACCGGCCGCTCGAGCAGGTCGACCGCGGAGACGGACGCCACGTCGAACCCGAACGAGACCCCGACGTCGGACGCCCGACCGCCCGAGGCCTCGTAGAGCCGGACGACGACGTCGCCCGAGCGGTCCTCGGCGAGCTTGACGGCCTCGACGAACACCTGCGGGGACGACACCGTCACGAGCGGGTCGACCACGGCCGACCCCGGCACCGACCGCACCGGCAGGTTCAGCCGGTAGCCGGAGTCCGCCGCGTCGAGCGCGGTCGCCCCGACCCGCAGCACCGTGCGGAACACGTGGTGCCCCTGGTCGGCGTCCGGGTCCGGGAACGTGGGTGCGCGCAGCAGCGACTCACGGACGAGGGTCGTGGTGCCGCCGTCGGCACGGGTCGACCGGGTGATGTCGTGCCCGTAGGTCGAGTCGTTCGCGACCGCGACCCCGAACCCGGCCTCGGCGACGTGCACCCACCGGTGGGCGCTCGTCTCGAAGCGGGCCGAGTCCCAGGAGGTGTTCTGGTGGGTCGGCCGGTCAATGTGCCCGAACTGGATCTCGCTCGACGCGACGGACGCCCGGACGTCGAGCGGGAACGCCAGCTTGAGGAGCTTCTGGTGCTCGTGCCACTCGACCTCGGTCTCGATCCGCAGTTCAGGGGCACCCTCGACGGCGGAGTAGCGCGTCGTGATCGTCGACGACCCGAACGACCGCTGCACGACCACGGTGTCACCGTCGACGGTGACGTCCGAGGCGTCGAGCACGGTGCCGTTGCGCTGGTAGGCGCGGTCGATGTCCCACGCCTCCCACTGGTTCGGGGTGTCGCGGAACACGGTGTACTCCGCGCCGGCGGACCCCGGTGCGATCGCGTCGCGGCCGGTGGCGTTCGCCACGAGCGACAGGACGTGGCCGGCCGCGTCGACGGTCGCGGTGACGATGCCGGTGTCGAACACGAGGTGGTCGCCGTGTCGGACGGGAGGCACGGCTCGCTCCCCGTCGGTCGGCGAACCTCCCAGGGCGGTCACCCCGCCCGCCGCCACGGGCGAGGCGTTGAACCGGACGAGCTGCCCGCCGGCAGCCGTGGCGTCGGCAGCGCCCTCGCCGGCGGTGGAGGGGCTCGGTGCGTCGAGCAGTCCGGCGCCGTGGCCGCCGACCGCGGCCGAGGCGGCTCCGACCCCGGCGAGCGCCTCGGCCCCACCGTTCGCGAGCGCGGTGGTCGCCGTGCCGATGAGGCCTTCGAGGACCTCGGCGACCCGGGCGTAGTTCTCCTCGGCGACCTCGTAGACCCAGGCGATCGACGAGCCGGGGAGGATGTCGTGGAACTGCTGGAGCAGGACGGTGTGCCAGGCCTCCTCGAGTTCCTCGTACGGGTAGTCGAGGCCGTGGCGGACGGCGGCCGTGGCGGCCCAGAGCTCGGCCTCGCGGAGCAGGTGCTCCGAGCGGCGGTTGCCCTGCTTCGTCCGGATCTGCGACGTGTAGGTGCCGCGGTGGAACTCGAGGTACATCTCCCCCGACCACACGGCGGGTTCGGGCAGGACGCGCTCGAGCTCCTCGAAGACGTCCGCGGGCGTGCCGAGCGTGACCCGGGGCGAGCCGTCGAGGTCGTGCTGGCGTCGGGCCGCGGCGACCATCTCGCGCGTGGGTCCACCACCGCCGTCGCCGAAGCCGTAGAGCAGCATCGAGGTGTTGGCGACGCCCCGCTCCTTGTTCTGCCGCTCGCCACGGTGCAGGTCGGCGGGTGAGACGTCCGAGTTGTACGTGTCGGCCGGGGGCAGGTGCGTGAGGACGCGGGAGCCGTCGATGCCCTCCCAGTGGAAGGACGTGTGCGGGATGACGTTCGTCTCGTTCCACGACGGCTTCTGCGTGACGAACCACTTCGAGCCGGCGGCGCGGACGATCTGCGGCAGCGCACCCGAGTAGCCGAACGAGTCCGGCAGCCAGGCCTCGGGGGTGTCGATGCCGAACTCCTCGAGGAACAGCCGCTTGCCCGCGACGAACTGCCGCGCGAGGGCCTCACCGCCGGGGAGGTTGGTGTCGGACTCGACCCACATGCCGCCGACCGGGATCCAGCGCCCCTCGGCGACCCGCTGCTTGATGCGCTCCCAGATCGACGGGTAGCCGTCCCGGATCCAGGCGTACTGCTGCGCCGACGAGCACGCGAAGGTGAAGTCCGGGTCGCGGTCCATGAGGTCGAGCACGTTCGAGAACGTGCGCGCGCACTTCCGGATCGTCTCGCGGACGGGCCAGAGCCACGCGGAGTCGATGTGCGCGTGGCCGACGGCGATCGCGCGCTGCGCGGACCCGGAGGCGCGCACGGCGAGGAGGGGCGCGAGGACCGCACGGGCGTCGGCAGCGGTACCGGCGACGTCGTCGGGGTCGAGGGCGTCGGCGGCGCGTTCGAGGCCGCGGAGGAGGTCCGCGCCGCGGGTGCCGTCGGTGGGCAGCTCCCCCATGAGTCCGCGGAGCACCCAGAAGTCCTGCTGGAGCTCCCAGACGGTGTCGTCGCGCTCGACGAGTTCGATCCGGCGGACGCGGTAGATCGGGTCGGAGCCGGCGGTGGACTTCGAGCCGAGCGGCGTCGCGCCCTGGAAGGAGTCGCCGCCGATGTCCGGGTTGGCGGCGGCCTCGACGTAGACCTCGAAGGACTCGCCGGGGCCGATCTCGAGCGGGACGGTGTCGTTGTGCGGCTCGATGCCCTTGATCGTCGTGCCGTCCGGACGCCACGCGAGCCCCTCGGCCTGGAAACCGGGGTTCCGCTTCGTGAAGCCGAGGTCGACGAGGAGTTCGGCGGTGGTGCCGGGTGCGGTGCCGAAGTCGGCCGGGACGGTGCCGCGGATCCGGAACCACGTCGTGCCCCAGGGCTTCCCGCCCCAGGAGCCGCCGTCGAACGGGGTGTACTCGGCGGCGACGGCGGTGGCGAACGGCACCGGTTCGTCTGGTACCTGCCAGGCGTCGATCGTGACGGGGGCCGAGCGGCGGTGCACGGCGGGGTCGATGCGGTCGCGGACCAGCCGGGCGATCCGGGCGTGGACGAGCGGTTCGCCGGAGTGCATGGAGGAGGTTCCTTCCGGCTCAGCCCTTGATGCCGCCGGCGAGGGCGTTGCCGCCGCCGAGGCCTCGGGACACGAGCACGTAGAGGGCGATGACCGGCACGGAGTACACGATCGAGAACGCGGCGAGCTGCCCGTAGGCGACGGCGCCGTTCTGGCCGAAGAAGTTGAAGATGCTCACCGCGGCGGGCACCTTGTCGGGCGAGAGGAGCAGCACGAAGGGGACGAAGAAGTTCCCCCAGGCCTGGATGAACACGAAGATGAACACCACGGCGATGCCCGGGCGCATGAGCGGGATCACGATGCGCCACAGCGTGGTGAGCATCGAGGCGCCGTCGGTCCAGGCCGCTTCCTCGAGCGACACCGGGACCGAGTCCATGAAGTTCTTCGCCATCCAGATCGCCATCGGCAGGCTTGTCGCGGCGAGGAAGAAGATGCAGCCCCACACGTTGTCGATGAGGTTGAGCGACACGAACAGCGCGTAGACGGGGACCATCATCGCGGTGATCGGCAGGCCGGTGCCGAACAGGATGCTGTAGAGGAACGGCTTGTTGACGCGCATCTTGTACCGGGACAGCGGGTACGCGGCGAGGATCGCGACGACGACCGTGACGACCGCGGTGCCACCGGAGAGCAGCAGGCTGTTGCCGAGCGGGATGAACGACAGGTCCGGCGTGAGCACCTTCGCGAAGTTGTCGAGCGTGAACTGCGTCGGCATCTTCACGGACAGCGACGCCTGCGTGTCGAGCGACGCGAGCACGAGCCACAGCAGCGGCACGGCGAAGCAGACGGCGATGACGAGCAGCACGACGTTCGACACCCAGCGCATCGTGCGGCCGCGCGGGGAGGTCATGTGGAGGGCGCCGGGGGCGGTCACCGCGCGGGTGGCGTTCGCGACCGGGCGGTCAGCGGTGAGGGCCATGGTCAGTCCACCTCCGGCTTCAGTGCCTTGATGTAGATGATCGAGAAGACCGCGCCGACGATGAGCAGGATCGTCGCGATCGCCGTCCCGAAGCCGAGCTGCGAGAACTTGAACGCCTCCTGGTACGCCAGGATCGGCAACGTCGACGAGTTCGTGCCGGGCCCGCCGCCCGTCATCACGAAGATGAGCGTGAAGACCGACAGCGTCTGCAGCGTCGTGAGCATGAGGTTCGTCGAGATCGAGCGGCGGATCACGGGGATCGTGATGTAGACGAGGCGCTGCCAGCCGGCGGCCCCGTCGACCTCGGCCGACTCGGTGATCTCCTCGGGGACCTCCTGCACGGCGGCGGAGTAGACGAGCATCGAGAACGCGGTGCCGCGCCAGATGTTCGCGAGGATCACGGAGAGCATCGGCAGCGTGTAGAGCCAGTTCGGCCCGGTGATGCCGAAGATCTTCAGGAACTCGTTGAGCGTGCCCTGGTCGTTGAAGAACGCGTACGCGGCGAACGAGGCGACGATCTCGGGCAGCACCCACGCGGCGACGACGAACGTGCCGACGATCGACCGGACGACCTTGTTCGCGCTGCGCATGAGGAGCGCGAGCCCGAGGCCGAGCACGTTCTGCCCGACGACGGCGGAGGCGAGGAGGAAGACGACGGTGAGGATGACGGACTTCGGGAAGTCCGGGTCCTGGAACAGCTCGACGTAGTTCTTCAGCCCGACGAACTGCTGGTCGGAGGCGCCGACGCCGGTGAGCGCCGAGTTGGTGAACGACCCGTAGAACGACGAGATGACGGGGCCGAGCAGGAAGATGACGAGGAGGACGACGGCGGGCAGGAGGGGGACGGCCCGTCCGACGTTCCGCAGCGGCTTCCGCTTGCGCGGTGCCGGCGGGTCGGTGCGCTGCGGCGCACCGGGCGCCGACAGGGTCGGCGCGAGGGGGGTGCTGGACACGGTGGGTTGCCTTCCGGGTGCGGAGAGGGTTCCGAAGGTGGGGAGGGTCGGACGGGAGGCACGGCGCACGACGCGAGCCGTGCCTCCCGTCCGTCAGGTGGTGACGTCCGTCAGGTGGTGACGTCCGTCAGGACGAGCCGTCCGTCAGCCGGCGGAGACGGTGTTGTCCTTGCCGACGACCTGCTCGACCGCCTGGTCGTACGCGGCGGCGGCCTGCTTCGGGCTCTGCTGCCCGGTCATGACCGACTCCATCGCGACCTGGATGGCGTTCGAGACCTGCGAGTAGTCGCTCGTCGCCGGGCGGAAGTTGGTGTGCTCCACCAGCCCGGAGAAGAACTTGAACGTGGGGTTCGCGTCGGTGTAGGCGCTGTCCTCGGCGACGTCCTTGCGGACGGCGATCTGGCTGTTCTCGGTGTCGTACTTGAGCGAGCCGTCCTTGTCGAGGAACTTCGTGATGAAGTCGAACGCCGCCTGCGGGTTCTTCGAGTTCTTGCCGACCGCGAGCGTCCAGCCACCCGACATCGAGTTGTAGCCGGGCTCCTGACCGTTCTGCGTCGGGAACGCTGCGGTCCCCATCACGTCGTTCCACTCGGACCACGGCGCGGTGCCGGTCTTCAGCCAGGTACCGGACTGCCACGAGCCGTCGAGGTCGATCGCGAGCTTGCCCTGCGGCAGCCACGTCTGGGCGATGGTCGTGCCGACGTTGGTGTCGAGCGCCTGCTGCGGGGTCGGGCCGAGGCCGCCCTGGTAGACGTCCTTCACGAACTGCAGCGAGTCCTCGAACTGCTTCGAGCCCGTGACCCACTTCTTGTCCTTGTAGAGCGTGTTGCCGTCGCCGTCGGCCCCGTACAGGAGCATCTCGAAGCCCTGCATGGTCGAGGCCTCGCCCTGCGCCTTGCCCGAGTAGATGTTGAACGGGATGACGCCGGAGTCCTTCTCCTTGATCGTCTTCGCCGCGGCGAGGACGTCGTCCCAGGTCTTGGGCTCCCACGGGACGGGGAGGCCGACCTTCTTGAAGATGTCCTTGTTGTACCAGAGGGCCCGGGTGTCGGTGCCCATCGAGACGCCGTAGGTCTTGCCGTCGACGCCCTCACCGGCCTGCTTGGCGTTGTCGTAGAACTGGTCCCAGTCCTTCCACTTCGCCGTGTACTTGTCCAACGGCAACAGGTAGCCGGCCTGCGCGTCCGCCTTGATGAGGAAGGTGTCCTCGTACATGACGTCCGGCGCGGTCGCCGGCGCCTTGTTCATGAGCGCGAGTTTCGTGTAGTAGTCGTTGCCCTGCGCCTGGATCGGCACGAGGGTGACCTTCTTGCCCGGGTACTCCTTCTCGTACTCCTTCTTGACTTCCTTCATCTGGGCGTCGAGCTGCTGGAAGGCGCCGAACTTCTGGTACGCGATCTTGATGGTGTCGCTCGAGGCGGACCCTGAGCTGGAACAACCCGCCAGTCCGACCGCGGCGACTGCCACGGCTGCGAGACCGGCGATGATTCGGGTGCGGCGTTTCATCGGTGCTCCTTTGCACGGGATGTCCGCGGGTGCCGTCACCCGCGCGCAGGATTAGTCCAGCGTATTGACTTATCCGTGTCAAGAGGGATTCCGGTACCGTTCCGGAACGACCTCACACCGGGGTGGCGCCGCCGGTCACCGTGGTGCCCCCGACCTCGGGCACGTCGACGAGCAGCACGCTCGGGCGTCCGACGTGCCGCCCCTGCCGGATCACCACGCGGTCTCCCGGCTGCGCGGCCCCGACCGCCCGGAGGTACGCCCCGGTCGACGCCGCGGCCGAGCCCGTCGCCGGGTCCTCGGTGATGCGGCCGGCCGGGAACAGGTTCCGGGCCTCGTACTCGAGCGGCCCCGTGCGGTGCAGCACCGTCACCGTGCCGGCCCACCCGGCTTCGTCCTTCAGCTCGGCGAGCACGCGCGGGTCGAACCGGAACTGGTGGAAGAGCTCGGCGTCGGCGAGGACGAGCACGGGGTGGCGGTTGCCCGCGAAGGACTCGAGCACCGGGAACCCGTCGGCGATGTCGTCCGGTCCGATCCCGGTCACGTCGAACAGCCGGGCGAGGTGACCGGGGTCGACCTCGCGCGTCCACGGGTCGACGCTCGTCATCGCCAGGAGCACCGCGCCGTCCGCACCCGTCGTCGTGTGCACCGCGATCTCCCCCGCCGGGGTGACGAACACGCGGTCCCCGGTGCCGTGCCGCTCGGCGAGCGCGACCCCGGTGGCGACGGTGGCGTGCCCGCAGAACGGCACCTCGGCCGCGGGCGAGAAGTACCGGACGACCGGGCGGTCGAGGGTTCCCCCGACGACGAAGGCCGTCTCGGAGTACCCGACCTCGCGGGCCGTCGCCAGCATCTCGGCGTCGGACATGCCGGCCGCGTCCAGCACGATGCCCGCCGGGTTGCCCCCACCCGGCTCGGCGGCGAAGGCGGTGTACCGGAGGATCTCGGAGGTCATCCCCCGACGGTACCGCCGGTGCGGCGCGGACCGGGGTCAGCGCCGGATCAGCAGGGTGCTCGCCCGTGGCGACAGGGCGGCGTCGAGCACGAGGCACGCCGCCCCGACCGCCGCGACGTCGGCGCCGCGGTCGCTCTCGTCCACGACGATCGGGTGCTTCGGGACGAGGAGCGGCGACGCCACGATCGCCGCACGCGCAGCCGGGAGCGCAGCCGCAGCGATGCGCGACCAGAACGGACCGCCGAAGACCACGCGGTCGAGGTCGAGCAGGTTCACGATGAGCACGGCCGCGTTCCCCATGACCCGGCCGGCGTCCGCCGCGAGCGCGTGCGCGTCGGGGTTGCCGTCCACGATCGCCGCGGCGAGCGCGTCCCACGCCCGGTCGACCGAGGCCGCGTCCGTGACCTCGCCGAGCGCCAGCCCGCGGGCCGCTGCGATCTGCACGAGACGGTCGGGGGCCACCGCGGCGCCGACCTCCCCGCGGGTGCCGGAGCCGTCCGGGGTCCCGGCGAGGGGGCCCTGGTCGACCATGATGTGTCCGGCGTCGCCCGCGTTCGCGCCCACGCCCCGCACGGGTTCGTGGTCGAGGACGAGCCCGACGCCGAACCCGGTGCCGAAGTACACGAAGGCGAAGTTGCGGGCGGCGGACTCCCCCGCCAGGAACATCTCACCGACCGCCGCGGCCGTGACGTCCTTCTCGAGCAGCACCGGGTAGCCGGTCGCCTCGGCGAGCGCGTCACGGAGCGGGACGTCGCGCCACCGTGGCAGGAACGGCGGGTCGAGGACGACGCCGGCCTCCGCGTCGATCGGCCCGGGACTCGCGATGCCCACGCCGAGGACGGTGTCGACGTCGACCTCCGCCCCCACGACGAGCGCGTCCACGGCGTCGGCGATGGTGCGGACCACCTCGGCGGGGTCGTCGGCGGTGGGCGTCGAGGTGGTGCTCTGCGCGACGACCGTGCCGGCGAGGTCGAGCAGGACGTAGGTGACGATCGCCGGGTCGACGTGCACGCCGACCGCGTAGCGGCTGCCGGCCTCGAGCCGGAGGATCGTCCGTGGCTTGCCCCGGCCGGAGACGACGGTGCCGGACTCGACGATCATGCCGGCCTCGATGAGGAACCGGGTCACGTTCGAGACGGTCTGCGCGCTGAGCCCCGTGCGCCCGGCGAGCTCCACCCGGCTGAGGCCCTCGGGCGAGCGTCGAACGGCGTCGAGCACGACGGTCCGGTTGAACCCCCCGATCGACGGGAGGTTCGCTCCGCGCCGGTGCTCTGCCATGTCGCGACCATACCGCCCCGCTGACCGGGCCCTGCACGGTGACAACGTTGCGGTATCGGTCCACGCGGCTCGCTGGCCCCCGGACTGGCGGCACGGATACGCTGACCGCATGGCCGATCTCCGTCTCGAACAGCTCTCCGCAGCGACCGCCGCCGCGGCCAACTCCCTGACGCTCAAGCCGGGGCAGGAACAGTTCGTGCAGCCGACCACCTACGGGCAGGCGGAGTCGGACGTGAAGCCCAGCTCCGCGTGGACCCGCGTCGTGCTCGACGGTGACGAGGTCGTCGGCATGATCATCGGCACGTTCGACGCCGACAACCCGGAAGAAGAGCTGCGCAGCGCGATCTGGCGGGTCAACGTCGCGGCGACGGCACAGGGCCGGGGCGTCGGACGCTTCGCGGTGCACGGCCTCGCGGACGAGGCACGCAGCCGGGGCTTCGAGCGTCTGACCGTCGTGTACGAACCCGGCGGCAGCGGCAGCCCCGAGGCCTTCTTCCGTGCGCTCGGGTTCGACTTCGTGCGCGAGACGCAGTACGGCGACCACTTCGCGGTCCTGACGCTCGGGTGACCCCTGACCCACCCGTGAGCGCCGAGCCGTCACCGGCGTTCGACTTCGGTGCCGCCGTCGCCGAGGTGGTCCGGAGCATCCCGTCCGGCCGCGTCATGACCTACGGCGACGTCGCCGCGGTCCTCGGGTCACGTGCCTCGCGCGCGGTCGGCAAGGTGATGGCCCACGAGGGCGCCGACCTGCCCTGGTGGCGCGTGGTGCGGTCCGGCGGGCACCCGCCCGTCCACCACGAGGCGCGCGCGCTCGAGCACTACCGCGCGGAGGGCACGCCGCTCGTGCACGGCGCCACGGCCTGGAGGCTCGACATGCGTCTGGCGCGCTGGTCACCCGACCCGGGTGACCGGTCGGACGACGTGACGGGCGGGGCGGGCGCACACCGCGCCTCCCGGCCGGGTCGCGCCACCGCCGGACCGGACCAGGGCTACGACCCGACGGATCCCGGGTTCCCGACCGACCCGTTCTGAACCGCGGTACCGGGCCCGGTCTCGTCGCGGGCCGCCGCGCTCGGACCCGGCACGGGTCCACCCGATCCGCTCGCGACGGCTGCCGTCACGGCGACGTCCGGCACGCCGGCGGACTCCGACGGCCGCAGGTCGCGGATGCGTCGGGCGGGGACGCCGGCGTAGAGCCCGCCGGAGCGGAGGTGTCCCGCGACGACCGCACCCGCGGCGACCACGACGTCGTCCTCGATGACGGCGCCGGGGAGCACCATGGTCCGGGCGCCGATCCAGACCCGCGCACCGATCGCCACCGTACGACCCGAGGCCGTCCGGTCCCAGTCGCCGGCGGCGTCGATGCTGTGGTGGCTCGTGACGATGAGCACCTGCATGCCGATCGCGGTGTCGTCGCCGATCGTCACTGGGGCGACGGCCTCGATCGAGACGTGCTTGTTGCAGAAGACGCCGGTGCCGATGGTCAGGTTCCGGGCCGAGCCGGTGAGGGCGAACCCGACGCCGGGGCCGGACCCGACGTGCGCTCCGGCGAGGTTCAGGAGCCCGCGGCGGACCACCCGCGGGACGAGCGCCGAGCCGAGCAGGGTGCTGAAGAGGACGTGCTCGGTACCGTACGTGAGGTCTTCGCGCAGGCGGGCCGCCGGGCCGCTCGGGGTGTGGGTCACACGCGAACAGTAGGTCGGTCCTGCCGTGTCCGTCCCCTGCTCCGGCGACTCTTGCGGGTTCCCGCTGCCGAACCTGTCAGAGGTCGAAGCGTGCGCCCTTCGGGTTCGCCGGGAGCAGGCACAGGACGAGGAACACGAGCGTGCCGATCCCCGGGACGACGTTCACGAACAGCCAGAACCCGGACAGGTTCGCGTCGTGCAGCCGTCGGGCACCGAGTGCGAGCGAGCCGATCAGGGTGACCAGGCCCCAGAGCACGAAGAGGTACGACCCGACGGGGTTCTCGAACAGCGGCGAGTCCGGGGTGAACGCCTGCGGGACGAGCTGCAGCGCCAGGCCGATCGCGAGCGACGTGATCCACCACCACCAGAACTCGGCCCGGGACGCACGGCCCGTGAAGACGGTGTACTTCCGCCAGAACCGTCGGACGGCCTCGGCGAAGGGCGCGCCGTAGAAGGGGTCGCGCAGGGCGACGCCGCCGGGCTGCACGCTGTCGTTGCTCATCCTGCAAGCCTGCCATCCCGTGCCGGGAGCGGATGGCTCAATCGTGGCGAGGAGACGATGCCGACGTCGTCGCGGTGTCGACCGCGGTCCGCAGGACGCCCGAGATCCGCTCCGCGAAGTCGCCGGTGATGTGCTGCCCGTCCTCCCGGACGAGGACGTTCCCCACCGTCGCGGGACAGACACCCGCGTCGTCGCAGTACCAGCCGGTCGTGTCGACGAAGTGCGCGTTCGGTCGTTCCTCGGCGACGCGGCGTTCGACGGCGGCGGCCAGGGCGTACGCCTCGGAGAGCCTGGTCGCACACGCGTCCGGACCGGTCCACCGGAGCGCCGCGCACCGTGCACGGTCGGGTCCCTGCGGCACGGCCGCGAGGAACACGACGGCGGCGCCGGACGGACGCACCGCATCGGCGAGGTCAGCTGCAGCGCGGAACCAGTTCTCCGCAGCGCGTCGACCGCTCGGCCGCCCGACCTGCTGCGCCAGACCGTCGTAGGCGTGCGTGACGATGACGACGTCCGGCGAGGAACGGTTGACCTCGCGGACCGCCGCCGCACGCTGCGCGTCACACCGCGCGCGTGCAGCCGGGGTCTTCCCCTCGACGGTGATGCCGATCATCGGGCACCCGTTCGCCGTGAGTCCCCGGACGAGCGCGTCCGTTCCGAACGCGAGCTCGACCGCAGGCATCAGGGAGGCTCCGACCGAGCTCCCGATGACGGTCACGGACCGTTCCGCACGGGGGTCACCGAAGCGACAGGACCCCGGGTCGGACACGTGCGTCCAGGCACACGCCTCGAAGCCCTCGGGCGGACCGGCGAGGTCGGAGTCGAGGCCGGGGGTCAGATCGACCGGCCAGGACTTCGCCCGGACGCCGGCGTCGACCGCCGCGGAGAGCGCTGCCGCGTTCCACGGCGGAGCCGCCGCGTGGTCGTGGCCCCCGCCCTCGCTGCCGACCGTCGACCGCGCACTGGTCACGGAACCCACCATCGCCAGCACCGCGGCCACGGACGCCGCGGCCAGGAGCCCCTTCGGGAGCGGACTCCGTGTGCTGCGACCGAGCCGCAGGGCGGGCAGCTCGACGAAGCGCCGGGAGAGCAGGCCGAGCAGCACACCGACGACGATCGCGATCCCCGCGCCCACGACCCGCTGCCCGGGGAGGAGGACACCGCAACCGATGACCACCGGGTAGTGCCAGAGGTAGATCGAGTACGAAGCATCGCCGATCACCTGCACCGGACGGGATCGCAGCAGCGGCAACGGCGGGAGCGCGCGGCCGGCGGCGAGAATGAGGGCCGTGCCGGCGACCGCGAGGAGCGCGTCCGGGATCGGCACTCCGCCGGAGGGCGGGCCGACGACCGTCGCGGCCGTGATCGCCACGAACCCGGCGGCCACGAACCCTGCGCGCACGCGTTGTCGGTCCCGGATCCGCTCGGGCCGAGCACGGACCGGTCGGGAGCCGACGGGGACGGAAGCGGCACCGAGCAGGGCTCCCGCGCCGAACTCCCACGATCGCACACCGGTGTCGAAGTAGGCAGCGCTCGGGTCGACTGCCCCGGCGACCGCTGCCCAGATCGCCGATGCGGTCAGCAGCGCGACGGCCACCCGGACCGCCACGGCACGGTAGCGGCGTGGGCTCCTCGCTCGGGTGACCCTCCACGGGGCGAGCACCAGCGCCGGGAACACCAGGTAGAACTGCAGCTCGACGCTGAGCGACCAGAAGTGCTGGAACGGGGATGCCGACGAGGACGCTCCCCAGTAGTCGGTGTCACGCGCCAGGAAGACCCAGTTGACCACACCCAGCGCCGCTGCGGCGCCGTCACCGAGGACCGGGGCGGAGGTGCCGCTCCGGAGCGCGACGAGCGACACGAGCGAGACCACCACGATCGTCGTCGTGGCGGCCGGTGCCAGGCGCCAGAAGCGTCGGGCAGCGAAGGCGAGCACCGCGAAGCGGTCGCTCGCCGACTTCTCCCGCACCATCGACCGGGCGATGAGGTACCCCGAGACGACGAAGAACGCGTCGACGCCGATCCAGCCCGAGGGCGGGAGCCCGGTGGCATGCACCGACACGACCGACAGGACGGCGAGGGCGCGGAGCGCGTTGATGTCTGTCCGGAAGCGAGAGGTGCTGCTCACACCGGAATACTAGTGCTGGCACATCACATCCGAACAGAGTTCCGCGGCACCCCTCCGTCGCGCACGCCGGCCCCGCCGGACGGACGACGCGCCCCGGCAGACCGCGGCGCGTCGTCGTGTCCGGCTCGGATCACACGAGCGAGTCGCGCCAGGCGGCGTGGAGCTGGGCGAACCGTCCGGTGCCGGCGATGAGGTCCTCCGGCGTGCCGTCCTCGACGATGCGTCCGTGCTCCATCACGAGCACGCGGTGCGCGATCGCGACGGTCGACAGGCGGTGCGCGATGATCACGGCCGTGCGGTCGGCGAGGAGGGTCTCGAGGCCCTCCTGCACGAGCCGCTCGGACGGGATGTCCAGCGACGCCGTCGCCTCGTCCAGGATGAGCACCTTCGGGTCGGCGAGGAACGCCCGCGCGAACGAGAGCAGCTGGCGCTGCCCCGCGCTCACCCGGCCGCCGCGCTTGTTCACGTCGGTGTCGTACCCGTCCGGCAGCGCCATGACGAACTCGTGCGCGCCGACCGCCTTCGCCGCACGCTCGATCTCCTCCCGGGACGCCCCGGGCTTCCCCAGCGCGATGTTGTCCGCGACCGAACCGGAGAACAGGTACGCCTCCTGCGTGACCATGACGATCGCGCGGCGCATGTCCTTCGTGTCGAGTTCCCGCAGGTCCACCCCGTCGAGCTGCACGGACCCCTCCGACGGGTCGTAGAAGCGCGCCATGAGCTTGGCGAGCGTCGACTTCCCCGCACCGGTGGACCCGACGAGGGCGATCGTCTGACCGGCCGGGATGTGCAGGTCGAACTCCGGCAGCACGACCTTGTCCGCGTTGTAGGCGAACACGACGTCGTCGAAGTCCATCTTCCCGCTGGCGTCGGCGAGGCGGGTGGGCTTCACCGGGTCCGGCACGCTCGGCCGTTCCTCGAGCACCCCGGAGATCTTCTCCATCGCGGCCGAGGCCGACTGGTACCCGTTGTAGAACATCGCGAGCTCCTGCGCCGGGTCGAAGAACCGCTTGGCGTACAGCGCGACCGCGAGCAGCGCGCCGACCTCGAGCGACCCGCCGACGATCCGGAAGCCGCCGACGACGACGACCGCGGCCAGCGTGACGTTGCCGATGAGCACGAGCACCGGGTCGAAGGTCCCGAACAGGTTGAACACCTTCGTGTTCGCCAGCCGGTAGTCCTCGACGTAGCGGCCGTACTCGTCACGGTTGCGGGACTCCTTGCGGAAGGCCTGCACCGCCCGGATGCCCGTCATCGTCTCGACGAAGTGCACGATCACCCGGGCCGAGGTGACGCGGGTGGCCCGGAAGAGCGTCTGCGAGTTCGTCTGGAACCAGCGGATCAGGAACCACAGGGGCACGAGCGACACCGCGAGCACGAGCCCGGACGTCGGATCGAGCGCCACGAGGGCGATCGCCGTGAACACCATGTAGAGCACGCCCTGGATGAGCTGGTTCAGCCCGGAGTCGAGCAGTTCGCGGATGGAGTCGAGGTCGCTCGTCTGGCGGGAGATGATCCGACCCGACGTGTACGTCTCGTGGAACTCGAGCGACAGCCGCTGCGTGTGCAGGAACACCCGCTTGCGGAGGTCGAACAGGATCGCCTGGCTGATCCGGGCCGCCAGCACGGTGTACCAGGCGGTCAGGACCGCGCCGGCGATCGCCACGACGATGTACGTCGCGACGACACCGAACGCCGGCACCCAGTCGTTCCGGTCGAGCACCGCCGGCAGGGCGTTGTCGATGCCCCACGCGATCAGCGCCGGACCGGCCACGGTCCCCGCGGTGGAGACCACGACGACGATGCCGAGCAGCACGAGGCGTGCCTTCAGCGGAGCCGCGAGCGACCCGAGCAGGGCGAGGGAGCGACGCCGCAGGCGCTTGCTCTCCGCCTTGGTGAAGTCGTCGCGCTCCTCGCCACGGACACCGAGCGTGGTGATCGACGCGGTGACCGGCTGCTGGACGTCGTCGATGTCGGGCGCGTCGGTCGACTGCGCCGCCGTCTGGGCTGGCAGCTGCTGTTCCTGCTGGCTCATGCCATCGCCTCCTCTCGTGCGGTGGCGTCGTCCTCGTCGAGCGAGGAGATGACGTAGCGGTAGTGGTCGTTGGTGGCCATCAGCTCCGAGTGGGTGCCGACGGCGGTGACGACGCCGTTCTCCATGAGGGCGACGCGGTCCGCGAGCGTCACCGTCGACGGACGGTGCGCCACGATGAGCGACGTCGTCTCGGCGAGGACGCGGCGCAGACCCGCCTCGACCCGGGCCTCGGTGTCGACGTCGAGCGCCGACAACGGGTCGTCGAGGACGAGGACCGACGGACGAGCGGCGATCGCACGGGCGAGCGCCAGACGCTGCCGCTGACCACCGGAGAGCGACAGCCCCTCTTCCCCGACCCGGGTGTCGACACCGTCGGGCAGGTCGTCCACGAAGGACGCCTGTGCGATGTCGAGCGCCTCGCGCATCACGGCCTCGGCCTCGTCACCGGACAGGTCCGGCCGTCCGAGCAGCACGTTGTCCCGCACCGAGGTCGAGAACAGCGTGGCGTCCTCGAACGCGACGCCGACGTGCCGCCGGAGCTCCTCGCGCGTGAGGTCACGGATGTCGACGCCGTCGATCGTGACCGAACCGCCGGTGACGTCGTACAGCCGGGGCACGAGCGAGAGCAGCGTGGTCTTGCCGCAGCCGGTGAGCCCGACGAGCGCCATGGTCTCGCCCGGACGGAGCTGCAGTTCGACGCCGTTGATGAGGTCCGGGTACTGCGGGGCGGAGTCCTGGTAGCGGAAGTGCACCCCGTTGAAGGACAGCGCGCCGTGCGGCTCCTCGATGGTCCCCGGCTCCCGCGGGTCGGTGATCGTGTTCTCCGAGTCCATGACCTCGAAGAAGCGGTCGACCGCCGTGCGGGTGTCGAAGGTCATCGAGAGCAGGAAGCCGATCGACTCGATCGGGAACCGCAGCACCGTCGCCGTCGCGAAGAAGCCGAAGAACTGGCCGACGGAGAGCTGCCCCTGCGACGCCAGGTAGATCCCGGCGAGGAGGCACAGTGCGAACGCCACGTCCGGCACGAGCAGCAGCCAGAGCCAGATGCCCGCGACGGCCTTGGCCTTCTCGATCTCGGTGCCGCGGAGCGCCTCGGCCTGCTCGCTGAACTCGTCGAGCTTGTACCGGCCGCGGCCGAACGCCTTGAGGACGCGGATGCCGTGCACGGACTGCTCCACGCTCGTGGCGAGGTCACCCACCTGGTCCTGGCTGCGACGGGCCACGACCGAGTACTTGCGCTCGAACAGCAGGCCGTTGATCCACAGGGGGATCGACGCGACGAGGAACACCAGGCCGAGCAGCCACCCGAAGGTGAACAGCACGACGAAGCCGACCACGATCGTCACGATGTTGACGACGAGCAGGACGACGCCGAACGCCAGCCACCGGCGGATGAGCGACAGGTCGGACACCGACCGGGACAGCAGCTGGCCGGACTCCCAGCGGTCGTGGAAGGCCACCGGCAGGTCCTGCAGCTTCGCGTAGAGCGCGTTCCGCATGCTCGTCTCGATCCGTGTGGACGGACGCATGACGAGCCGACGGCGCGAGGCGATGAAGAACGCCTCGAGCACGCCGAGCGCGAGCACGGCCAACCCGGCGGGCCAGATCTGTGCGGCGTCCTTCGAGGACAGCGGCCCGTCGACGAGCCACTGCAGGACGTAGGGAATCGCGAGCGCGACCAGCGAGGCACCCATGGCGGCGAACATGCCGCCGATGAGGCGCCGCTGGTACGGCTTCACGTAGGGGTAGATCCGCGCGATGGCGCGGAAGGTCGAGGGGCGGTCGGTGGACGGGCGCGCCTGGTCTGGCGTCTTGGACATGGGGTCTGCGTCCTCGTGCGTCGTGCCGGTCCCCCGGATCGGTCGCTGCTGTCGCAGCAGCCGGCCTGGAGGCACGGTGTCCGTTGCGTGGTGGTCGTCGGCCGAGCGGGTGGTCGCGTCGCGGGCCGTGGCCGCCCTGGTCGGGCGGGTGCGGTGTCGCGTCGCGGCCGTCCGCCGCCGCTGGTCGTGCGGCGTCGGTTCGGTCGGAGTGCACCGGGGACGTGGTGGTCCCCGGGTTCAGGCGTGGGCTCGCGCAGGCCCGTGCTCGTCGTCGCCGGTGGTCGTCCGGCGACTCGTCGCGTGCTCGTCGTCGTCGGAGGAGACCGACGGCTCGTCGCTGGCTGTGGGAAGCAGCCCTACGCGGACAGCGGTGCCGAGACGGCGGGCGTACCCGGGAACGGGTACGGCGCGACGGCTGCGGGTGCGATCCGCGGTCGTGCGTCGGGAGCGGTCCCCGCGAGGCGCACGATGTCCGCACGGGCTGCCATGGCCGTGGTTCCGGTCGTCGTGTGCATCGTCACTCCAGTCGTCGTCTTCGTCACCGTTGTGTCCCGCGGTGCCGCCGACCGCTCTGCAGTGTCCTGCTGGGTCGTCGGCGTGCCTGTCGCGGAGCCTTACAGACTATTCACAGTCGAACGTGGCGCGCAAGCGTTTTCCGGAGTTGCCGGTCGTTCCGGGTTGATGGACTCAGTGGAAGAAGTGCCGCTCACCCGTGAGGTACATCGTGACGCCGGCTGCCTTCGCGGCGGCGATCACCTCGTCGTCGCGGACACTGCCCCCGGGTTGGGCGACGGCGCGGACCCCGGCGTCGAGCAGCACCTGCAGCCCGTCGGCGAACGGGAAGAAGGCGTCGGACGCCGCGACCGATCCGGCAGCGCGGTCACCGGCACGGCTGACCGCGAGGTGGCACGAGTCGACGCGGTTCACCTGGCCCATGCCGACACCGACGCTCGCGCCGGCGTTCGCCAGCAGGATCGCGTTCGACTTCACCGCACGGCACGCCTTCCACGCGAACGCGAGGTCGGCGAGGGTCTGGTCGTCCGCGGGCTCGCCCGACACGAGGGTCCAGGTGGACTGGTCGAACCCGTCGAAGCGGTCGGCGTCCTGGACGAGGAAGCCGCCGGAGACCTGCTTGACCTCCTGCGGGACGAGCGCGAAGTCGGCCGGGAGCTGCACGAGACGGATGTTCTTCTTGCGGGAGAGGACCTCGAGCGCCTCGGGGTCGAACGCCGGGGCCACGACGACCTCGGTGAAGATGTCCGCGACGGTCTCGGCCATCCCGAGCGTCACCGGGCGGTTCGCCGCGATCACCCCGCCGAACGCCGACAGCGGGTCGCAGGCGTGCGCCGCAGCGTGGGCCGAGGCGATCGGGTCGGCCGCGTCCGTCGGGGCGACCGCGATGCCGCAGGGGTTCGCGTGCTTGATGATCGCGACGGCCGGCTCGGCGAAGTCGTACGCGGCGCGGACGGCCGCGTCGGCGTCGACGTAGTTGTTGTACGACATCTCCTTGCCGTGCAGCTGCGTCGCCTGCGCGATGCCGGTGCCGTGCTCGGAGCGGTAGAGCGCCGCACGCTGGTGCGCGTTCTCGCCGTACCGGAGGGTGGCGGCCAGCCCCGCGTCGACCGTGAGGTGCTCCGGGAAGTCCGCACGGGCCTCCCGGTCGTCACCGTTGCTCGCGTCGGACGCGACCACGTCCGTCGCGAAGTACGAGGCCACCGCCGTGTCGTAGGCCGCCGTGTGAGCGAACGCCTGCGCCGCCAGGCGCTTCCGGAGGTCGAGCGTCGTCCCACCGGCGCGAACGGCCTCGACGACCTCGGCGTAGGAGCTCGGCGAGACGACGATCGCGACGTTCGGGTGGTTCTTCGCCGACGCGCGGACCATCGCCGGGCCGCCGATGTCGACGTTCTCGACGACGGTGGCGGTGTCCGCACCGGACGCCACCGTCTCGACGAACGGGTAGAGGTTGACGACCACGAGTTCGAAGGCCTCGATGCCGAGCTCGGCGAGCTGCTGCTCGTGCGACTCCAGGCGGAGGTCGGCGAGGAGCCCCGCGTGCACGGACGGGTGCAGGGTCTTCACGCGGCCGTCGAGCGACTCCGGGAAGCCCGTGACGCTCGAGACGTCGGTGACGGCGAAGCCCGCGTCGCGGATGGTCTGCGCGGTCGATCCCGTCGAGACGATCTCGACGCCGGAGTCGGCGAGCGCACCGGCCAGCTCGAGCAGGCCGGACTTGTCGGAGACCGAGATGAGCGCGCGGCGCACGGGCACCACGTCACGGTCGCGGTACAGGCTGGGGTCGGCGGCGTGCACGCTCATGCGTTCGAGGGGCCCTTCAGGTCGGTCTTGCCGTTGGCGATGTCGAGGACGGTCTGGATGAGCAGGCGACGCTCGACCGGCTTGATGCGGTCGTGCAGCGTCGACTCGGAGTCGCCCGGCAGCACCGGGACGCGCTCCTGCGCGAGGATCGGCCCGGAGTCGACGCCGTCGTCGACCGCGATGACGCTCGCGCCGGTCTCCGTGACGCCGGCGGCGAGGGCGTCACGCACGCCGTGGGCGCCGGGGAACTCGGGCAGGTACGCGGGGTGGGTGTTGATGATCCCCGGGGAGAACTCGGCGACGACGGCCGGCGGCAGCAGGCGCATGAGGCCGGAGAGCACGAGGAGGTCGGGCGTCCACGGGCGGATCTGCTCGGCGAGCGCGGCGCCCCACTCGGCACGGCTCGCGTACCGGGAGTAGGGGACCGTGAAGGTCGGGATCGAGAACTCCTCGCCGAGTCCGAGGCCCTCGGCGTCGCGGTCGGCCCCGATCGCGACGACACGGGCGGGGTACTCGGCGTCCGTGGTCGCCTCGAGCAGCGCCCGCAGGTTCGACCCGGTACCGGAGATCAGGACGACCAGTTCGAGCACGGGGTCCAGCCTAGCGGGGCTCGGGCGCGCTACTCCGTCGACTTCGGCTTGCGCCACCAGGGCAGCTCGTCCTCGGGGATCTGGTCGGTGCGGTCCCACCTCGGGCGCGAGGGGGTGCCGTCGGCGCGCCGGGGTTCGTGCGGCGGGCGCACGGGTTCGGCACGGTCGACCGCGTCCGTGTCGTCGTGGTGCCCGGCGACGAACTCCTCCGTGCTCCACGGGAACGCCGGCTGCTGCTCGGTGCCCGGCGCGGTCGGCAGCGGCACGGGCTGGTCGCCGACGCGGTCGCCGCCGTGGTCGCCGCCGATCCGGTCGCGGACCGCGGCCGCGCGGTCACGGACGCCACCGCGCACCCCGTCGGCCGCACTGCGCAGGCGGTCCCGCACGCTCCCGAGGGCGGCGCGAGCCAGCTGGCCGTCGGTGGCGGTCGTGCGGTCGACCCGGTCGGAGGCGACGACGTCGGTGCGCGCCCACTCGGGCAGCTCGACGTCCTCGTCGTCCGCGTGGTCGGGCCGGTCCCGATCGGCCGTCGGCGTCGGGACGGGACCTGCTCGCTCGTCGTCGAGCCCGGTGACCGGCTCGGTGACGGCCCCGGTGGCGGAGGGGCCCGCTGCCGCTGCGCCGGTGGTGCGCGTGGAGTGGGGGTCGTGGACCTCCTCGACGACGAAGCGGTGCACATCCGTGGTGCGCCCGGCCCCGGCGCGGTCGAGCGCGTCGATCAGCGATCCCTCGGCGGCGTCGGCGTCGGCGCCCGCGTCGTCCTCCGCAGCCTCGGTCCAGCGTTCCCGCTGCTCCGGCAGCCGGACGAGGTCGCTGCCGACGGCGAGCGCGACGATCGCCGGCGCCCCGACCTCGAGGGCCGCGAACGCCCCCACGACGAGTGCGTGCGGGCCGACGTCGGCGAGCCGCCCCGGCCCGAGCGACCCCGAGGACACCCACGCCACCGCGCCCGTGAGCACGCCGGCGACGAGCCCGGCCGCGACGCCGCCGAGTGCCCGGTGCAACGCGGAGTCGGCGTCACCGAGTGCCCGGACGAGCCGGGGGCGCAGGAGTCCGGCGACCGCGAACCCGGCGACGACCGGCACGAGGACCCAGACGAGCCCGAAGGTGTGCCCGGACGCCGGCAGCGCGCCGAAGACGGGGATGCCGGGGATGGGGCCTAGGACCGTGCCGACCGGGGAGACGCTCGAACCGGTGCCGATCGCGAACCCCGGCCCGACGAGCCACGCGGTGGCCCAACCGACGAGGTCGGGCAGGAACGCGAGCTGTCCGACCGTCAGCGCGATCCCGCCGACCACCCCCGCATGCGACCGCTCGTACAGCGTGATCACCTCGGCGAAGGAGGCGAAGAGCAGGACCGCCACCACGAGTCCGGCGACGGCGACGACCGCGGCCGTCGCGGCGGTACCGGCCCGGAGACCGAAGCCGGCGACGGCACGCCAGACCGCGGGGACCCGCTCGACGAGGTCGATCGCCCGCTGCGACACCGCGTCCGCCGGGAGCATCCGGCGCACGCGGCACACCTCGGAAGCGACGAAGGCGGGGATCCCGAACCAGAGCGCGGGGAAGACGACCGCCTGCCAGGTGCTCGGCTGTGTGGCGGCCGAGGTCGACGACAGGGCGACCGCGAGGCCGAGGACGGCGACGACCGCAGTGCCGACGAGCACGCCCGTGGTGCGGTGGGCGGTCTCGGCGAAGCGGCGTCCGGCACGGGCCCCGAGCCAGGCCGTGACGATCGCGAACCCGAGGGCCGCGAGGGTGACGTGGATCGGCGCCGACGCCCCGCTCACGCCCGACGCCTTCGCGGCTGCCGCCCCCAGCAGGAAGGTGACGTCGACCCCGTGTCCGACGAGCCAGATGCTGCCGCTCGCCTTCCAGAACACGTCCCAGTCGACCTGCAGCCCGTACTCGAAGCCCCAGAGCAGGGTGAGCGGCACGAGGGCGATCCCGACGCCGACACCGACCGTCACGATCCCCTCGATCGCGGCGAGCACGGCGGTTCCCAGGCGGTTCATCCGGGCCAGGGTACGTGCTGGCCGGGCTTCGGAGAGGAAGCCGCGCGGTGACCGATCGCCCAACTCCTTGTCAGGCTTGTATTTCGTATTCATAATGTTCGTATGCACACTCTCGCGCTCGCCGCCCGCAAAGCCGCTCGCATCAGCACGCTCCGGCTCCGCAACGCCACCGCGGGCACGCACGCGTGCGTCGCTGACGAGGGACCCGTGGTCAGCATGACGAGCTACGGCGAGCGCATCGCGTCGGCGCACCTCGCGTTGGAGAGCATCGCGGCGGGTTCGCTGCGGCCCGGTCGACTGATCCTCTGGCTCGACGACGAACGCGCCGTTCGGGCACCGACACCCGGCCTGCGACGACTGATCGGACGAGGTCTCGAAGTGCGCCACGCCGAGGACGACGGTCCGCACAAGAAGTACTACCCGTACGTGCAGTCGGAGCGGATCCACCGGGTACCGCTGGTCACGGCGGACGACGACTGGCTCTTCCCCCGCCGGTGGCTCGAGACCCTGGTGCGGGCGCACGCCGTGGACCCGTCGACGAACACGACGCACCGCGCGCGTCACATCCCGCTCCTCGATGGCGGCGTCGCCCCGTACGCCGAGTGGGACCGGATCGGCGCGCGGGGCGCCTCACCGAGGAACCTCGCGACCGGCGGTTGGGGCCACGTGATGACGCCGCGCATGCTCGATGCACTCCGCGGCCGTCACCACGAGTTCCGCGCCACCGCACCGCGGGCCGACGACATCTGGTTGCACCGGGTCGCCGTGGAGTCCGGCACCGCACCGAAGTCGGTCGGACGCTACGACCACCGGCACATCCTCCACGTCCCCATCGGCTCGGGCCCCACGCTCGCGGAGACGAACGTCGACGACGGCGGGAACGACCGACAGGTCGCCGCGGCGTGGACGCCCGACGTCATCGCACGCATCGCAGCGGCAGCCTGAACAGCAGGAGGCACGGTGCGGACCCGCACCGTGCCTCCAGGCTGTTCCGGACCGACGGTCCGACGAAGCCGCTACGCCGTCGCGGCGGCGACCACCTCGCGCAGCAGCGCTGCGGTCTCGGACGGCGTCTTGCCGACCTTCACGCCGGCCGCCTCGAGTGCCTGCTTCTTCGCCTCGGCCGTGCCCGCGGAGCCGGACACGATCGCGCCGGCGTGCCCCATGGTCTTGCCCTCGGGCGCGGTGAAGCCCGCGACGTAGCCGACGACCGGCTTCGTGACGTGCGCCTTGATGTAGTCGGCCGCACGCTCCTCGGCGTCGCCGCCGATCTCACCGATCATGACGATCGCCTCGGTCTCGGGGTCGGCCTCGAACGCGGCGAGCGCGTCGATGTGCGTCGTGCCGATGACCGGGTCGCCGCCGATGCCGATGGCGGTCGAGAAGCCGAGGTCACGGAGCTCGTACATCATCTGGTAGGTCAGGGTGCCGGACTTCGAGACGAGCCCGATCGGCCCCTTCCCGGTGATCGTGGCCGGCGTGATGCCGACGAGGGACTCACCGGGCGTGATGATGCCGGGGCAGTTCGGGCCGATGATGCGGGTCGTGCCGCCCTTCGCCTTCGCGTGCGCCCAGAACTCCGCGGAGTCCTGCACCGGGATGCCCTCGGTGATGACCACGACGAGCGGGACCTCGGCGTCGATGGCCTCCATGACGGCGTCCTTCGCGAACGCCGGCGGGACGAAGACGATCGAGACGTCGGCGCCGGTGGTGTCCACGGCCTCGCGGACGGAGCCGAACACCGGGAGTTCGACGTCGCCGTGCGTGACGGTCGTGCCGGCCTTGCGAGCGTTCACGCCGCCGACGACCTGGGTACCGGCCTTGAGCATGAGCGCGGTGTGCTTGGTGCCTTCACCGCCCGTGATGCCCTGGACGATGACCTTGGAGTCCTTGTTGAGGAAGATCGACATTGTTCTGCAGGCTCCTTACGCCGCGGCCGCGGCGAGCTCGGCGGCCTTCTCGGCCGCATCGTCCATGGTCGCGGCGACGGTGACGAGCGGGTGCGCCGCCTCCGCCAGGATCCGACGACCCTCTTCCACGTTGTTGCCGTCGAGGCGCACGACGAGCGGCTTGGTGGCCGAGTCGCCGAGGATGCCGAGCGCGGCGACGATGCCGTTCGCGACGGCGTCGCACGCGGTGATGCCGCCGAAGACGTTCACGAAGACGCTCTTCACCTGCTCGTCCCCGAGGATGACGTCGAGGCCGTTCGCCATGACCTCGGCCGAGGCGCCGCCGCCGATGTCGAGGAAGTTCGCGGGCTTCACTCCACCGTGGCGCTCACCGGCGTACGCGACGACGTCGAGCGTCGACATGACGAGTCCGGCGCCGTTGCCGATGACGCCGACCTCGCCGTCGAGCTTCACGTAGTTCAGGCCGTGCTGCTTCGCCTTGGCCTCGAGCGGGTCCTCGCTCGCGGTGTCCTCGAGCGCCTTGTGGTCCTCGTGCCGGAAGTCGGCGTTCTCGTCGAGCGAGACCTTGCCGTCGAGCGCGAGGATCTGTCCGTCGCCCGTGCGCACGAGCGGGTTCACCTCGACGAGGGTGGCGTCCTCGCCCTGGTACACGTCGTAGAGCTTGACGAAGACGTCGGCGACCTGGTCGACGAGCTCCGCCGGGAACCCGGCCTGCTCGGCGATCGCCCGACCGGTTGCGGCGTCGATGCCGGTCAGCGGGTCCACCTCGACCCGGGCGAGGGCCTCGGGCTTCTCGACCGCGAGCTGCTCGATCTCCATGCCGCCCTCGACGCTCGTGAGCGAGAGGTACGAGCGGTTCGCCCGGTCGAGCAGCACCGAGAAGTAGAACTCCTCGGCGATGTCCGCGCCCTGGGCGACCATCACGCGCTGCACGGTGTGGCCCTTGATGTCGAGGCCGAGGATCGCCTGCGCGTGCTCGTACGCCTCGTCGGGGGTCTTCGCGACCTTGACGCCGCCGGCCTTGCCGCGACCGCCGACCTTCACCTGCGCCTTGACGACGACCACGCCGCCGATCTTCTCGGCCGCTGCCCTCGCCTCCTCGGGGGTGTCGGCGATGATCCCCTGGAGGACGGGGACGCCGTAGGACTCGAAGAGGTCCCTGGCCTGGTACTCGAAAAGATCCACGCTGTTCTTCTTCCCGCACGTTCCGTGCGATCGGCATCGGTTACCCGGTCGCCACACTCCACATCGAGGGTCGCTCGATGTCGAGACAACGGCCGCGGTCAGCCTAGCGCCGGCAGGTGGACGCGGGGTGCGCGGCAGGTGCGGTCGCGCGGGACGCGCGGTGCGCTGGCGGCCGGGAGGCACGGGTCGTCTCCGCAGGGCAGCATCCGCAGGGCGCATGGCCGGGCGGGCGCCCAGCGGCACCGGACGAGGGTGACCGGGTGCTCGACGAACTCCGTACCCGCGCCGCCGACGTCTTCGGCTGGGACCTCCGACCCGCGCAGGAGACCGTCATCGACGCGGTCCTCGGCGGCCGCGACGCCGTCGCCGTGATGCCGACCGGGTCCGGCAAGTCCGCGATCTACCAGGTCGCCGGACTGGCGCTCGACGGACTGGTGGTCGTCGTCTCGCCCCTCGTCGCCCTGCAGGAGGACCAGGTCGTCGGGCTGGAGGACCACCCCGACGCCCCGCGCGCCGTGACGGTGAACGCGACCCACTCGCGCCGTGACCTCGACGACGCCTGGGCGCAGGTCGAGTCCGGTGAGGTCCGCTACGTCTTCCTCGCTCCTGAGCAGCTCGCGAAGGACGAGGTCGTCGACCGGCTCCGTGCTGCCGGGGTCGCCCTCGTGACCGTCGACGAGGCGCACTGCGTGTCCTCGTGGGGCCACGACTTCCGCCCGGACTACCTCGTCCTCGGCGAGGTCGTCGAACGGCTCGGTCGGCCACCGGTGCTCGCGATGACGGCGACGGGGTCGTCCCCGGTGCGTGCCGAGATCATCGAACGCCTGGGGATGCGCGACCCGCTCGTGCTCGCCACCGGGTTCGACCGGCCGGAGCTGCGCTTCGAGGTCGTGCGGCACGCCGACGCCGAGGACAAGCGCGAAGCGGTCGCCGAGCAGGTCGCCGGGCTCGAGGGCGCCGGCATCGTCTACGTCGCCACCCGCGCGGAGACGCTCGAGTACGCGGACGTGCTCGTCGAGACGGGGCGGCGCGCGATGCCGTACCACGCGGGCCTCCGCGTCCGTGACCGCGAGGCCGTCCACCACGCGTTCCTGGACGGCGAGGTCGACGTGGTCGTCGCGACGAGCGCGTTCGGCATGGGGATCGACAAGCCCGACGTCCGCTTCGTCGTGCACGTCGACGTGCCGGAGTCGGTGGACGCCTACTACCAGGAGGTCGGGCGCGCGGGACGCGACGGCCAGCCCGGGGTCGCGACGATGCACTACCGGGCGGAGGACCTCGGCCTGCGGCGCTTCTTCGCCTCCGGGAGCCCGCGGCCGGCGACCCTGCGCGCCGTGTTCGACGCCGTCCCCGCCGACGGGGTCGTCGCACGGTCCGGGCTCGCCGAGCGGTCCGGTCTCGCCACCCGGACCGCAGGGCGCGCCGCGAACGCCCTCGTCGAGGCCGGAGTCCTGGTCGACGGCCCGGACGGTGTCCGCCGCGCGGACGGCGCTCCGACCACCGCCGAGGCAGCGGCGGGGCGCGCGAAGGACCGCGCGGCCGAGCGGGAGCAGATCGAGGAGTCGCGCATCGCGATGATCCGCCGGTTCGCGGAGACCGACGAGTGCCGTCGCCAGTTCCTCCTCGGGTACTTCGGCGACGAGCTCGCGGAGCCGTGCGGCAACTGCGACACCTGCAGCGCCGGGACCGCCGCGGCCGCGCACTCCGCCGACGGGTCCCACGACGCGTCGTGGCCACCGGACGCACCCGTCGAGCACGCGGAGTGGGGCCGCGGCACCGTGATGAGCACCGAGGACGACCGCCTCACGGTCTTCTTCGAGTCGGCGGGCTACCGCACGCTCGCTCTCGCCGACGTCGAGGAGCGCCACCTGCTCGAGCGCGTCTGATCGCGACACCGCGGTGGCGGGAAGCCGGCTCGCAGGGGAAGGCGCGGCCGCTCGACCACCCGTCGGCGACCGCGCTCCACTCCCCCGAGCACCGTGAGCATGCACCGCCGCCGTGTCGTGGAGGTGACCACACGGTGAACGCGACCCGAACCCGGCCCGCTCGCCGCGCCTCCAGGCCGGCCCGGTGCGTGCACCGGACACCCGTCCCCCGGACCATCCGGTCGCTCCGACCTCCGTCGCGTACGCAGGAAGACCACGACGAGAGGAACACCACATGAGCACCGACGTCAACCAGGCCGCGCAGGAGCGCCTCGGCGGCATCATCCAGGACCGCGCCTTCGACCGCTTCGGCGAGGTCTGGGCCGAGGACGTCGTCGACCACGACCCGGCGCCGGGCCAGGCCCCCGGGCTCGCGGGCATCGTCGACTTCTGGCAGGACTTCACGACGGCGTTCCCGGACCTCGAGCTCACCCCGGACCCGCTGGTCGTCACCGACGACTTCGTCACCGCGGTGTTCACGATCCGCGGCACCCACTCCGGCCCGTTCGAGGGGCACGAGCCGACCGGCAAGTCGTTCGAGGTCCGCGGCATCCAGGTGGCGAAGTTCCGCGACGGCAAGATCGTCGAGCGCTGGGGTGCCACCGACGAGCAGGGTCTGGCGCAGCAGCTCGGGCTCGACGACGCATCGGACGAGGACCACGGGGACGTCCGCTTCGTGTCCGCCTAGGGGCCGCGCGTAGACAGGACACCCACACGACGAGAGGAACGCCATGACCGACCCCGGCACCACCCCGAACGACGGCCCCGACACGGAGGGCTTCCGTGACGACGACGTGGACACCGAGCACACCGGCCCGTACGAGGTCGACGACCGCGAGGAAGCACTCGAGACCGTGACGAACGACGCGGTCGGCGGCGAGACCGTCGAGCCGCAGCCCGGCGACGGGACCGCGTCCGGCCCGACCGGCGGCGCCGAGCGCGAAGAGGCTCCGGACCTGTGGGAGCACGAGGGCGACGAGGACCACCCCGACCTCGGGAACGACCTCGGCACCAAGCCGCTCTGACACCGGCGCTGACCAGCATCGTGCTGACTAGCATCGGGGCGTGATCTCCCGACTCCGGCAGCGCCTCGGCCGACACCCCGGCACCGCGCGGCTGGTGTCGGTCGCGGGCCTGCTGCTGATCGCGGCGGCAGCGACGCTCGGTGTCCGGTCCGGTGTCACGGCGTGCGGACCGCAGACGTTCGGTCCCGCCTGCACGGCCGGGAACCTCGGTTGGCTCGCGCTCCTCGCGGTCGGTGTCCTCGCGGCGGTCGTCGCGGGGACCGGCGTCCTCTGGCCGCTGCCCGCCATCTGGACGGTCGCGGCGCTCCTCTCGGCGGCACGCGACGACGTCGGGAGCACGACCTTCCTCGTCGTCGCGACCACCGTCGGCCTCGCCGCGCTCGTCGCGGCGGTCTGGGTGGACGTCTCGCCCCGTGCACGACAGCGGCGGGCACGACGTGACGACTGAGCGGTCGACGGGCACCGACCGGACGGGAGGCACGGCGCACGACCCGCACCGTGCCTCCCGTCCGGCGTCCACTCGCGATCGCGCGTTCCGTCGCCTGCTGGCGGACAGCACGCCCGTGGCGGCCGGCGGCCGCGCCATCCTGCTGCAGATCGCGGACCCCGTGGTCGCGGCCGGGGTCCGACGGCACTCCGACTTCGCGCGGCGGCCGCAGCAGCGGCTCGCGCACACCCTGTCGTTCGTCTTCGCGGTGGTCTCGGGTACGCCCGCCGACGCGGCGATCGCGGCCTCCTTCGTGAACCGCGCGCACGTGCCCGTCACGGGGGCCGACGACGTGGACCGGCAGCTCTGGGTCGCCGCGACGCTCTTCGACTCGGCGCGGCAGGCGCACGCTGCCTTCGGGTCCGACGTCTTCGCTGTCCGGGCCGAGGAGGTCCTGCAGGCCTACGCGCCGATCGGGACCGCGCTCCGGGTGCCGCCGTCACGCTGGCCGAGGTCGGTGGCCGCGTTCGACCGGTACTGGGTGGAGACGCGCGACGGGCTGACCGTCACCGACGACGCGCGCGGTGTCGTCCGCGACCTGTTGCACCCGCGGTTCGCGCCCTGGTGGGTGCGGGCGGCGATGCCGCTCGTGCGGGTCGTGACCGTCGGGATGCTGCCGGAGCGGATCCGGGCCGGGTACGGCTTCGCGTGGGGGCCTCGGGAGCGGCGGCGGTACGAGCGGGCCGTGCGGGTGCTCCGCGTCGTGCGCGCGCTCGTGCCGGGGTGGCTCCTGCGGCTGCCGGGGCCGTTGCTGGTCCGGGCGATGCGGCGGGCTGCTCGTCGGCGTCAGCCGGCGAGCACGCGGACCGCGTAGTCGCCCACCATGAGGACGTCCCCGGGTCGCGCGACGACCTGCGCGCCGCCGACGCTCGGCTCCCGCGCACCGGAAGCCCGTACCACCACGGTGCCGTTCGCCGAACCGAGGTCCTCGACCACGAGCCCGCCGCCACCCGTCGGACGGACCGCCGCGTGCTCGCGCGAGACCGAGCGCCCGGGGTCGTCGAGCAGTACCGCCCGCCGACCGGGGGCGGTCGCCACCTTGCGGCCCAGGACCACCGGCTGGTCCAGCGGTACGACGTTGCCCGGCGCGACCTCGAGGACGACCCGCGGCGCCACGCCGATCGTCGGGAGCGACGGCTCGGTGTGCACCTCGACGTCCGGCTCGCGGTCCGGCACCGGAACCCTCGGGAGGACCCACGCGCGGGAGAGGTGACCGGCCTGCCGGTCACGCTCGACCTCGGCGTGCGTGACGACCGGACGCTCCGGCGTCCGCTCCTCCTTGCAACGTCGTGCCAAGGCGTACCCCTCGTCCTGCTTCCTGTCCCCACCTGGTGCGAGATTCGTCGGAAACCAGTATCGTCCTAGTACATCAGATACCGCATCGGGAGGGTATGCACATGGCAAACGTCAATGTCACCTACGACGATCTCCGCAACCAGGCTTCGCAGCTGCGCAACGGCCAGAAGGCCATCGAGGACCAGCTGAGCCAGCTCAAGAGCCAGATCGACAACCTCGTGTCGTCGGGCTACGTCACCGACAAGTCGTCGAAGGCGTTCGACGGGACGTACTCGGAGTTCAACTCCGGCGCGACGCAGACGATCCAGGCGATCGACGGCATGGCCGGCTTCCTCGAGAGCGCCGCGAACACGCTCGAGTCCACGGACGAGCAGCTCGCGTCGAGCATCGGCTAGTCAGGCTCTGCACGACGGTGGCCGGCACCTGGGGGTGCCGGCCGCCGCTCTCGCCGCAGGGGCGGCGACACTTGCAGCACGAGCGTGAACCCGGGGGAAGAGGAAGACAGTGGCAGGCGGAACGCTGCGCTACAGAGGCGCAAAGATGGAGTCCCTCTGGAGCGACCTCAGTGCAGTGAAGCACGAGTTCGACAACGCGGACCAGCACTCGGGCGACGCGGCCGATGCCGTCGGCCACCCCGAGCTCGCCAGACGGATCCGCTCTTTCTCGTCGGGGTGGGACAGCCACCGCCGCGACCTGAGCGAATCGATCGAGAAGCTCGCGAAGATGGCGCTCACCATCGACAACGCGTTCGACGACTCGGAGACCGAACTCGTGAAGTCCATTGCGGGTGAGCAGTGAGCGCGCTCGCGTCAGGTCCGACCGGTGACCCGAGCGCTGTCCAGGCCATGGCGCGCCAGTACCACCAGGTGGCCTCCGCGATCAGCGGTGCCGCGAGCACCTTGAAAAGACTCGACAACTCTGACTCTGAAAGCAAGGCGGTCACGGCGTTCCTCAAGAAGGCCGGGGATCTCGCCGACAAGCTCGGCGGTGCCGAGGGTCGGTACTCCGGCACAGGCGACGCGTTGAACGAGTACGCCGGCGCACTCTCGACAGCGATCGACGAAGCTTCGTCTGCCAGCCACCTGCACGACCAGAGCCAGACGGAGGCTCGATCCTCTACTCGGTCCCGGGATCGCTACCAAGACCTCGCCAACTCCTCGACCGACCCGGATCAGCAGCAGGAGTACCAGATTCTTTCGGACACGCAGCGGAGTCGGGCCGAGAGCGCCCAGGCCGAGGCAACGCGCGCAGCGAGCATGATGCGGTCCGCGCTCGAAGGACTCGAGACCGCGGCGCAACGCGCGATCGCGAAGATCGACGACAGCGTCGACGACGGTCTGGACGACAGCGCGTGGGACGACTTCAAGCAGTGGATGAAGGACAACGACGAGTGGATCTCGGTGGTCCTCAAGGTCGCCCAGTTCGCCGGTACCGTTCTCGCGATCGCAGCACTCCTCTTCCCGCTCACCACATGGCTCGGCGTGCTCGCTCTGAGCGTGATGGCACTCGCTACCGCGGGGGATGTCGCCAAAGCCGCAGCGGGCACGGGCTCCTGGGCCGATGTTGCGCTTGATGCCGTAGGCCTCCTGACGTTCGGTGCCGGCAAGCTCGCCGTGTCTGCGGGACGGACCGCGGTCAACGCAGTCGCCCGTTCTCGCGTGCAGTCGATCGTGTCCGACGGGATGGCGGAACGCGCCGCGTTCCAACGTGTCGCTCGGAGCTACAGTCGCATCCCACGCGAAGGGATCTACGACAAGTACCGCTTCCTTGCGGCAGGGGATGAAGAACTCGCGCACATGGTGCAATGGATCCGTCGATCGCAGGTAGGTGCTGTGGGGCAGAGCCCGACCGCCGTTGCGCGGCTCGAGCGGGTCCTGGCCACGGGGATCGGAGTCGGCTGGACCGGAGTCGGGCTCGACGGATTCGGCTGGGCCAAGGACTACATTCCGCTCTGGAAGAAATTCGACCACTGGGCAACCGCGCCGATCGGCCCGCGGTTCTGACGCACGCGATGACCGACACGGTCCCGGAGTCGTACACATTCGCACTCCCTGCGGGGTGGCTACACGTTCCGAAAGGCGACTACGCCACGTGGATGGAGCGCACTCTCGAGGCGGTTCCAGCACCGACTCAGGCGAGCGATTCGTGGCGGGCTGAGGTAGGAACCTTGTTCGAGGAGGCTCGCGCCGCAGATCACACGCAGAGCGTGCTGGACAGCTACATGACGGCTGGCCCGCTGCCGGGCACTTCGGTTGCGGCAAGCATGACGATCTCGCGGGTATCGATGACGGTTGCCGACGGCCATTCCACCTCGGACATCCTTCTCGCACGCAGTTTGGCACCAGGGGCAGAGGTGATCGAAGTCGCACGAACGGCCGCAGTTCTCGTTCCCCTGGAGAGCGCTGCACCGCCGGTAGACCGCTCGGCTCGGGTGCTGAGTTCGACGGGGGCGTTCATCGAAGTCCCCGGCCACGCCGACTTCATCATCGCGATCGTGTTCACCGTCGTCTCCGAGCACCCAGAGGTGCTCGAAGAACTGCGGCACGCGGAGCGCCACGTGAACGAGGCGCTCTTGACGCTGTTCCGTGCACTCCTCGCAACCTTCCGCTGGGCGGATGCAGACGGACGTGTCCTCCCGTCCCCGGAGGACATTCGTGGTTGACGCGGACCCCCAGCGAGCCATGCTGCGAATCGAGCTCGATGCATCAGACTGGCTGTTCGCCGAAAACGAAGACGGACCGACTCGTGCGCAACGCATCCAGCACTGGCACACATCCACTGCTCCGCGCGAACAGATGGACGACGCCATGCGGGCGTGGCTGGAGTTGACCCTCGAGGCGTTGGCTCCTTCGAACTCGGATGAGTTGGTTGCCGTCCACCTTCCCTCGATGGCAGCTTCACCGACCACCGTTCGAGTGCGTTTCACGACTGACATCCCGACGTGCGAGCTCGACCTCGATGAAGTCGTCCGACGATCGCTCGGGAACACGGTCGAACCTCCGAAGGTCGAACCACATGCTGCTGTGCAGCTCGGGAGAGGTGTCCGCGCGGTCGGTTTCCGATCGCGAGGGCCCGGGCGAGAGCTCGATGGCTCCCTTGCCTTCGGCTTCCGAGCCGGTCAGATCGTCGTTTCGGTGCTCTGCGCGAACGCCGACTTCGGAGCTCTTGTGCGACACGCATCCGCCGTCATGGAATTCGTTGATGCGATCAGCATCGTCAACACGAACGAAGAAGGATCAAGTTGATCAGCATCGAAGCGCAGGACGTCGAAGATGAATGGGTCGTCGTACCGAACGATCTGCAGCAGGCGTCCGACCGAGTAATCGAGAAGTGGTCAGCACGCGCCGCGCGTTCGGTTCTCCCGAAGCGCTTTCTGCGTCAGGACCCAGAGCAGTTTCCCATTCAGGCTTCTCTCGCGGCAGCTGCGGTGATGACCAGCCCGGACGAACGCGCTTTCGTCCTGCGCGCCGCCCTTCCCGCAGCGTTCTTGCCCGTCCGACTTCACTGGCGCGAATCGGAGACTCATGACGATGATGCACTTCGAGAACTTGCCATGCCGTCCTTGAAGCAGGTCAGCATCGCTGAACCAGAGCCCTGGCGTTCGCCCACGGGCTCGTCGGGTCTGCGTTCCACGATCTCGCGGGAACACGCTCCCCACGGTTGGGTCGCGAGTTTCCCGTTCCAGCAGGTGCTCGTGCAGGTCAAGGTGGATGTCGGACCGCGGGACGCGGAGATCATGGAAGCGCCGATAGGCCGTCTTCTCTCGAGACTTCGTGTACGCGTCCTCTGATCTTGCGAAGACCGGCCGCGCGCTCGGCGCGCGTCACCGTTGCACGGTCAGCCACGGTCGAGCGGTGCGCCTGACGTTCACCGCCACCCACCTACCGACCGACGCGACTGCCGACTTCGTGGCGGAGTGCGACGAGGACACCGTCCTCGGCGAGGTCGTCGAGATCGTCGCCCGCCGGTTCGGCCTGAGCGCCGAGTCCATCGTCGAGGTCGCCGTCGACGCGGTACCGACGACCCCGCACGCCCGCCTCGGTGACGGCGTCCTGCTCGAGGGGGCCCGACTGACGTTCGGCGCACCCGCACCGGTCCTCCCGCTCCCGGCCGACCTGCCCAGCGTCCGCATCGTCGGCGGCCCGGGTGCGGGCACGGTCGTGGTGCTCGACGCGGGGGTCGCGCACGTCGGGTCCGCGCCGGATGCGACGGTGCACCTGCCGGACCGCACGGCTCCCGAGTACGCGGCGGTGCTGCGGCTCGACCTCAACCGTCGCTTCACGATCATCCCGACGCGGGGCTCGCGCGTCCTCGTCGACGGGGCAGAGGTCGACGTCGAGACCCCGGTCGAGCCGGGGGGCGTCGTCGCGATCGGCGACACGCTCCTGTCCGTCGCGGTGCCGGACGCCGACCGCGCTGCGATCACGCTGACGCCGGGTGGCGGAACCCTCGACTACACGCGGCCGCCGCGGCTGCTACCGGAGGAGACTCCGACGGTCTTCAAGCTGCCGGCCGCGCCGGGGCAGCAGTCGCGACGGTCGATCCCGATCATCGCGGCGCTGGCGCCGCTCGGCATGGCGGCCGTGATGATCTCGATCTTCCACAACGTCGCCTACCTGGCCTTCGGCCTCATGTCGCCGATCATCATGTTCGGCAATGCCTGGTGGGACCGCCGGAACGGCAAGAAGACGCACCGGCAGCGCGTGGCCGAGTACGAGGAGACGAAGCGAGCGGTCGAGGCGGACGCCCTGGAGGCCGTGGCCCGGTACCAACGCGAGTCCCGCACCAGCGCGCCCGACCCGGCGACGGTGCTCGACATCGCCCTGCGGCGCCGCGCCCGCCTGTGGGAGCGTCGCCGGACCGACCCCGACTACCTGACGCTGCGCGTCGGGACGGCGGACGTGCCGTCCGGCGTGGTGCTGGAGGACCCGGCTGCGCTGGAGCACCGTCGTGCGGTCGACAAGCTGGCGGAGGACGTCCCCGTGGTCGTCGACCTCGTCGAGCACGGTGTCGTGGGGATCGCTGGGCGCGAGGAGCACACGAAGCACCTCACGTCGTGGCTCGTCGCGCAGCTCGCCGTGCTGCAGAGTCCCCGGGACACGCAGTTCGTCGTGTTGACCGACGCGCAGTCGTCCTCGGAGTGGGCATGGCTCCGCTGGGTGCCGCAGGCGCGCCCGGGCTTCGGGCAGGACGCGGTGATCGCGATCGGCAACGATGCCGAGACGCTCGGCGCCCGCGTGGCGGAACTGGGGCAGGTGATCGACTCCCGACAGCGAGCGCTGCGGGAGTCCGGCGCGCGGGTCGTTGCGGGGCCCGACGTCGTCGTGGTGCTGGACGGCGCCCGGCGGCTCCGAGCCCTGCCCGGACTCATCCGGATCCTCAAGGAGGGCCCCGCCGTCGGTGTGCGGGCGATCTGCATCGAGGAAGAGGCCCGGCTGCTGCCGGAGGAGTGCTCGGTCGTCGTGACGGTGGGTTCCGAGCGCATCCGGGTGGCCGCCCAGCGACAGGCGACGATCACCGACGTCCGCCCTGACCGGGTGCCGGACGGCTGGTTCGAATCGGTCGCCCGGGCGATCGCGCCGATGGTCGACGCCGACGACGAGCGCGATGCTGGTGGGCTCCCGACGTCCTCGCGGCTGCTCGACGTCATGCTGCTCGAACCGCCGACGGCGAGGGCGATCACGGGCGGGTGGGGCGTCCGCCCCCGGACGACCGAGGTCGTGGTCGGCGAGAGCCTCGACGGGCCCTTCGCGTTCGACCTCCGGCGTGACGGTCCGCACGGACTCGTCGCGGGCACGACGGGCTCGGGGAAGTCCGAACTCCTGCAGACGATCGTCGCCTCGCTCGCGGCCACGAACACGCCGGAGGGGATGAACTTCGTCCTCATCGACTACAAGGGCGGGGCCGCCTTCCGGGACTTCGCGCCGCTGCCGCACACGGTCGGGATGGTGACCGACCTCGACACACACCTCGTCGAGCGGGCGCTCGAGTCGCTCGGAGCCGAGCTGCGCCGCCGCGAGCACCTGCTCGCCGAGGCCGCCGCGAAGGACATCGAGGACTACGTCGAGCGCCTCGGCCGGGGTGAGCCGCTGCCCCCGATGCCGCGGCTGCTCATCGTCATCGACGAGTTCGCCAGCCTGGTGCGGGAGCTTCCCGACTTCGTCGCCGGCCTCGTCAACATCGCCCAGCGCGGGCGATCGCTCGGCATCCACCTCATCCTCGCCACGCAGCGACCGACGGGTGTGGTGTCGAACGACATCCGGGCGAACACGAACCTGCGGATCGCGCTCCGCGTGACCGACTCGAGCGAGAGCACCGACGTCATCGACGCCGGGGACGCCGCGCAGATCCAGAAGAGCACGCCCGGTCGGGGGTACATCCGTCTCGGTGCCGGAGCCCTGCTGCCGTTCCAGTCCGGCCGGGTCGGGGGCCGCCGTCCGGGCACGACGTCGAACCGGCGACGGGCGGTGTGGGCGGGCTCGGTGTCGTGGTCCTCGCTCGGCACACCGCCCCCTGCCCCGCCGAAGTCCGAGGACCGTTCCGACGACGACCGGACGGACCTCCAGGAGCTCGTCGCCGCGGTGGCGGGTGCTGCCGAGACCCTCGGCGGGCCGGAGCCGTACCGTCCGTGGCTCGACGCGCTGCCGGAGTCCTTGCTCTTCACCGACGTGAACGACTCCGCGTGGGAGCTCGACGTCCCCTCGACGACCTCGTCGCGCGTGAACCCGCTGCCGTTCGCCCTGCAGGACTTCCCGGGCGAACAGGCCCAGCGCGTCCGCAGCCTCGACCTCGACACCGACGGCCACCTCTACGTCGTCGGTGCACCGCGCAGCGGACGGTCCCAGGTGCTCCGGACGATCGCGGCGGCCGTCGCCCGCAACACCTCGTCGGCAGACGTGCACGTGTACGCCCTCGACTGCGGCAACGGTGCGCTCCTGCCGATCCAGGCGTTGCCGCACGCCGGCGCGGTCGTCCAGCGTGTGCAGACCGAGCGGGCGCAGCGGCTCCTCGCCAAGCTGACGCAGGAGCTCGCCCGTCGCCAGCAGGTCCTCGCCGACGGCGGGTTCGCGAGCATCGTCGAGCAACGCGCCGCGGCGGTCTCACCGGCCGACCGGCTGCCGCACATCGTGTTCATGCTCGACCGGTGGGAGGGCTTCGTCGGATCCCTCGGCGAACTCGACCACGGTGCACCGACCGATCAGGTCATGACCATGCTCCGCGAGGGCGCCAGTGTGGGGATCCACTTGGTCGTGACCGGCGACCGGCAGCTGCTCTCGAGCCGGATGGCCACCCTGGTGGAGGACAAGCTCGTGCTGCGCCTGTCCGACCGGGGCGACTACGGCCTCGCGGCACTGAACCCACGGAAGCTGCCGGAGCAGATCCCCGACGGTCGGGCCTTCAGCTCGGAGACCGCCGTCGAGACGCAGATCGCCCTCCTCGCCGCCGCCGGGACGGGTCAGGCGCAGGCCGCCGCCATCACGGCCTTGGCGACGTTCGCGACCGGGCGGGACGCAGGAGTCGAGCGCTCGCGTCGGCCGTTCCGGGTCGACCAGCTCAGCGGCCCCGTGCCGTTCGACCGGGCGTGGGAGATGCGGACTGACGACACCGACCTCTTCGGGCTCGTGGGCATCGGTGGCGACGACCTCGCCGCGATCGGCCCGGACCTCGCGCAGGCCGGTTCGTTCGCGATCGGCGGTCCGGCGAAGTCCGGCCGCAGCTCGGTGCTCCTCTCGATCACTCGGTCGGTCCTTCGGGCCGGAGGCCAGGTCGTCCTCGTCACCCCGCGGCAATCGCCGTTGCGAGCGCTCGCATCGGAACCGGGCGTGCTCGCCGTGCACGAGGGCACCGACATCACGGACGACCTCCTCGCGCCGTGGTTCGACGACCAGCCCGGCCGACGCGTGCTCGTCATCGACGACGCCGAACTCGTGAAGGACGCGCCGGCGAAGACGTGGCTGCAGGGGTTCGTGAAGCGCGCGTCGGACAGCGGCCAGGCGATCGTCGCAGCCGGACTGACCGCCGAGTTCGGGGTCGGGTTCACCGGCTGGCAGGTCGACATGAAGCGAGCGCGTTCGGGCGCGCTCCTCAGCCCGCAGGCGATCGCTGAGGGCGACCTGCTCGGCATGCGCCTGCCCCGGAGCTCCGTGGTCGACCGGGTCCAGCCGGGGTCGGCGATCGTGCACCTCGGAGACGGAGAACTGGTCTCGGTGCAGGTTCCCGTTCCGTGACCCGGTACTTGTCAATCTGACAAATACCGTGGTACGGTCGAGCCATGGCAGTCGAACTCAGCACCTGGGACACCCTGGGCACACCGACGACACCGACGTTCTCCACGATGCGGTTCCCCGCAGGCGAAGCACACGTCAAGGTCCGGGACGACGCCGACGCGGAGGCGACCACCGAGATCGCGACCCTGCGCGGCACGAGCGGCGACGACCTCCTCATGCTCGGCATGTGGGCGGACGCGGTCCGGCAGCGGGGCGCACGGTCCGTCGCGCTCGTCCCGTACCTGCCCGGTGCCCGACAGGACCGCGGCCTCCCCTTCGGCGCGAAGGTCTACGCGGACGTCCTCAACGGGTTCCGCATCGACCAGGTGATCGCCTTCGATCCGCACTCGCCGGTCATCGTCGGGCTGGTCGAGCGGCTCACGGTCGTCACGAGCGAGCAGGTCGTCTGCGACGCCGTGCTCGCCGGCTCCGACTACAGCGGGATCATCGCCCCCGACAAGGGTGCGGTCGCTCGGGCCTCCGCGGTCGCCGTCGCCGCGGGCCTGCCGCTCTTCCGCGCCGAGAAGCACCGGAACCCCGACACCGGGAAGCTCGACGGCTTCTCCTGCGAACCGCTGCCTGAGACCGGTCGCCTGCTCGTCGTCGACGACATCTGCGACGGCGGAGGCACCTTCATGGGCCTGGCCGGCTCGACCGGCCTGCCGAAGGAGCGCCTGGGCCTCTGGGTGTCGCACGGCGTCTTCTCGGGCCGCGCTCCGCAGCTCGCCGACCACTTCGGCGAGATCGTCACGACCGACAGCTATCCCGCACAGCAGGACGTCCCCGGCCTCCGCACCGTCCCGCTCAGCCCGTACCTCACAAAGGAGATCCGATGACGAACACCGCCAGCACCGTCACGACGACGGGCCTCGAGCCCCGCATCACCACCCCGAGCCCGATCGCGCCGCTGCTCGCCGTCGACGGCTACAAGCACTCACACCGGCAGGTCTACCCGGCCGGCACGACCCGGATCCTCATCAACTGGACGAACCGGTCGAACGGGCACATGCCGGACTCGACGCACGCCGTGGTCTTCGGCCTGCAGGCGTTCATCCAGCGCCACCTCGTCGAGGCCTGGGCGCCGTTCTTCGCCGCCGACGAGGACGAGGTCGCGGACCTGTTCGAGCAGGCACTCCAGGGCTACTTCGGCCCGAACCACATCGGCACCGACCACGTCCGTGCACTGCACCGGCTCGGGTACCTGCCGCTCGACGTCAAGGCGCTGCCCGAGGGCACCCTCGCACCGATCGGCGTCGCGACCCTCACCATCGAGAACACGATCGACGAGTTCTTCTGGCTGCCGAACTACATCGAGACCGCCCTGTCGGCGTCGATCTGGCACCCGTCCACCGTCGCGACGAAGGCGCTCGAGTACCGCGACCTCATGGAGGACTGGGCAGCGCGCACCGGTGCGGACCCGGCGAGCATCGACTTCGCCGCCCACGACTTCTCTTTCCGAGGCCAGTCGAGCATCGAGTCCGCCGCCGCTGCCGGCGCCGGTCACCTCCTGTCGTTCCTCGGCACCGACTCGATGCCGTCGCTCGACTTCATCGACCGCTACTACCCCGGCGACAACGGCTGGGTGGGCGCCAGCGTCCCCGCGACCGAGCACAGCGTCATGTGCGTGCGCGGCGCCGACGGCGAGCTCGAGACCTTCGAGCAGATCCTCGACGTCTACCCGACCGGCATCGTCTCGGCGGTGAGCGACGGCTTCGACCTGTTCAAGGTGATCACCGAGACGCTCCCGCAGCTCAAGGACCGCATCACGGCCCGCGACGGCAAGCTCGTCATCCGCCCCGACTCCGGCGACCCGGTCGACATCGTCACCGGCACCGTGCACGGCGTCCCGGAGTACGAGCTCTTCCGCCCCGGGCGCAGCAACGAGGAGAAGGGCGTCGTCGAGCTCCTCGACGAGCTGTTCGGCCACACCGTGAACGAGCAGGGCTTCAAGGTCCTCGACCAGCACATCGGCGTGATCTACGGCGACAGCATCACCCTCGACCGCGCCCGGCGCATCTACGAGCGTCTCGCCGCGAAGGGCTACGCGAGCGACACCATCGTCCTCGGGATCGGGTCGTACACCTACCAGTACATGACCCGCGACAACCTCGGCAGCGCGGTGAAGGCGACCTGGGCCCTCGTCGACGGGAAGCCGGTCGACATCCAGAAGGACCCGAAGACCGGCAGCGGCAAGAAGAGTGCCAAGGGTCGGATCGCCCTGCACCGTGGCGCGGACGGCGAGATCCGGCAGACAGACGAGGCGAGCGCCGAGGACGAGGCCACGAGCCTCCTCCAGACGGTGTGGGTGGACGGCCGGTTCACGGTCCTGCAGTCCTTCGCCGACGTCCGGGCCACCCTCCGCGCGGAACGGGCCGCGCGCTCAGCGCGCCGGTCGCGGGCGTGACCGACGCCGCCTCCGCGGCCCGCGACCAGCCGCTCATCGCGATCGACGTCGTCCCGGTGTCGTTCACGACGGCGCACGGTCTGCGGGTCGCGACCGCGCGTCGGCCGTACGCCCCCTTCGCCGGCCGGGAGGCACTTCCCGGCGTGCTCCTGGACGCTGCGGAACGCCTCGTCGACGGCGCGGGGCGCGCACTGCGGACCAAGACCGGGATCGAGGCGGCTGCGGTCCGGCACCTCGCGCAGGTCGGCGCGTTCGACGGACCGTCGCGTGACCCGCGGGACGCCGCGATCAGCATCGCGTTCATCGCGGTGGTGACCCCGGGGGTGGACGCACCGCCCACGGTGTGGCGACCCGTCGACGGGGCCGAGCCGGGCCTCCCGTTCGACCACGACACGATCGTCCGGACGGCCGTCGACCAGGTGCGCACGCGACTCTGGCGAGACGTCCCGTTGACCCGCGCGCTGCTCGGCGAGCTGTTCCCGACCTCCGCGGCGGCGCAGCTGCACACGGCGCTCCACGGCAGCGCGCCCGATGCCGGCAACCTCAACCGCTCCCTGCGCACGAACCCGGCGCTCGTGCGGGCCGAGGCGTCCTCGGCGGCGACCACGCGGGGCGGGCGTCCCCCGGCGACCTGGACGTGGGTGGACTGAGCGCGGTTGGCTGGGGCCATGTCCGCTTCGCTGTCCGGTGACGACTCCCTGCACCTCCCCGAGTTCGACGCCCCGCCGGCGTCGCCGATCGACCTCGCCCGGCAGTGGCTCCACGACGCCGACGAGCGCGAGGTGTCGGAGCCGCTGTCGATGACCCTCGCCACCGCGGGCGCCGACGGCCGGGTGTCCGCGCGCACGGTCGACGTGAAGCGCCTCGAGGACGACGGGCTCGTGTTCGGCACCTCCACGCTGAGCCCCAAGGGTCGGCAGCTCGCCGAGAACCCGCACGCGGCGCTGCAGGTGTACTGGCGCGAGACCATGCAGCAGCTCCGGTTCGAGGGCCGGGCCGTGCAGCTCTCCGACGAGGCGTCCGACCAGCTCTTCGCCGACCGGTCGCCGAAGTCCCGCGCCGCGACCGCGATCGCCGACCAGTCGGACGTGCTCGAACCGCGGACCCTGCAGGACCTCATCGACGACGCGAACGTCCTACTGTCCGAGACCGACGACGACGTGCCCCGTCCGGAGGGCTGGGTGGCCTGGCGGCTCGAGCCCGAGATCGTGGAGTTCTGGCACGGCAGCCGCGACCGGATGCACCGACGACTGCAGTACGTCCGCACGTCGGACGGGTGGGACGCCGCGCGGCTCCAGCCGTAGCGGTCCGACGCGCGCCGCCGCGCGCCGCCGCGCTCGCTGGCGTGCGCCCGCGGGTGCAGTGCCAGCGGGCACCGTGGCGCCCGCTCACGCTCGCCATGGCGTCCGCCGGCGTGCACCGCGTTCGCACAACCGGAGTCGGCTCGCACCGCGAGAACGCGCGGTTCGACGCGTCTTTGGTTGTGCGCCGTCGCGCCGCCGTCGTCCCGCCGCCGCGCCCGCCGCCGCGTCCGCTGGCGCCGCGCCCGCTGGCGCCGCGCCCGCTGGCGCCGCGTCGCTAGAGCTTCTCGATGGGGGCGATCTTGATGAGGAGCTTCTTGCGCCCCGCCGAGTCGAACGCGATCTCGGCGATCCGCTTGGCGCCCTGCCCCGTCACCGCCGAGACCGTGCCCTCACCGAAGTCGAGGTGCTTGATGCGATCGCCGGCCACGAGCTCGAGGTCGCCGTTGTCGCGGACCTGCCCGGACACCCGGTTCGCCCACTCGGTCTTCGGGCGGGTCTTCTGCGCCGCGGCCGCCCGGTCGTACGACCCGCCGCCCCAACCGCCACCACCGCGGTAGCCACCACCACCGGACGCACCGCCGGCACCGCCCGCGCCGCCGAAGCCACCGCGCCGGGCGTTCAGTGCCCGGGGCTCGGTGCCACCGCGACTGTTCGCCATGCCCGGCGACTGCTTCCACTCGATGAGCCCCTCGGGGATCTCCTGCAGGAAGCGGGACGGCATCGCCACGTTGACGTCACCGAACTGTGCCCGGGTCATCGCGAGCGACAGGAAGAGCGACTTCTTCGCGCGGGTGATCCCGACGTAGAAGAGCCGGCGTTCCTCGGCAGGGCCGCCCGGTTCGTTCGCGGACATCCGGTGCGGCAGCAGGTCTTCCTCGACGCCGGTGAGGAACACCGCGTCGTACTCGAGGCCCTTCGCCGTGTGCAGCGTCATCAGGGACACCGTTCCGGATGAGTCGTCGAGCTCGTCCGCCGCCGCCACGAGCGAGACCTCGGTGAGGAAGTCCGAGAGCGTGCCGTCCGGGTTGTTCTTCTGGAACTCGCGCGTGACCGCGACGAGTTCGTCGATGTTGTCCGCCCGCGCAGCGTCTTGCGCGTCGGGCGACTTCCGGAGGTTCTCGAGCAGTCCGGAGCCGTCGAGCAACTGCGTCAGGGTGTCGACGACCGGCTGGTCCTGGGCCTTGGCGGAGACCTCGTCGAGGAGCGCTGCGAACGCGGTGATCGCGTTCCGGACCTTCGGACCGAAGCCGAGCTCGTCCGCGTGCCGCAGGGCGTCGCGCATCGTCGTCTCGTGCTCGTCCGCGTAGCGCTGCAGCGTCGTCTCGGTGACGGCGCCGATGCCGCGCTTCGGCACGTTGAGGATGCGGCGGAGCGCCATCGGGTCGGCGGGGTTCGCGATCGTGATCAGGTACGCCATCGCGTCCTTGATCTCGGCACGCTCGTAGAACTTCGTGCCGCCGAGCACCCGGTACGGGATCGCCGCCCGGATGAAGATCTCCTCCAGCGCACGCGTCTGCGAGTTCGTCCGGTAGAAGACCGCCATGTCCCGGTAGGCCGTGCCGCCCTCGTGCAGCCGCTGGACCTCGTCCGCGACGAACTGGGCCTCGTCGTGGCCGGTGTACCCGGTGAAGCCGACGATCTTGTCGCCGGCGCCGACGTCGGTGAACAGGTTCTTCGCCTGCCGGTCGAAGTTGTTCGCGATGACGGCGTTCGCGGCGTCGAGGATGTTCTGCGTCGACCGGTAGTTCTGCTCGAGCAGGATGACCTTCGAGTTCGGGAAGTCCCGCTCGAACTCGACGATGTTGCGGATGTCCGCCCCGCGGAAGGCGTAGATCGACTGGTCCGAGTCACCGACGACGGTCAGTGACGCCGGAGCGATCGACCCGTCGCGCTCCCGCATGCGTTCGACGTGCTGGCCGGCGTCCTCGAGCGCGTCGACCTGCTCGACGGGCACCGGACGGGTGAGCTCACGGATGAGGGCGTACTGCGCGTGGTTCGTGTCCTGGTACTCGTCGACGAGGATGAACCGGAACCGCCGCTGGTACAGCGCGGCGACGTCGGGGAAGGCGCGGAAGAGGAACACCGTCTGCCCGATGAGGTCGTCGAAGTCGAACGCGTTCGCGCGACGGAGCTCGTCGGTGTAGCGGCGGAACACCTGGGCGAACATGACCTCTTGCGGGTCGTTCGCGTTGATGTTCCGGACGTAGGTGTCGACGTCCTGCAGCTCGTTCTTGAGCTTCGAGATCTTCGACGCCGCCGCACCGACCGTCAGTCCGAGCTGGTCCGCCTCGTACTCCTTGATGATCCGCTTGAGGAGCGCACGGGAGTCGGCCGAGTCGTAGATCGTGAAGGACTGCGAGAACCCGAACCGCTCGGCCTCGCGCCGCAGGATGCGCACGCACGCGGAGTGGAACGTCGAGATCCACATGCCCTCGGCCTCGTTGCCGACGAGGGCACGCACCCGCTCCCGCATCTCCGCCGCGGCCTTGTTCGTGAACGTGATCGCCAGGATCTGCGACGGCCAGGCCTCGCGGTTGGCGAGCAACAGCGCGATCCGCCGTGTCAGCACGCTGGTCTTGCCCGATCCGGCACCCGCGACGATGAGCAGGGACTCGCCGCGGTACTCGACGGCTTCCTTCTGCTGGGGGTTCAGACCCGCGGTGAACGGGTCTTCGTAGGCAGCGGCCCCGCCACCCTGCTCGGGCGACGAGTCGAATGGGTCCAGCACGATCGTCATGTCCGCAACAGTCTAGGCGGGGCCCCCGACAGCCGAACCGGGCCCGACGATCGAACGGGCGTGGACGGCGAGGTCCGTGTGGTCGGCGAACACCCCGTCGACACCGGTGCGGACGATCGACGTGAACCACCGCTCCCAGTCACCGTGCGCCGCCACGTCGCCGCCTCGCCGGAGCGGTGCCGGCAGGAAGCGGTTCTCCGGCCGCAGGGTCCACGTGAACACGTCGAGCCCGGCGTCGTGCGCCCGGTCGACGATCGCACTTCGCACCGGCCCACGGTCGTCCACCGCCCGGGTGTCGACGCCCGCCATCAGGGTCCCCAGGTCGACGCTGATCCCGTGGAACTCGGTGGCGAGCTCCGCGAGCGCCTCGTCGGACCGCTCGGACGCGTAGGACGGGGCCAGCGACCCGTGGGACGCGACCTCGTCGGCGGCGCTGCCCCGCGCCTCCTGGAGGTACACGAGCCGGCCACCGGTCCGACGCGTGCGGAGGTCGCGGAGCACGCCCTTCTCGAAGCTCTCGACCGTGAGCCGCTCGTCCTGCCGCCACCCAGCGCCCGCGAGCACCTCGTCGAGCATCGCGCCCATCGGGAACCCGGCCCGCTCGAAGGACGTGGCGTGCTTGACCTCGGCGACCAGCCTCACCGCCCGAGGGGCGCCGTCGAGGATAGCGAGGAGGTCCTCGAGCCGCAGGATCGGGTCCTCCCCGTCGTGCGCTGCGGAGGCGGGGCGCAGGGCGGGCAGCCGCTCGCGGGTCCGCAGCGTCTGCAGCTCTGCCCACGTGAAGTCCTCGGTGAACCACCCGGTCAGGGTCTGCCCGTCGACCGTCTTCGTGGTCCGGCGGCCGGCGAACTCGGAGTGGTCGGCGACGTCGGTCGTGCCGGAGATCTCGTTCTCGTGCCGCAGCACGAGGACGCCGTCGCGCGTCGGGACGAGGTCCGGTTCGATCGCGTCGCACCCCATCGCGATCGCGAGGTCGTAGGCGCTGCGCGAGTGCTCTGGGCGGTGTCCGGACGCGCCGCGGTGGGCGATGACGAGGGTCATGCGTGCACGGTACCGGCCTGGAGGCACGGCTCGCCGCCGCCTTCCAGCCCACCTCCGTCAGGTGCTCAGGCCCGGTACGGCGAACTCCGAGCCGGGGCTGCGACGATCGCCGCAGGCGACCACGGGACAGCCGTTCCGCTCGCCGCGAATCCACAGCCTTCCGGGCCACCTGATCCGTAGGCTGAGAGGACTCGAATCATCCATGAGAGGACACCATGGCCTTCAAGCCCGGTTTCGACCAGTCCCCCGCCTTCAACGACGCGGGCCGGAACGCCTGGGGCGCGGGCGCCGGACAGCAGCAGGCTGGCTGGGGTCAGACGCCGCAGCAAGGGATGACCCCTGATCAGCTGCAGTACATGTACGACCGTCCGTCGGCCTCCACGGTCGACACCGACCGCATGTCGTACGAGGACACCATCGTCAAGACGCTCCTCGCCTTCGGCGTGCTCGTCGTCGGCGCGGTGGCCGGTTGGAACCTCCCGCCGGTCGTCTGGATCGTCGGCGCGATCGTCGGGTTCGTCCTCGCCCTGGTGAACACCTTCAAGAAGAAGCCGTCGCCGGCGCTCGTACTCGCCTACGCCTTCTTCGAGGGTCTCTTCGTCGGTGGCATCTCGGCGTACTACAACAGCGCGTTCGACGGCATCGTCACCCAGGCAGTGTTCGGCACGCTCGGCGTGTTCGCGGTGACACTGTTGCTCTTCACGTCCGGCAAGGTGCGTGCGACCCCGAAGGCAACGCGGTTCTTCCTGGTCGCGATCGTCGGGTACATGGCGTTCTCGCTGGTGAACCTCGTGCTCATGTGGACCGGCGTCACGAACACCGCGTTCGGTCTGCTCGGCGTGACGGTCTTCGGTATCCCGCTCGGTGTCGTGATCGGCATCTTCGTCGTGCTGATGGCGGCGTACTCGCTGATCCTCGACTTCGACCAGATCAAGACGGGCGTCCAGCGCGGCGCTCCCCGGATCTACGCGTGGACCGCGGCGTTCGGCCTCATCGTCACCCTGGTGTGGCTGTACCTCGAGATCCTGCGCATCCTCGCCATCATCGCGAGCAGCTCGCGCAACTAGCACTCGCGCGCAGCACGACCAAGAGGACCCCGGCGAACACGCCGGGGCCCTTCGTCGTGCGCGGGGCCACGCGTGCGGGATCCGCGCATGCCGGGGTCGACGCCGAGCAGCCCGAATCCGAGCTCCCCCGACACGGCTGGACTCGGCCGGACCGCGGTCAGGACTCCCCGCATGCGGATTCCCAGCGGTCACGAAAGGTCGGTCTCCACGACGCTGAGCGACGTTTCGTGACCGATCGACGCCGAGCAAGCGGGGAGTCTTGCCCGCCGGAGGAATGGCCCGCAGGGAACACACCGGACGCACGAGGGCCCGGCACGCAAGATGCGCGCCGGGCCCTCGGGCGTCAGGGAGTGACTACTCCCACTCGATCGTCCCCGGCGGCTTCGACGTGACGTCGAGCACGACGCGGTTCACGTCCGGCACCTCGTTCGTGATCCGGTTCGAGATCTTCGCGAGGGTGTCGTACGGCAGGCGCGTCCAGTCGGCGGTCATGGCGTCCTCGGAGGACACCGGACGGAGCACGATCGGGTGGCCGTACGTGCGGCCGTCGCCCTGGACACCCACGGAGCGGACATCGGCGAGCAGGACGACCGGGCACTGCCAGATCTCCTCGTCGAGGCCGGCCGCGGTGAGTTCCTCGCGGGCGATCTTGTCGGCGGCACGGAGCAGCTCGAGGCGGTCCTTCGTGACCTCGCCCACGATGCGGATGCCGAGCCCCGGACCGGGGAACGGCTGGCGTCCGACGATGACCTCGGGCAGCCCGAGCTCGCGGCCGACGGCGCGCACCTCGTCCTTGAACAGGGTGCGCAGCGGCTCGACGAGCTCGAAGGTCATGTCCTCGGGCAGACCGCCGACGTTGTGGTGCGACTTGATGTTCGCCGTGCCGGAGCCACCGCCGGACTCGACCACGTCGGGGTAGAGGGTGCCCTGCACGAGGAACTTGACCTCGCCCGCCTCGTCGTCTCCGCGAGCCTCGAGCACGAGCGCCTCGGCGGCGGCCTCGAAGGTACGGATGAACTCACGCCCGATGATCTTGCGCTTCTGCTCCGGGTCGCTCACCCCCGCGAGGGCGTCGAGGAACTGCTGCTCGGCGTCGACCGTCACGAGCCGGACACCGGTGGAGGCGACGTAGTCCTCTTCCACCTGCTTGCGCTCGTCGGCGCGGAGGAGCCCGTGGTCGACGAACACGCACGTGAGCTGGTCGCCGACGGCCTTGTGCACGAGAGCCGCGGCCACGGCAGAGTCGACGCCGCCGGAGAGCCCGGCGATGACCCGCGCGGAACCGACCTGCTCCTTGATGCGCGCGACCTGCTCGTCGATGACGTTGGCGGAGTTCCAGTCACCGGGCAGCCCGGCGGCGCGGTGGAGGAAGTTCTCGAGCACGGCCTGGCCGAACGCCGAGTGCTTGACCTCGGGGTGCCACTGCACGCCGTAGAGCTTGCGCTCGTCGGACGCGAACGCCGCGACGGGGGTCGACGCGCTCGATGCGAGCACCTCGAAGCCCTCGGGGGCCTTCGCCACGGAGTCGCCGTGCGACATCCACGTGACCTGCGACGCCGGCTGGTCGCCGAGGAGGACACTGCCCGTGCCGGTCTCGTTCACACTGACGTCGGTCGCGCCGTACTCGCGCTGACCGGTCTGGGCGACCTCGCCGCCGAGCGCGGTCGCCATGGCCTGGAAGCCGTAGCAGATGCCGAGCACCGGGACGCCGAGGTCGAGGATGTCGCCGTCGAGCGACGGCGCACCCGGTTCGTAGACGGACGACGGACCACCGGACAGCACGATGGCCGAGGGGTCTTTCGCCTTCACCTCGTCCGCGGTGATCGAGTGGGGGACGATCTCGCTGTAGACGTTGGCCTCGCGGACGCGGCGAGCGATGAGCTGCGCGTACTGGGCTCCGAAGTCGACGACGAGGACGGGACGCTGGTCGGTCTCGCTCACCGAGCGGCCTCCTTCTCACGCTGCTGGGCAGCGGTCAGCTCGTGGTAGGTGTCCATGGCCTTCTGCTGCATGCGGTGCTCGACGACGAAGGACATGAACGGGATGATGCCGCCGAGGGCGATGAGCAGGAAGCGCGAGGGCCTCCAGCGCATGATGCTCCACAGACGGAAGTCCGTGAAGAGGTAGAGGACGTACAGCCAACCGTGCGCGATGAGGATCGCGATCGACAGGTTGAACGTGCCCGGGGCTTCACCGGCCGTGCCGTTCGGGACGAAGAACGGGCCGTTGCCGAGCTGCATCTCGAGCTGCAGCGGGGTGTACTTGATGATGACCTCGACCACGAGGGCCAGGAGCAGCACACCGGTGATGTACGCGGAGACGCGGTACCACTTCACCGCTCCCGGGATCTTCGGGACGTCGCGGGGTCGGACGGTCAGAGCCATATCGGCCATCCTACCGTCGGTCGACGAGCGCCCCGTCGGAGCTGTGGAGGCGCTCACGGCGGTCCTCTTCCTCGCGCTCCCAGGCGTCCTTCACGAAGCGGTACCAGAGGAACACGGCGAACCCCGCGAACACGGCCCACTCGACCGCGTAGAAGAGGTTGAGCCAGTCGAACTGGACCTCGCGCGTCGGTGCACGGTCGGCGATGGTGCCGAGGTCGGCCGCCTTCGCGGTGGAACCATCGGCGACCACGTACCCGAGGTACATGCGGTCGTCGAACTGCTTCCACGTGTTGACGAACCGGGCCGGCGCCACGGCGGAGTACTCGCCCTCGGCGTAGGTGTCCTGGTCCGGGGACTCCTCCGGGTAGAGCCGCCCCTCGATGGTCATCGTCTGCCCGTCGGTGAGCCGGTCACCGCCGGCGACGGCTGCGGACCGCTGGTCGGACCAGCCGATCACGACCGGGAGGCTCGCGCCGGTCCCGGAGTCGACGAGGTGTCCGACGGTCTGGTACGTCCCACCGCCGCTCCGCCCGGTCAGGACGGTGGTGTCACCCGCGACGAAGGTGCCGGTGACGGTGACCTTCTGCCCGGCGAGCGCCTCGGTGACGGGCTTCATCGGAGCGAGCGCGTCGTCGAGCGTCCGCTGCGTCTCGGTGGTCGCGGGCAGGGGCTTGCCGTTCTGGATGCTCCGCTCGAGCTGCCACTTGCCCAGGAACGCGAACACCGCCGCGAGCACGAGCGCGAGCAGCAGCAGCGCGATCCACTTCGGTCGTCGGGCAACGGCCCACATCTGTATCAGTACTCCGGATCGCGCTGTCGCACCGGGCGTTCGGGACGCTCGGCGGGGATCTCCACCGACGAGGTCACGGGTTCGTCGCGGGGCTCCGGTGCACCATTCTCGCGCTCTTCCCTCCCAGCGGCCTCCACGAGGGCGAACTCCTCCGCGAACTGCCGGTCGCGTTCGGCACGACGGGCGGCCCGGGAGGCGTCCTCGTCGGCGACCCCGGCCTCCGCGGCCGAGTCGATCGCTTCGTCGAGGGCCGGTCCGGACGCTCCGACGGGCACGGCGCCGCCGCGGCCCCCGAGCCGCGCGCGGAGGCGCTGGCGCAGCCGCGCGACGCGCGCCGGACGCACCACGAGGCGGCCGATCCGGTCCGAGTTCACGGCGAGCAGCGGACCCAGGACGGCCATGACGAGGACGTAGAGGCCCGCGAACGCGGTGATCCGCGCCTCCAGGCCGGCGGCAGCCGAGAGCGTCGCGAGGATCAGCGCGAACTCGCCACGGTTCACCAGGATGACGGCGGTGTTGATCCCCTGCTGGACGTTGAACCCGTTCATGCGGGCGACGATCTGACCGGCGACGGCGTTGAGCACGACGGTCATGCCGATCGCGCCGAGGACCGGCCAGAGCACCTCGCCGAAGGTCGACAGGTCGAGTCCGAGGCCGAAGTTCACGAAGAAGAACGCCGCGAACACGTCGCGCATCGGGAGGGCGAGCTGCTCGATGCGGTCTCGGTAGCGCGTGGCACCGCAGAGCAGGCCGATCACGAACGCACCGATCGCGTCGGTCACGCCGAGGATCTCGCCGATCCCGCCGAACATCACCGCGAGGCCGAAGAACAGCACGGTGAAGAGCTCGTCGTCACGCGTGGCGAAGATCTTGGACACCCACTTGCCGGCGAACCGGGCGAGGGTGAACATCACGATGAGGAAGCCGAACGCCAGCGCGAGCTTGCCGACCACGCCCCAGATGTTCGTGTCGCCCGAGAGCACGACCGACACGATCGCCAGGTAGATGGCGATGAAGACGTCCTCGATGACGGTGACACCGAGGATCATCGGCGTCTCGTCGTTCGCGAGCCGCCGCAGCTCGATGAGGAGCTTCGTGACGATCGCACTCGACGAGGTCGCGGTCATGCCCGCGATGATCAGCGCCTCGCGGGTGCCCCAGCCGAGCGAGAACCCGAACGCGAAGCCGATCCCCATGTTGATGGCGACGTACGTGCCACCGGACACGAGGAGCTTGCCGGCGTTGCCGTAGAACTCCTCCTGGTCGAACTCGAGTCCGAGGTTGAACAGGAGCAGCACGAGCCCGAACGTCGCGATGAGCTCGATCGTGTGCGACTCGACGTTGAGGCCGATCCACGGGGTGTGCGGGCTCGCGATGAGTCCGACCACCATGTAGATCGGGATCGCCGGGAGCCCGATGGTCTTGCCGAGGCGTCCGAGGACGTAGGCGATGACGAAGAGCACACCGATGGTGAGCAGCTCACCGCCCAGGTGCACGCGTCAGCTCCGGCGCGGGGCCTCGGCCGGTGCGGCCGCGAGCTCTCCGCTGCGGTAGAACGAGAAGGCCTTGGCGACCTTCTCGGGTGCTCCGGCCACGACGATGGTGTCGCCGGGGAAGACGACGAAGTCCGGGGAGGGAGCAGGGTTGGCGCTGTCACCACGGACCACCGCGACGACGGTCAGTCCGATGAACCCCGAGTCGTGGAGGTCGCCGAGGGGCTTGCCCGCGATGGCGTCCTCGTAGTCGACGGAGAACCAGTCGATGCTGAGGCCGGGGATCTCGTCGAGCTTGTCGAGGCCCTCGGTGATGCGGGTGCCGCCGAGCAGCTCCGCGAGCGTGTGCGCTTCGTCCTCGCTGAGGCGCAGCGACACCTTCTCCGACTTGTCAGCGCCGTCCGAGACGTCCGCGAAGGAGATGAGGTCGGAATGTCCCGACCGGTGCGTGATGACACCGCACTTGCCACCGTCGTCGGTGTAGAAGCTGTGCAGCACGCCGACTCCGGGGAGCTTGACGCGATGGACGTCGACCATGAGATGGCCTCCCTTTCCGAGTACCACGATGATAACCACCGGGAGGCGCGCACCATTCCGGCGGGTGGGCATCGTCCTCCGGACGGATGCGGGTGGCCGCGCGGCGGGGCTACGGTCGCGGCATGACCTCCAGGACCGTCTCGATCGCGGGTGCCGCCGTCGTCGTCACCTACGCCGCGCTGCTCGCGGTCAACGCGCTCGTGGCAGAGCCGCTCTCGGTCGCACCGGGTCGCCCGCTCGCGGCGGTCTACGCGCACGTCGACGCGATGGGGAACTCCTCCACGCAGGACCTCGTCGGCGTGCTGGTCGTCGCGGGCATCGGCGCGATCCTCGGCATCGGCGTCGGCGTCCTCGGCATCCGGCAGCACCTGCCGACGACCGTGGTCACGGTCCTCCACCTCGGCCTCGTGGTCCTCGGCGCGGCCGCGGTCTTCCAGTCGTCGTGGTTCCTCGGCATGGACCTCGCGGACTCGTACCCGGGCTCGGGTGGCCCGCACACCGTCTGGCCGACGGTGCTCGGCTGCACGAGCGCGGCCGCGGTGGTCGCGCTGCTCGCGGTCCTCACGGCCACCGCCGAGCGCACGCGACGGCGGACGCGACAGCGCGCGGACCAGGCGCGAGCGTCCGACCAGGGCGCGGCTGCCTGACGGGCACGCACCGCGCCTCCAGGCCGGTCTGGAGGCACGGTGCGGGTCGGCGACGTCCGTGGCCTAGCTGGGTTCGCTCGTCTTCTCCCCGACCACCTGCTCGTCGGACGCCTTCGCGCCGTCCGCGCCGCTCGACCGGCCACCGCCGACGACGACGTCGTCCTCGTCGAAGCCGAACGCGATGTCCGGCGCCTCGAGGCGCACGCGGTCCGCGGACTCGTCGTCGGGCTGGAGCTGCGACTCGCGCTCGGCGGCGACGCGCTTGAGGTAGTTCGAGACCTCGTTCTCGGTGGTCTCCTGGTCCCAGCCGAGGACGTCGGCCATGAGCTTCGCCGCGACCGGGGCCGCCGACTCCCCGCGGTCCCACGCCTCGATCGAGATGCGGGTGCGGCGGGCGAGGACGTCCTCGAGGTGCAGTGCGCCCTCGTGCGAGGCCGCGTACACGACCTCGGCCCCGATGTAGTCGTCGGCCTGCGGCAGGGGCTCGGCGAGCGAGGGGTCCTGCTCGACGAGCGCGAGCACCTCGGTCGCGAGGGTGCCGTAGCGGTTGAGCAGGTGCTCGATCCGGACCTTGTGCACGCCGACCTGCCGGGCCGTCCGGCCGCGGCGGTTCCACGCGGCGGGGTAACCCTCGGCACCGAGCAGCGGGATGTCCTCGGTCGTCGACTCGGGGATCCTGCCGTCCATCGCGGCGACGGCCTCGTCGATGGCGTCCTTCCCCATCACGCGGTAGGTCGTCCACTTGCCGCCCGCGACCACCACCAGGCCTGGTGCGGTGTGCGCGACGACGTGCTCGCGGCTGAGCTGCGAGGTCTGGTCGGACTCCCCGGCGAGCAGTGGGCGGAGGCCGGCGTAGACGCCCTCGACGTCCTCGCGGGTGAGCGGGACCGCGAGCACCTTGTTGACGTGCTCGAGGATGTAGTCGATGTCCGCCGCTGTCGCCGCCGGGTGTGCCTTGTCGAGGTTCCAGTCGGTGTCGGTGGTGCCGACGAGCCAGTGCCGACCCCACGGGATCACGAAGAGGACGCTCTTCTCGGTGCGGAGGATCATGCCCGTGTTCGACTGGAAGCGGTCGCGCGGGATGACGAGGTGCACGCCCTTCGACGCACGGACCTTGAACTGCCCGCGGGTGCCGACCATCGCCTGGGTGTCGTCGGTCCAGACGCCCGTCGCGTTGACGACCTGCTTCGCCCGGATGTCGAACTTCTCGCCGGTCTGGATGTCGTGCGCGTGTGCACCGACCACGCGTTCCCCGACCTTGATAAAGCCCTCGATGCGGACCCGGCTCGCGGCGTGGGCACCGTAGGACGCCGCGGTGCGGACGAGTGAGGCGACGTAGCGTGCGTCGTCGACCTGGGCGTCGTAGTACGTCATGCCGCCGACGAAGGCGTCCTTCTTGAGGCCCGGCATGTTCTTGAGCACCTGCTTGCGGCTGAGGTGCCGGTGGTGCGGGACCCCCGGCGGACGGCCACCGGACCAGCTGAACACGTCGTACATCGCCATGCCGATGCCGATGTAGAAGCGCTCCCACACGCGGTGGTTGAGCGGGTAGAGGAAGCGGACGGGCTTCACCAGGTGCGGGGCGATGCGCTGGAGGAGCAGGCCGCGTTCGATCAGTGCCTCGCGGACGAGGGCGAAGTTGAGCTGCTCGAGGTAGCGGATGCCGCCGTGCACGAGCTTCGACGAGCGGCTCGACGTCCCGGAGCCCCAGTCGCGGGCCTCGACGATGCCGACGCTCAGGCCGCGGGTGGCGGCGTCGAGTGCGCTGCCGGCCCCGACGATGCCACCACCGACGACGAGGACGTCGACCTCGTGCTCCTTGAGCGCCGCGATCGCGACCGCGCGTTCGTCGGGTCCGAGCTTCACGGTCGGGTCGAACCCGACACCGCCGGGCAGGCCGTCGGTCGTGGTGCTGGTGGTCGTTGCCTTCGCCATGGTCGCCTCCGGTTCACGGTCGGCGCCGGAGCGTCACTGCTGGTGGTACGGCGCCACGACCACTTCTACTCGCTGGAACTCCTTGACGTCGGAGTATCCGGTCGTCGCCATCGACCGACGCAGGGCGCCGACGATGTTCGCGCGGCCGTCCCAGGTGGGGGTCGGGCCGTGCAGGACGTTCTCGAGCGGGGCGATCGTGCCGACCTCGACCCGACGGCCGCGGGGCAGCTCCGGGTGGTGCGCCTCGGCACCCCAGTGGAAGCCACCGCCGGGGGCCTCGGTCGCCCGGGCCAGCGCGGTGCCGAGCATGACGGCGTCGGCTCCCACGGCGATCGCCTTGACGACGTCACCGGCGGTGTCGAGGCCGCCGTCGGCGATGACGTGCACGTACCGGCCGCCGGACTCGTCCATGTAGTCACGACGGGCACCGGCGACGTCCGCCACCGCGGTCGCCATGGGCGCGTGGATGCCGAGCGCGGCCCGGGTGGTCGACGCCGCGCCCCCGCCGAAGCCGACGAGGACACCGGCGGCACCGGTGCGCATGAGGTGGAGCGCCGACGTGTAGGTCGAGGCACCGCCGACGATGACGGGGACGTCGAGCTCGTAGATGAACTTCTTGAGGTTGAGGGGCTCCTCGTCCTGCGAGACGTGCTCGGCCGAGACGGTCGTGCCGCGGATGACGAACAGGTCGACTCCGGCGTCGACGACGGTCTGCGAGAACTCCTGCGTGCGCTGCGGGCTGAGCGAGCCGGCGACGGGGACACCAGCGGCACGGATCTCGGCCAGACGTGCGGTGATCAGCTCGGCCTTGATCGGCTCCGAGTAGATCTCCTGCATGCGCTTGGTGACGTTGCCGTCGGCGAGGGCCTTGATCTCCTCGTAGTACGGCGCCGGGTCCTCGTATCGGGTCCACAGGCCCTCGAGGTCGAGCACGCCGAGGATGCCGAGCTTGCCCATCTGGATGACCGTGGCCGGGGAGGCGACGGAGTCCATCGGGGCGGAGAGGATCGGCGACTCGAAGGTGAACGCGTCGATCGTCCACTGCACGCTGACGTCGCGCGGGTCTCGCGTGCGACGCGAGGGGACCACCGCGATGTCGTCGAACGCGTACGCCCGTCGTCCGCGCTTGCCTGCACCGATCTCGACTTCACTCACGCGCACAGCCTACCGGGCGGCCTCCACGGCGGTCCCCGACCGGGTGGACGGTCGCCGGGCGGTCTCGACCAGGTCGGACAGCAGGTCCGGGTAGTCGACCCCGACCGACGCGAACATCTTCGGCAGCTGGGACTGCGCGGTCAGCCCGGGCATCGTGTTCACCTCGTTGAGCACGACCGCGCCCTCGGGGGTGACGAAGCAGTCGACCCGCGCGAGACCGGCGCATCCGAGGCGGGCGAAGAGCGTCCGGGCCACCTCGTCGATGCGCTCCGCGACGACGGGGTCGAGCGGTGCGGGCAGCACGAACCGGGCGGAGCCGTCGTACTTCGTGTCCGCGTCGAAGAACCCGGCCGCGTCGTTCAGCACCTCGAGCGGCGGCCCCACGACGAGCTCGCCGTCCGGGCGTTCGAGCACGGCGACGTCGACCTCGCGCCCGGTCAACATGCGCTCGACGAGCACGCGGTCGTCGTGGGCGAACGCCTCGGCGAGCCCAGCGTCGAGCTGGTCGGGCTCGTCGACGCGGCTCACACCGAAGCTCGACCCGCCCGCCACGGGCTTGACGATCCACGGCATCGGACCGACCGCTGCTCCGAGCGACGTCGCGTCCGCGTCCAGTCGCTCGTCGCGCGTCAGCAGTGCGCCCGGAGCGACGGCGACGCCGGAGGCCTCGGCGACCAGCTTCGTCGCCCACTTGTCCATCGCGACCGCCCCCGCCCCGACGGGTGACCCGACGACGGGCACGCCGGCGAGCCGGGCGAGGGCGGCGAGCGAGCCGTCCTCGCCGTCCGGCCCGTGCACCGCGGGGAACACGACGTCGGCGGATGCGAGCACCGCTGCGGCCTCGGGGAAGGAGCACGGGAGGTCGGCCGAGCGCCACCCGCCGTCGCGGTCGATCGTCAGGCGCGCGACCTCGTACCTCGTCGGGTCGAGGGCGGCCGCGACCGAGGCGGCACTCGCGAGCCCCACCTCGTGCTCGCTGTTGGCGCCGCCGCCGATGACGACGACGCGGACGGGCTCGGTGGTGCTCATGCGGTGCTCCTGCTGTTCGTGGTGGCGACGGTGCGCGCGATGCGGCCGCCGAGTCCGGTGACGATCTCGTGGGGGTTCGTGTCGGCCCAGGCGGCCCAGTCCGCGGCGGTCGGCCCCGTGCCGGCGGGCACGCCCGCAGGTCCGATCAGCGTGGCGACCTCTCCGGGCACCACGGGTGACCCGGGCAGCCCGGTCACGTCGAGCACGACCTGGTCCATGTTGATCCGACCGACCACGGGCACGAGCTGCCCGCGGAGGCCCACCCGCGCCGACCCCGACGCGGCGCGGGGCACACCGTCGGCGTACCCGACCGGCAGCACGGCGAGCACGGCGTCCCGCGGCGCCGTCCACGTGCCGTCGTACCCGACCGGGGTGCCCGCACGGACCGAGCGCACCGCGACGACCGGCGCGGTGACCGTCATCGCGGGGACGAGTCCGGCACCGGCGGGGCCGATGCCGACGAGCGCCGCCCCGACCCGCACGGCGATGCCGGCCAGGTCGGCCCCGGCGAACGCGGCCGGGGTCCCGCCGAGGTGCAGGTCGACCGGGTGCCCGAGCGTCAGGTCGGCCGCGAGTCCGGCGAGCCGCAGGAGGGTCGCCGCGCGCGACGCCGAGGCACGGTCGGCGTTCGGCACGTGCCCCATCACCGCCCGCACGACCACGTGACCGGCTCGCTCGGCAGCGGCTGCGGCGTCGAGGAGGCCCTGCCAGCGGTGGGGTTCGGCGCCCTCGCGCGCCATCCCGGTGTCGACGTGGAGGTGCACGACGACGGGGGTGCGGGCGAGACGTCCGGCGTCCGTGACGGCGGTCAGCGTCGTCTCGTCGCCGACCGCGACCTCGATCCGCTCCCGCGCGGCGGCGGCGAAGTCGGCCCCGGGGAGGTGCAGCCAGCAGAGCAGGCGGGCGTCGATGCCCGCGGCCCGGAGCGCGAGTGCTTCGGCGAGGGTCGCCGTGCCGAGTGCGGACGCCCCCGCGGCGAGCGCCGTGCGACCGACGACCTCGGCGCCGTGGCCGTAGCCGTCGGCCTTCACCACGGCGACGAGGTCGTGCCCGCGGGCGGTGACCCGGCGGACGTTCGCGGCGATCGCGGCGGGGAGCACGGTGCGGAGCGGCCCGACCGTCGGTGTGGTCGGCACCGGCGCCGCGAGGACGGTCATGCGACGACCCGAGGGTTCACCGCACCGGCGCTGCGCACCGCGGCGCAGGCCCCCTCCGGGACCGCCCTGGACCGTGCGGCGTCGGACGCCTCCGGGACCGCCGCGTACCGCGCGGCGGCGGCCCCCGTCCGGTGTGCCCAGTACCGGTCGCCGTGGCTCCAGTGCCACCACTCGGTCTCGTAGTTCACCATGCCGACCGGTTCGAGGACCGAGGCCATGAGCGCTCGGTTCGCCCGGGCTTCGTCGTCGATGTCCGGCGAGCCCGTGAAGCACCGGCCGCCGCTCTGCTCGGGGGTGTCGTCGATCGCCGTGCCCATCCAGAGCTGGTCGCCGTCGTCGTCCACGAGGGTGCAGTCGACCGCCGCACCGGCGACGTGCGGCGCCGCCTGCGCGGGTGCGACGAAGCGGGAGACGAGGTCGTCGAGCTCGCCCGGGGTGACGCCGGGGTGGAGGGCGGCGAGGGTCGCACGGTAGTCGGCGATGATCGCGTGCTGGGCCGCGAGCGTCCGGTACCCCTCGACGACGAGCAGGTGCACGCCGGCGGGCAGTGCGCGGTCGGCATGGGCGAGGCGCTCCGCCACCCCGCGGCGGACGAGCCCGCCGACACCGGTCGAGGTCGTGCGGACACCGAGGTCGGCCACGGGCACCAGCGGCTCGCGCCGTGGTCGGACGGTGACCGCGAGGACGCGAGGGTCGTTGATGAGCGTCGGCACGCACTCAGCGTGGCGGCAGGGTGCCCGCGGCGGATCGGGGCCGCGGGTGAGCGCTGTCGTCCCGGAGGATGAACTGCGATCAGCCGCGCGACCGACGCTTCCGCAGGACCCGCAACGTGAGGCCGAGCAGGACCGCGAGCACCACGAGGACGACGAGCAGCACCGCGGCGACCTTCACGAGCAGCGCGGCGCCGACGAACAGGGCGACGAAGAGCAGCCAGACGACGGCGTCGAGCGCACCGGGACCGAGCTGACGGGGTCCGGACGGACGGGAGCCGGGGGTGCGCACCCGCGCAACGGTAGCCGAGCGGCGGGGCCGACCCGTGCCTCCAGGCCGGTGTGCGACCCGACACGACCGGGTGCAGACGGGAATGGGGCCGTGCGGCGCGGAGCGTCCACGCACGGCCCCACCCGGTGCGGATCCCACCCCCACAGCGGGACCCGCGGCCGACCGGCGCTACCGCGCCGAGTCGACGTCCTTGGCGAGCGTGCCCAGGTACAGCTCGATGACCTTCGGGTCGTCGGCGAGCTCACGCCCGGTGCCCGAGTACGCGTTCCTCCCCTGGTCGAGCACGTACCCACGATCGCAGATCTGCAGACAGCGTCGCGCGTTCTGCTCCACCATGATGATCGACACACCGGCCTTGTTGATCCGGCGTGTGCGGATGAACGTCTCGTCCTGCCGAACGGGAGACAGTCCGGCGCTCGGCTCGTCGAGGAGCAGCACCTTCGGGTCCATCATGAGCGCCCTGGCCATCGCGACCGACTGCCGCTCACCGCCGGAGAGCGAGCCCGCCCGCTGGTTGCGGCGCTGCGCGAGCACCGGGAAGAGGTCGTAGATGACCTCGAGGCGCTCGGCGAACTTCCGGGGCCGGAGGTAGAGCCCCATCTGCAGGTTCTCCTCGATGGAGAGCGACGGGAACACGTTGTTCGTCTGCGGGACGAAGCCGACGCCCGCCTGGACGAGCTTGTTCGCCTTGAGGTTCGTGATGTCCTCACCCTGCAGGCTCACGGACCCCTCACGGATGGAGACGAGGCCGAAGAGCGCCTTGAGGAGCGTCGACTTGCCGGCGCCGTTCGGGCCGATGATGCCGATGAGCTCGCCGGGGTAGCAGTCGAGGTCGCAGCCGTTGAGGATGTTCACCCCGGGCAGGTAGCCGGCGACGAGGTTCTTCGCGCTCAGGACCGGCTCGCGGTCCAGGGTGGCGGTCGCCGCCTGCGGCGTTTCCGGCGCCTGCGGCGTTTCCGGACTGGAGGCGCGGCTCGCGTCCGCAGCGTTCGGTGCGTCGGTCATCGGGTCGCCTCCTGCTCGTCTTCTTCCTTGACTTCCTCGGCGAGCTCCTCGTAGGTCTCCTCGGTGAGGAGCGAGTCGTCGCCCAGGTCGGTGTCGTGGTGGGCGCCGAGGTACGCGTCGATGACGGCCTGGTCGTCCATCACGGTGTCCGCCGGTCCCTCGGCCACGACCTTGCCCTCGGCCATCACGACCACCCAGTCCGAGATGTGCCGGACCATGTGCATGTCGTGCTCGACGAACAGCACGGTCATGCCGTCGTCGCGGAGGGACTGGATGTGCCCGAGGAGCGACTGGGTCAGCGCCGGGTTCACGCCGGCCATCGGCTCGTCGAGCATGATCATCGTCGGGTCGGACATCAGCGCGCGGGCCATCTCGAGCAGCTTCCGCTGGCCGCCGGACAGCGAGCCGGCGTAGTCGTCGGCCTTCGTGTCGAGCTTGAAGCGGGCGAGGATCTCCTCGGCCTTCGCGGTGATGGCCCGCTCGCGGGGTCGCCAGAGGGCGGGGACGAGCGCGGCGAAGAAGTTCTCGCCCGGCTGGTCGCGCGCTCCGAGCAGCATGTTCTGCATCACCGTGAGCCGCGAGAGCGCCTTGGTGAGCTGGAACGTGCGGACCATGCCCTTGTTCGCGATGTGTGTCGCGCTCGTCTTCTGCAGCGTGTCACCGTTGAAGCGGGTCGTCGCGCCGGGGCTCGGCTTGTCGAACCCGGTGAGCAGGTTGAAGAACGTGGTCTTGCCGGCGCCGTTCGGGCCGATCAGGGCGGTGATCGAGCCCCGCTGGACCTCGAGGTGGTCGACGTCGACCGCGGTCATGCCGCCGAAGCGACGGGTGACGGTGTCGACCGTGAGGATCGGGTCGGCCTTGGGGTGGCTGTACTCAGACACTGAACGTCAGCTCCTTCTTGTTGCCGAGGAGTCCCTGTGGACGGAACACGATGAGGAGCATGAGCGCGACGCCGACGAGCACGTAGGAGAACTGCTCCGCCTGCTGCTGGTTCATGATCGAGTCGGGGATGAAGTCGCTCGCGACCGTGCGGATGAAGAGTCGGACGACGAAGAACAGCACCGCGCCGAGCACCGGCCCGAACACCGTCGCCGCGCCGCCGAGGATGAGCGCCGTCCAGATGAAGAACGTCATCGATCGGCCCATGGCGTCGGGCTGCACGGAACTCGGCAGGACGTAGATCACGCCGGCCAGGGCCCCGAGCGCGCCGCCGAACACGAGCGCCTGCATCTTGTACGAGTAGACGTTCTTGCCGAGGGAGCGCACGGCGTCCTCGTCCTCACGGATCGCCTTCACGACCCGGCCCCAGGGGCTGCGCATGAGGAGGAAGAGCACGAGGGTGAACAGGGCGACGAGGCCCCACGCCGCGAGTCGGATCCACCAGCCGTTGACGCCGTTGTTCGAGTACGTGAACCACAGGATGGTGGTCGTGCCGTCCGGCAGCGGGCTGATCGCGTTGAACGGGTCGCGGTAGGTCGAGCCGGCGATGCCGTTCGAGCCGCCGGTGGTGTCCGTGAGGAGGCTCGATCGGCCGACCATGCGGATGATCTCGGCGCCGGAGATGGTCACGATCGCCAGGTAGTCGCCGCGGAGCCGCAGCGTCGGGATGCCGAGGATGACCGCGAAGACGATCGCGATCGCGAGGGCGATGAGCACCGCCACCACGAAGGGCAGTCCGTTCGTGATCGAGATCGCGAAGCCGTACGCGCCGAGCAGCAGGAACGCCGCCTGGCCCATGTTGACGAGTCCGGTGAGGCCGAAGTGCACGTTCAGACCGATCGCGGCGAGGGCGAACGCGGCCGTGGTGGGTGCCAGGGCCTCCTGGCTGAGACTGCTGAGCAGGTTGACGAAGTAGTCCATGACGCGCTCCCTTAGCCGATCCGCTCGGCGCGACCGAAGATGCCCTGCGGCCGGAACAGCAGGATGAGGATGAGGATCACGAGGGCCGTGGCGTACTTGAAGTCACCCGGCAGCACGAGGTTCGTGAGCTCCACGACGATGCCGATGATCATCGAGCCGACGAGCGCTCCGTAGGCGGTGCCGAGGCCACCGAGGGTCACCGACGCGAACATCAGCAGGAGCAGCTGGAGGCCGGTCTGCCAGTTCACGCCGTTGAGCACGAGGCCGAGCATCACGCCGGACAGCCCCGCGAGGCCGGCGGCGAGCGTCCACACGAACCGGATCACCCGGTCGACGTCGATGCCGGACGCCGCGGCGAGCGCCGGGTTGTCCGACACCGCGCGGGTCGCTCGACCGAAGCGGGTCTTGGCGAGGAAGAGCCCGGTGGCGACGAGCACGACGAGTGCGATGGCCATCGCGACGTAGGACTGCACCGTGAGGGTGATGCCGGCGAACGTGATCGTCTCCGGGTTGCCCTGCTGGATCCGGACGGTCGCGGCGCCGAAGAAGTACTGGAAGGCGTACTGCGCGGCGATCGAGAGGCCGATCGTGACGATCATGAGCTGCGTCAGGCTGATCCGCTTCCGGCGGAGTGGCCGCCAGATCGCCGCGTCCTGGAGGTACCCGGTCGCGGCGCACAGCAGCGTGACCACGATGCCCGTCACCCAGATGTTCCATCCGAGCTGGTTCGCGAAGACGTAGGCGAGGAGCCCGCCGAGGGTCACCTGCTCGCCGTGCGAGAAGCTGGAGAGCCCGGTGGTGCCGTAGATCAGCGAGAGGCCGATCGAGGCGAGCGCGATGAGGAGCCCGAGTCGGATGCCGGAGGCGAACTGCTGCCAGGCACGCGTGAAGCTGAAGCTGCTCGTGTCGGCCTGCGTGGTGGCGCCCTGCTGGTCGGAGAGCTGGAAGATCTGCCCGACGTTGGCGTTGAGCGTCGCGGTCACCTTCCGCTCGGCGTCCGCGGCGTTCGTCAGGTACTGGCCCTTCGGCAGGGAGTCCTGGTCGACGCTGACGGTGTACTGCCCCGGCGTCGTGATCGTCACGGACCAGCGACCGGAGTCGTCGGTGGTCGCGGTCTGGGCGAAACCGCCGGCGCCCGCGACGTCCACCGCGACGCCCGCAGCGGGGTCCCGCTCGGAGTCGAGGATCGTTCCGCGGATGCACCCGTTCGTCGGGCTGACCACGCACGGCCCGGTCGAGGCAGGCGCGCTGGCGCTGGGACTGCTCGTCGCCGCCTGGGCCGCGGGCGACACTGCCCAGTCGACCGCGAAGGTGGCGAGGAAAGCGAGGAAGAGTACTGCGGCGAGGACCAGGCGGCTGCGGCCTGGCGCCCCTCGGCGGAACCGGCGCCGCAGCGCTGGTCCCGGCGGAGTGATGGAACCCACGGATGAGCCTCTCGTTCGGATAGTCGAGGACCCTAGGGAGTTTTTGTGTCCCCCGTGTTTCCACCACGTTCCCTGGAGAAATCGTGCCCTGACCGTGATCCTGCACAGGTTCGACGCTGTACCACGGTCCGGAATGCGCGCACACCCGCGCGCGTTACCATTGCTCATCCGGAACCCGTCGCTGCGTTCCCGGTGTCTCGACCACTTCAGGTGCCGCCCCACGACACCCAGCCCACGAAGGGGACTCATGGACCAGCCGGATCCGTTCGGATTCATCGGACTCACGTACGACGACGTCATGCTCCTGCCCGGGCACACCGACGTCATCCCGAGCGAGGCGTCCACGACGTCCCGGCTCACCAAGCGCATCCAGGTGCACGTCCCGCTGCTCTCCGCGGCGATGGACACCGTCACCGAGGCCCGCATGGCGATCGCCATGGCACGCCAGGGCGGCATCGGCATCCTGCACCGCAACATGTCCATCGCCGACCAGGCCGCAGCGGTCGACAAGGTGAAGCGCTCCGAGTCGGGCATGATCACGAACCCGGTGACGACCACCCCCGACGCCACCGTGGCCGAGGTCGACGCGATCTGCGGTCAGTTCCGCGTCTCCGGCCTGCCCGTGGTCGAGGGCGACGGAAAGCTCGTCGGCATCATCACGAACCGCGACATGCGCTTCGTCGCCCCGTTCGAGCACCAGACCACGCTCGTGCGCGACGTCATGACGAAGGCGCCGCTCATCACGGCCCCGGTCGGCATCGACCCCGACGACGCCGTCGCCATCTTCGCCGAGCACAAGATCGAGAAGCTCCCCCTCGTGGACGAGTCCGGTCGTCTCAAGGGCCTCATCACCGTCAAGGACTTCGACAAGAGCGAGAAGTACCCCGACGCCACGAAGGACGACGCAGGTCGCCTGCGCGTCGGCGCGGCCATCGGCTTCTTCGGCGACGCCTGGCAGCGCGCGACCGCCCTGCTCGAGGCAGGCGTGGACGTCCTCGTCGTCGACACCGCCAACGGCGAGAGCGAGGGCGTGCTCGACATGGTCCGCCGGATCAAGGCCGACCCGGCGTTCGCCGGTGTCGACGTGATCGGCGGCAACGTCGCGACCCGTGCGGGTGCGCAGGCCCTCATCGACGCCGGCGTCGACGCGGTCAAGGTCGGTGTCGGTCCCGGGTCGATCTGCACCACCCGCGTCGTCGCGGGCGTCGGCGTCCCGCAGGTCACCGCCGTGTACGAGGCCTCCCTCGCGGCGCGTGAGGCCGGCGTCCCGGTCATCGCCGACGGCGGCCTGCAGTACTCCGGCGACATCGCGAAGGCCCTCGTCGCCGGCGCCGACACCGTGATGCTCGGCTCGCTCCTGGCGGGCACGGACGAGTCCCCCGGTGACCTCGTCTTCGTCAACGGCAAGCAGTTCAAGGCGTACCGCGGGATGGGCTCCCTCGGCGCGCTGCAGACCCGCGGCAAGAAGACCTCGTACTCGAAGGACCGCTACTTCCAGGCCGACGTCCCCTCGGACGACAAGCTCATCCCGGAGGGCATCGAGGGCCAGGTGCCGTACCGCGGCTCCGTCGCGAACGCCGTCTACCAGCTCGTCGGCGGCCTGCGGCAGTCGATGTTCTACGTCGGCGGCCGGACCGTCCCGGAGCTCAAGGCCCGCGGCAAGTTCGTCCGGATCACCCCGGCAGGGCTCAAGGAGTCGCACCCGCACGACGTGCAGATGGTCGTCGAGGCCCCGAACTACAGCCGCTGATCGGTCCGCGCGACCGCCCCGGACGCCCCGTTCCTCAGTGAGGAGCGGGGCGTTCGTGCATCCGGGGTACGGGACGGTTGTGCGGCTGCTCAGCTTTCATCACGGGTCTGTAACGAAACATCCAGGGGTGGATGATCGTCACACGGGCGAAACAGATCCGCTCTAGCTTTCTCGACATCCCACGCGGAGGACACCGCGCTCGACCCGATGCGGTCCGGCCCCCGCGCAGAGAAAGGGCTCCACGGATGATCAGAACCACCCGTGCCACCTCGGCACTGGCAGTGGCGGGGGCGGCAGCGCTCCTGCTCGCCGCGTGTTCCACCACCTCGGGCGGCAGCTCGCCTTCGGAGTCCGCCTCCGGCGGCGCGAAGAAGGACCCGGCCGCGAGCTGCAAGGCTCCGGACTCCCCCAGCACCGACGCGCTGAAGATCGGCACGATCCTGCCGCTCACCGGTTCGCTCGCGTACCTCAACCCGCCCGCCGAGTCCGGTGTGGGCCTCGCGGTCGAGGACATCAACGCGGCCGGCGGCGTGCTCGGCAAGGACGTCTCGATCAGCCCGGCGACGGACTCCGGCGACAGCAACGACATGACCGTGTCGAGCGCCGCGGCGACCAAGCTGGTCAATGCGAAGGTCCCGGTCGCGATCGGTGCCGAGTCCTCGTCCGTCACGCTCAACGTGATCGACCAGCTCACGAGCAACTGCATCGTGGAGATCTCCCCCGCGAACACCGCGACCGACCTCTCGGGCTACTCGTCCTACTACTTCCGGACCGCTCCGCCGGACTCGGTGCAGGGTTCGGCCCTCGGCCAGCTCATCACGGGTGACGGCAACGCCAAGGTCGCGTTCCTCGTCTTCAACGACACCTACGGCACGGGTCTCCGCAACTCGGTGCAGGCCGCGGTCGAGGCGTCCGGTGGCCAGGTCGTCTACGGCGGCAAGGGCAAGGGTCAGGAGTTCCCGCCCGGACAGACCACGTTCTCGTCCGAGGTGACGGCGGCGCTCGACTCGAAGCCGGACGCGATCGTCGTCCTGGCCTTCGACGAGACGAAGTCGATCATCCCGGAGCTCAAGGCCCAGAACGCGAAGATGTCGAGCATCTACATGTCCGACGGCAACACCGCTGACTACTCGAAGGACTTCGACAAGGGCACCCTCGAGGGCGCGCAGGGCACGATCCCCGGCGCCTCGCCGAAGGACGACCTGAAGAAGAAGCTCGCCGCGTTCTACAAGGAGTCCTCGGGCAAGGACCTCGCCGACTACTCGTACGCGGCCGAGTCCTACGACGCCACGATGCTCGCCGCCCTCGCCGCGGTGAAGGGCAAGGGCACCGACTCCGGCACGATCCAGGCCAACATGGCCGCGGTCTCCGGCGCGGACGGCGGCACCGAGTGCTCGACGTTCAAGGAGTGCTCGACGCTCCTCGGTGACGGGAAGGACATCCACTACACGGGTCCGTCCGGCATCGGGCCGTTCGACGACAACAACGACCCGTCGAGCGCCTACATCGGCATCTACAAGTTCGACGCGGACAACAAGCCCGTGTACCAGAGCGCCATCCAGGGCTCGGTCTCGAAGTAGGCACGACCAGGTAGGCACGACCAGTACGCGAAAGCGACAGTCCCCCGCAGTTCAACCGCGGGGGACTGTCGCTTTCGCGGTTGAGAGGGCGGATCGCGTCGCGTTCTCGGCATGACCGTCCGCCGGACCGGCCGGGAGGCACGGCGCGCGTCCGGCATGTCAGGCCGGGTCCGCCACCGGCGCGGCCTGGGCACGACGCCGCGACGACCGTGCCCAGGCGAAGCTGTCCACCGTGAGCACGACGAGCGCCAGCCACACGATCGCGAAGCCGATCCACCGCTCGGGCGGCATCGGCTCGTGCTGCACGACCACACCGACGAGCAGCTGCATCACCGGCGCGAGGTACTGCGTGAGCCCGAGGGTCGACAGGCTCACCCGCCGCGCCGAGGACGCGAACAGCAGCAGGGGCACCGCCGTCGCCGGGCCGGTCAGCACCGTGACGAGGACGTGCACCCAGCCCTCGCTCGTGAACGTCAGACCGCCGCCGAGGCCCGTCACGCCCATGACCACGAGGGCCACCACAGCGATCGGCAGCAGCCACACGGTCTCGATCGTCAGGCCGCTCAGCGCGTCGACCGTCCCGCCGACCCGCTTCTTCACGAGCCCGTACAGTCCGAACGAGAACGCCAGGGCGAGCGAGATCCACGGCACCTGCCCGTACCCGACCGCGATGACGACGACCGCGACGATGCTGATGCCCACGGCCGTCCACTGCGCCGGACGGAGGCGTTCGCGCAGCACGACCACGCCGAGTGCGATCGTGACGAGCGGGTTGATGAAGTACCCGAGCGCAGCCTCGACGGTGTGGCCGGTGGTCGTCGCGGCGACGTACACGGTCCAGTTCACGAGGATGAGCACCGCGGCGAGGCCCATCACGAGCATCACCCGACGCTGGGCGACCAGGGAGCGGGTCCGGAGCCACGACCGGGTCACGGCGATCGCGACGACGCAGAACACCAGGCCGAAGACGATGCGCCACGCCACGATCTCGAACGCGCCGGCCGGGGACATCGCCGCGAAGAGCAGCGGCATGAGTCCCCACAGCCCGTACGCCACGATCGCCTGGACGACACCGACGGATGCCTCGCTGCGGGCCGGGCGCACGGTCGTCGGTTCACTCACGGAACCATCCTAGGAAGCGGCGCCGACGCTGCGGATCACACCGTGCCTCCCGGCAGGAACGCTCGGTGACCACCCGCCGGACCGAGCGCGGACGCACGAACGCCCCGCCGACCAGGTGGCCGACGGGGCGTTCGAGGAGTGGGCTGGACTCAGCGCACGACGACCGCGAGGACGTCGCGGGCCGAGAGGACCAGCAGGTCCTCGCCCGAGTACTTGACCTCGGTGCCGCCGTACTTGGAGTAGATGACCTTGTCGCCGACGGCGATGTCCAGCGGGATGCGGTTGCCGTTGTCGTCGACACGGCCCGGGCCCACGGCCACGACCTCGCCCTCCTGGGGCTTCTCCTTGGCGGTGTCCGGGATGACCAGACCGGAAGCGGTGGTCTGCTCCGCCTCGACCTGGCGGATGACGATGCGATCCTCGAGCGGCTTGATGCTGACGGCCACGGTGACCTCTTCTTTCTCGGTACAGACTCGGTACAGATGAAAACCGGGTTGGCACTACGCACAGGAGAGTGCCAACGCCAACTCTAGGGGGTCGTTGGCACTCGGTCAATCCGAGTGCCAACACGGTGGACTCGGTGTGCACCTGGGAGGATCGGAGGATGGACGCCGCCGATCTCGCCCAGCTGCTCACCCCCGAGGGGATGGCCCTGCTCGACCGTACTCCGAGCGTCTCCGACGGCGGCGAGATCGTGCGGGTGGTCTCCCGGCTCCGCAGCGAGGGGCACGACCCCGGGCTCGTCGCCGCCGTCCTGACCCAGGCGAAGCTCCGACAGAAGGCGGGCGCGAAGTTCGGGCCGTTCGCGTCGCGCATGCTCTTCACCGAGGCCGGACTCGAGCAGGCCACCCGGCTGCAGGTCGCCGCGCAGCACGCCGGCCGGTTCGCCGCCGCCGGGCTCTCGCGGGTCGCCGACCTCGGGTGCGGCATCGGCGGCGACGCGATGGCGATGGCCGCGCTCGACCTCGACGTCACCGCGGTGGACCGCGACGAGGTCACCGCGGCGGTCGCGACGCACAACCTCGCGCCGTGGCCCGGTGCTCGTGTGGAGCTCGGCGACGCCGCAGCGTTCGACCTCTCCCGCGTCGACGGCGTGTGGATGGACCCCGCCCGCCGCACCGCCGGACACGGGAACACCCGGCGCCTGGCCGACCCGGACGACTGGTCGCCGTCGCTCGACACCGTGTTCGCCGCCGCGACGACCACCCCGACCGGCGTGAAGCTCGGCCCGGGCATCGACCGCGACCTCATCCCCGACACCGCCGAGGCGCAGTGGGTGTCCGTCGACCGCGAGGTCGTCGAGCTGGCCCTCTGGTTCGGCCCGCTCGCCCGCGACGGGGTCCGGCGCGCCGCGACCGTGATCGGGGCGCACGGGGTCGCCGAGCTGACCGGGGCCGCCGATGCGCCGGACGTGTCCGTCGGTGCCCTGGGTACCTACCTCTACGAGCCCGACGGAGCCGTGATCCGCGCACGGCTCATCGGGGACCTCGCCCGCTCGATCGACGGTCGCATGCTCTCCGACGGCATTGCCTACGTCACGTCGGACCGTGCCGTCACGACGCCGTTCGCGCAGGGGTTCCGGGTCGTCGACACCATGCCGCTCGACGTGAAGCAGCTCGCGGCACGGTTGGCCGCGGACGACGTCGGGACGGTCGAGATCAAGAAGCGCGGAGTCGACGTCGACCCCGCGCAGTTCCGGAAGCGGTTGCGGCTCCGGGGGCGGCGCGCAGTGACGCTCGTGCTCACCCGCCTGGAGGGACGGCACACCGCGATCCTGTGCGAGCGGCTGGGCGAGGTGGCCGGCTAGTCCCCCCGGACGCCGCGACGGCCCCCGCGGGTGCGGGGGCCGTCGTCGTGGGCGCGTCGTGTGCGGGTCGTGCGTCGGGTTCAGAGGACGAACGCGCCCGTGGAGCCGAAGTCGTCGGAGTAGCCCGACCCGCTGCGGGCAGCGATGGAGAGGGCGATCAGGAGTCCGATGATGAGGATCCAGAGACCCGTCAGCGCCCAGCCGCCGATGATGCCGGCGAGCGCCAGACCACGTCCACCCTCACCGGTCTGCTTGATCTTGCCGAGGGCGACGTGGCCCATGATCGCGCCGGCCGGGCTCGTGAGGATGATGATCGGCCAGATCAGGATGCCGGCGAAGGCGAACACGATCGACAGGATCGACAGTGTGTTCGTCTTCGGGCGCTGCGCGTAGGGCTGGTAGCCCGCCGCGGCGTACTGGCCGCCGTACTGCTGGCCGTACTGCTGCTGGCTGCCGTACTGCTGCTGGCCGTACTGCTGCTGGCCTCCGTACTGCGGCTGCCCGTACTGCTGCTGGTTCGGCGCAGCGTACGGGTTGCTCGGCGCGGCGTAGGGGTTCTGCGGCGCCCCGTACCCCGGCTGCTGACCCGGCGCGGCGTACGGGTTCTCCTGCCCGGGCGTCGCGTACGGGTTCTGCTGCGAGCCGGTCTGCTGCGCGCCGTACGGGTTCTGGCCGGACGGGTTCTGGCCGGACGGGTTTTGGCCGTACGGGTTCTCGGGCGGCTGCGGGGCGCTCGGCGGTTGCGGCGCGCTCGGTGCTTCACCGGGCGCCGGGGTCGACGTCGGGTCGGACGCACGGCTGCCGTCGGACGCACGGTCGCCGTCGGGCTGCGGGGCGCCGGAGTACCCGCCGCTCGCCTGCTCGTCGGACTGGCCGGGCCTCGGCCACTGGTTCTGATCGGACACCGCGTCCACCCCTCCCGGCACCCACTCGTCGGACACCGGCCCCCATCGTTCCACACGGAGCCCGAGCCCGTGCAGGACGCCGAGCCGCGCCGCCGGGCCTCAGACCTGGACGGTCGTGACCGGCAGCGTCGAGTCGGCGGCGATCCCGAGGTCGCTCGGCGCGTGCCCCTCGGCGACGAGCCGTGCACCGACTGCGGCGATCATCGCGCCGTTGTCGGTGCAGAGGTCGAACGGCGGGATGCGGAGCGCGACACCGGCGGCTGCGCAGCGTTCGGTCGCGACGGCACGCAGGCGGGCGTTCGCCACCACCCCGCCGCCGAGCAGGAGCCGGTCGACCCCGGTGTCGCGGCACGCGTTCAGGGCCTTCGTGAGGAGCACGTCGACCACGGCCTCGCGGAAGGACGCGGCGACGTCGGCGACGGGGACCTCGCGGCCCTCGTCGCGGCACTTCTCGACCCAGCGGGCAACGGCGGTCTTCAGCCCGGAGAACGAGAAGTCGTACCGGTGCGCCGCCATGTCCTTCGGCAGCGTCAGGCCGCGGGGGAACCGGATCGCGGTCGGGTCACCGTCCGCGGCAGCCCGGTCGATCTGCGGGCCGCCCGGGTACGGCAGGCCGAGCAGCCGCGCGACCTTGTCGAACGCCTCGCCCGCGGCGTCGTCGATCGTCTCGCCGAGGAGCTCGACGTCACCCACGAGGTCCCGCACGAGCAGGAGCGACGTGTGCCCGCCGGAGACGAGCAGCGCGACCGTGGGCAGTTCGATCTCGGAGCCGTCCGAGCGCAGCACGTCGGCGCCGACGTGCCCGACGAGGTGGTTCACCCCGTACAGCGGCTTGCCCGTCGCGACCGCGAGCGCCTTCGCAGCCCCGACCCCGACCATGAGCGCACCGGCGAGCCCGGGTCCGGCGGTGACCGCGACGGCGTCGAGCTCGTCGAGGGAGACGCCGGCGCGGTCGAGCGCTTCGTGCAGCGTCGGCGTCATGGCCTCGAGGTGCGCCCGTGCGGCGACCTCGGGCACGACGCCGCCGTACCGGGCGTGCTCGTCCATGCTCGACGCGATGACGTTCGCGAGCAGGGTGTTCCCCCGGACGATGCCCACGCCCGTCTCGTCACAACTCGTCTCGATGCCGAGCACGAGCGGTTCAGCTGTGCTCATCGAGCGCCTCCTGTCCGATCGGCCCGACGGAACCGGTGCCGGGTGCCGCGGGCAGCTCCGCGCGCATCACCCACGCGTCGACGCCGTCCGGCTGGTAGTAGCGGGGCCGCGTGGCGATGTGCTCGAAGCCGAACGCGGTGTACATCGCCTGTGCCACCGGGTTGTCCGCCCGCACCTCGAGGAAGACCTCGTGCACGCCGCGACGACGCGCTTCGTCGAGCAGCTCGGTGAAGAGCGCCCTGCCGATGCCACGCCCACGCTGCTCGGCGGCGACCGCGATCGTCTGCACGTCGGCGACCGGGTTGCCCGCGAGCGAGGACAGTCCGGCGTACCCCACGACCGTCGGCGCCGTGCCCTCGGCCACGGTCTCGACCACGACGTAGTACCCGTGCGGCGAGTACAGCTCGCCGGACATCTGCGACGCCGACCAGGCGTCCGTGGGGAACGACACGTGCTCGAGCCACATGATGTCGTCGAGGTCCTGCGGGTGGGCCGGTCGGAGCCGCAGCCCGTCGGGGAGGCCCGTCACCGGACGACCCGCTTCGGGGCTCCCGGCATCGTCACGTCGGGGTCGCGCAGGTAGAGCGGGGTGTCGTCGGCGAAGGGAGCGCCGGAGGCGAGACGTTCCGCGGCGAGCGCGCCGAGCCTCCAGGCCGGGATCGCGACCGCGGTGACGCGCTCCCAGGTGACCGCTTCCGGACGGGAGGCGCGGATCGCCTCGTCGAGGTCCGCCGGCTTGGCGAGTCCCGGGCCGGCGACGCGGACGCCGTCGGCGTCGTACGCCGACCAGTAGACCTCGCGCCTCCGCGCGTCCGTCAGGACGACGAAGGGGCCGGTCGGCGGCTGATCGGTCTGGGGCTGATCGGCCTGGGGCTGGTCGGTCTGGGGCTGGTCGGCCGCGACGGCGTCGTGACTCACGAGTGGGAGGAAGGGGACGCCGCGCGCCGCGGCGAAGGTGCGGGCGGCGGCGATGCCGACGCGGAGACCGGTGAACGGGCCGGGGCCCATGCCGGCGACGACGCCCGTCACCTCGGCAGGTGTGACGCCGGCCTCTGTCAGGACCTCGGCGAGGAAGGGTCCGATGACCTCGGCGTGACGGCGGGAGTCGTCGGTGCTGCGGCTCGCGAGCTGCTGCCCGGTCGACGGGTCGACGACGGCGACGGACGTCCCGGCGGAGGTGTCGATCGCGAGCAGCACCCGTCCATCGTAGGCGTCCCCGACGGTTGCTCCATCGCTGTGAGCGGAACGCCGGAACGGCGACCTCCCCACGACGTAGCGTCACCGACATGGAACTGCTCTTCGTGCACGGCGCCCTCGTCCGCGACGGCGACTGGTGGTGGTCGCCCACGGCAGCACTGCTCGACCGCGCCGGCGTCCGGAGCCGTTCGGTCACCCTCCCGAGCTGCGGCGAAGCACCGGCGGTGGACGGGACGTCCGGCCTCGTGGCTGATGCGGCTGCGCTCCGTGCAGCGCTCGACGACGTCGACGACCCCGACGGCGCGGTCGTCGTCGGGCACTCCTACGGCGGGACCGTCATCGCCGAGGCGGGCCACCACCCGGCGGTCGCTCGGCTGCTGTTCGTGTCCTCGTACCTCCCGGACGTCGGGACCGCCCAGGGCGCGATCATGGCCGACGAACCGGACCCGGTGTCGATCGGCGACGGGGGCGAGGGACGGCTCGCGGTCAGCGGGTACGACGCCGCGTCGTTCGGAGCGAGGTTCCTGCAGGACGCCGACCCGGACACGCAGCGGGCGGGCTGGGAGCGGGTGACGGCGCAGGACGCCACCGCCTTCGTCACGCCGACGACCGGTGCGGGATGGCAGGGCGTCGACTCGACCTACGTGGTGTGCACGGAGGACCGGAGCACCACCGTCGGCCTCCAGCGCTCCCACGCAGCGCGGGCGACGCGGACGGTGGACGTCCCCACGGGACACCACCCGTTCGTCACCCGACCGGACCTCGTGGCGGAGCAGGTGCTCTGCGGTGACGGGCCTAGAGCCGGACGCCGGCCCAGCGGCCACCGGTACCGGTCACGATGACCCGCCGGGGTTCGTCGGGCACGTCGTCCGGGTCGAGGTCCTCGTCGGCTGCCCGGTCACCGGCGCTGCCCGTCGCCCGGACGATCTCGACGTCGAGCACGTCGTCGGTGATGCCGTCGACGAAGCCGCGACCCCACTCGACCACCACGATCGAGCCGTCCCAGTCGAGGTCCAGGTCGTCGAGCTCCAGCGGGTCCGACAGGCGGTAGGCATCGACGTGCACGAGGTCCGGCCCGCTCGTCGTCGGGTGGGTCCGGGCGAGCACGAACGTCGGGCTGGAGACCTGCCCCCGGGCACCGAGTGCGGCACCGAGGCCCCGCGTGAGCGTCGTCTTGCCGGCGCCGAGGGGACCGGTGAGCACGACGAGGTCGCCAGCGCGCAGGACGCCCGCGAGCCGTGCACCGAGGTCGCCCATCTCCTCCGTCGTGGCGACGGTGGTGTCGAGGAGGACGCGCGGTTCGGTCATCGCTCGCCCCGGAGGTACTCGGCCACGTGCCCCTCGGCCTCGTGCCCCTCGTACACGCGGGGCACGCGCTCACCGATGCGGCAGACGATCTCCTCGCCGATGGTGTCGAGCGCCTCACCCCACTCGAGGACCGTCATCTCCCCGTGCTCCCCCGTGCCGAACAGCGTCACAGCGTCCCCGACCCGGACCTCGTCGTCGCCGACGTCCACGAGGAACTGGTCCATCGCGACCCGGCCCGCGATCGGGTACCGCTTCCCCTTGATCGCGACCTGCACCCGTCCCTGCGCGAGTCGCGGCACACCGTCCGCGTACCCGACCGGGACGAGCGCGAGGGTCGTCTCCGCGGTCGTGCGGTACGTGTAGTCGTACGAGACCCCCGTGTCGACGGGCACGCGCTTCGTCTTCGCGACGGAGGCACGCAGCGTCATCACGGCCTCCAGACCGAGGTCGGCTGCGGAGACGCCGTCCGCGCCCGGGATGCCGAACAGGTTCGCCCCCATCCGGACCATGTCCTTCCGGAACTCCTTGCGTTCGAGCCCCGCCAGCGATGCGGCGACGTGCCGCACCGGGAGGTCGAGCCCGGCGTCCTCGGCCTGCTCGACGGCCTCGTCAAACGCGGCGACCGCGGCGGTGTCCTCGTCGTCCGACGACTCCGCGAGGTGCGTGTACGCGGCGACGACCTCGATCCGACCGGCGCGCTGGGCGTCGAGTGCTGCGGCGACGAGGGCCGGCCAGTCCTCCGGCGTCGCGCCGTCACGGTGGAGGCCGGAGTCGAAGCCGAGGTGCACGCGCGCGGGTCGGTGGTCGACGGCGTCGACGATCCGCTGCAGCTCGGGCACGTTCGAGACCCCGAGGTCGACCGCGGAGTCGATCGCGTCGCGGAAGTCGAGGTCCGGGGCGTGCTGCCACGTGAACACGCGGACGTCCTCGTCGACACCGATGGCCCGGAGCCGGAGGGCTGCCGGGACGGTCAGGACGCCGATCCACCGCACACCGGCGTCCACCGCGGCGAGCGCGATCGGCTCCAGCCCGTGGCCGTACGCGTCGGCCTTCATGATCGCCATGAGCTCGACCGGTTCCATCCACTCGCGCACCAGGTCGAGGTTCGCCCGGTAGGCGTCGAGGTCGACCGATGCCTGTCGCAGTGATGCGCTCACGTGGTCCTCCGCTCGACGCTGCGGCCGACGCGGGCGACGATCTCGTAGTTGATCGTGCCGATGGCGTCGGCCCACTCCTCGACCGCGGGGTCGCCGTTCGCCGGGTCGCCCCAGAGGACGACCTCGTCGCCGACCTGTACGTCCGCGTCACCGATGTCGACGTGCATGGCGTTCATCGCGACGCGGCCCACGACCGGGAACCGCTGGTCGCCGATGCGCACCGACACGTGGTTGCCGAGCGCCCGGTCGAAGCCGTCCGCGTACCCGAGGCCGATGACCGCGAGGCGGGTGTCGTGCTCGGCGCGCCAGGTGAACCCGTAGCTGGCGCCCTCGCCGGCGCGGACCGGGACGGTCCGGAGCACCGCCGCGGTGACGCGCATCGCGGGACGGAGCCCGAGATCGGCCGAGGTGCGGTCCGCGAAGGGGCTCAGCCCGTACAGCGCGACACCGACGCGCGCGATGTCCCGGCGGGTCTCCGGCACGGCGATGCTCGCGGCGCTGGCCGCGAGGTGCACCATGTCCGGCACGATGCCGTTCGCCGCGAGGCCGTCGAGCGCACGCTGGAGCGCGGCGTCCTGGTCGAGGTCGTCCGACCGCGAGGCGTTCGCCAGGTGCGACATGAGCCCCTCGACACGGGTGCGGGAGCCGCTGCGGGCGAGCCGACCGGCGGTCTCGAAGAGCTCGGGCCACTCCGACTCGACGGCGCCGTTGCGGCTCAGCCCGGTGTCGACGCACACGTGCACGGCGGGCACCTCGGAGTCGGCCGCTGCCGACAGCTGCGAGACGCTGGAGACCGCCGGTGTGATGCCGTGCTGCGCGGCGCGACGGAAGTCCTCGTCTGGGGCGTGCAGCCACGCGAGGATGCGGGTCCCCTCGTCGATGCCGGCCTCGCGCAGGGCGATCCCCTCGTCGATGTCCGCGACGCCGAGCCACTCCGCCCCGGCGTCCACGAAGGCCCGCGCGGCGTCGGCCGCGCCGTGCCCGTACGCGTTCGCCTTGACGACCGCGATGACGCCGGACGGTGCCACCTGTTCGGCGACGGTCGCGTAGTTCGCGATGAGGGCCTCCCGGTCGACGGTGATCCCGGTGAACGCGCTCACCGCGCGTCACCCCCTCCGGCCTGGAGGCGCGGGTGCAGCCGCGCCGACCGGCGCGGCAACCGCAAGTGGCTGGTCAATCCGACTTCCCTTCGATGATCACGAACGCCGTCGCGATCCCTCCATCGTGCGACAGCGACAGGTGCACGCTCGTCACGCCACGCTGCTCCGCCACCCGCCGAGCACCCTCGTGGAGGGTCAGCGACGGGTTCCGCTGGTCGTCCGCGACGACCTCGAGCTCCTGCCAGCTCAGGCCCGCGCTCGTGCCGAAGGCCTTGATCAGTGCTTCCTTGGCGGCGAACCGCGCGGCGAGCGACGCGGCAGGGCGGGGTTCACCGTCGCGGACGAGCTCGGCGGGGGTGAACAGGCGCGTCCGGAGCGCCGGGGTGCGCTCGAGCACACCACGGAAGCGTTCCAGGTCGACGACGTCCACCCCGATGCCGATGATCACGAGCGACTACTCGACGGTGACCGACTTCGCGAGGTTGCGCGGCTGGTCGACGTCGAGGCCCTTGGCCGCGGCGAGCTCCATGCCGAACATGTGCAGCGGCGCGACCGCGAGCAGCGGCTCGAACAGCGGCGTCGCCAGCGGGATCCGCAGGACCTCGTCGGCGAAGGGCAGCACGGCGGCGTCACCCTCTTCCGCGATGGCGATCACCCGGGCGCCGCGGGCGCGGATCTCCTGGATGTTCGACACCACCTTCGGGTGCAGCGAGCGGCTGTCACGCGGCGACGGCACGATGACGAAGACGATCTGCCCGGGCTCGATGAGGGCGATCGGACCGTGCTTGAGCTCACCGGCGGCGAAGCCCTCGGCGTGGATGTACGCGAGCTCCTTGAGCTTGAGCGCACCCTCGAGCGCGATCGGGTACCCGACGTGGCGGCCGAGGAACAGGACGCTCCGTGTGTCCGCCATCCAGCGGGCGAGGTCCTTGATGCCGGACGCGTCGTCGATGGTCTGCTGCAGCTTCGGGGCGAGGCCCTCGAGCTCGGCGACCTGCTCGGCGATCTGCTCGGCCGTCAGCGTCCCGCGGAGGGTCGCGAGGTGCAGCCCGAGCAGGTACAGCGCGACACCCTGCGCGATGAACGCCTTCGTCGAGGCCACGGCGACCTCGGGTCCGGCGTGCGTGTAGATGACCGCGTCGGACTCGCGCGGGATCGTCGCGCCCTGGGTGTTGCAGATGGAGAGGACCTGCGCCCCCTGCTCACGGGCGTACTTGACGGCCATGAGCGTGTCCATGGTCTCGCCCGACTGGCTGATCGAGACGACGAGCGTGCGCTCGTCGAGCACGGGGTCGCGGTACCGGAACTCGTGTGCGAGCTCGACCTCGACGGGGACACGGGCCCACTGCTCGATCGCGTACTTGCCGAGGATGCCGGCGTACGCGGCGGTCCCGCACGCGATGACGATGACACGCTCGACGGTCGCGAGGCGCTCGGCGATCGGGTCGAGGTCCGTCAGGGTGACGGCGCCGTCGTGGACGCGGCCGAGGATCGTCTTCGCGACGGCCTCGGGCTCCTCGCTGATCTCCTTCGCCATGAAGGACGACCAACCGCCCTTGTCGGCTGCCGAGGCGTCCCAGTTGACCTCGAACTCGCTCGGCGACGCCGGGGTGCCGTCGAAGTGGATCACGTCGACGCCGTCGGGGCGGATCGTGGCGATCTCGTCCTGTCCGATCGCGAGGGCCCGCTGCGTGTACGCGACGAACGCGGCGACGTCGGAGCCCATGAAGTTCTCGCCGTCGCCGAGGCCGACCACGAGCGGGGAGTTCCGCCGGGCACCGACGACGACGCCGGGCTGGTCGGCGTGCACGACGAGGAGCGTGAACGCGCCCTCGAGCCACTGCACGGCCTGCTGCATGGCGTCCGTCAGGTCCCCGGTCTCGCGGAACGACCGCGCGACGAGGTGCGCCGCGACCTCGGAGTCGGTCTCGCTGAGGAACTCGACGCCCTCGGCCTGCAGCTCGGCGCGGAGCTCGGCGAAGTTCTCGATGATGCCGTTGTGGATGAGGGCGAGCTTGCCGCCGTCCGCGAGGTGCGGGTGGGCGTTGCCGTCGGTCGGCCCGCCGTGCGTGGCCCAGCGGGTGTGACCGATGCCGGTGCCGCCGTCCGCGATGGGGTGCGACTCGAGTTCGTCGACGAGCGCCTGGAGCTTGCCGGCCTTCTTGGCCGAGGCGAGGTCCGATGCGGCGTCCACGACGGCGATGCCCGCCGAGTCGTAGCCGCGGTACTCGAGCCGACGGAGTCCACCGAGGAGCACGTCCTGACTGCTGTTGCTGCCGACGTAGCCGACGATTCCACACATGGCCTCGATCCTACGGTCTGCCTGGGCGGTGACCCTGCGAAGCGGCCGGATCGATGCCGTCTCGTCATCTGTCGGTTTCTGCCGTAGTCTGATGTCCACCACAGACCGGATCAGATTGGGAGAGATGCGCGCCGAACTGAACCCGTACGCCCCCGGTGCCGGCTTGCGGCCGCCGGAACTCGTCGGACGCCAGCCCGAGGTCGACGCGTTCGACCTCCTGGTCGCGCGGTCCCGTCGCGGCCAGACCTCGCGCAGCCTCGTCCTGCACGGGCTCCGCGGAGTCGGCAAGACCGTTCTGCTGAACCAGTTCCGGGCGCAGGCCGACTCGGCCGGCTGGCTCGTGGTCGACGTGGAAGGGCAGACATCGGACTCGGGGCAGCAGACCACCCGTCGGCGACTCGCTCGTGAGATCGCCCTCGCAGCACGCCGTCTGCACCGAGGAAGGGCGCTGACCTCCGCGGTGCGGGACGCGTTGGCCACGGTGAAGGCGTTCAGCGTGCAGTTCGGGGGCATGGGGTTCTCCGTCGACGTCGAGGCCTCGGTCGGGCGCGCAGACACCGGCGTGATCGAGATCGACCTCGAAGAGCTCGTCGAGGACCTCGCGCCCGCACTCCGCGAACAGCAGCGGGTGCTCGCGCTGTTCGTCGACGAACTCCAGGACCTCGAACCCGCGCTGCTCGCCGCGTTGATCTCCGTGCAGCACCGGGCGGGCCAGCGCGAGTGGCCGTTCGTCGTGGTCGGAGCCGGGCTGCCGAGTGTGCCCGGGGCGCTCACCACGGCGAAGTCGTACGCGGAGCGCCTGTTCGACTACCGCGAGATCGGGTCGCTCCCCTCCGGGGCCGCTGCGGACGCGCTCGTCCTGCCGGCGCAGCGGTCCGGGGTCACGTTCGACCCGGACGCGCTCGACACCATCGTCGACGCAGCGGGCGGCTACCCGTACTTCCTGCAGACGTACGGATCTGCCGCGTGGGACCTGGCGGCGGACAAGCGGATCACCCGAGCGGACGCCGACGGAGCCATCGAACGCGGGAACGCCGAGCTGGACAGCGGGTTCTTCCCCGGGCGCTGGGCGAGTGCGACGCCCGCTGAGCGCCAGTACCTCGTCGCGATGTCCGACGACCCTGAGGGTGAGTCCTCGACCGGTGAAGTCGCGAGCCGCCTGGGCGTCCCCGCGAAGGCGACCAGTCAGGCGCGTCAGGCACTCATCGGCAAGGGCATCGTGTTCGCGCCGCAGCGAGGGCGGATCGCTTACACGGTGCCGCACATGCGGGCCTTCGTCCGGCGACAGGCTGATCTCGACCTGGTGGACTAACGTCCGTCACATGGGACGGTTCGACGACATCGAGATCACGACGCTGCACGGTGAGCACACCACGTTCGGGCAGTTCTCCGACAAGGCGGTGCTCGTGGTGAACGTCGCCTCGCGATGCGGCCTCGCGCCGCAGTACGAGCAGCTCGAGGCACTGCAGAAGGAGTACGGCCCGCGCGGCTTCACGGTCCTCGGCTTCCCGAGCAACCAGTTCCTGCAGGAGCTCGGCTCGTCCGAGGCGATCGAGGAGTACTGCTCGACGACGTGGGGCGTCACGTTCCCGATGTCCGAGAAGGTCAAGGTCAACGGCAAGGGCGCCCACCCGCTGTACCAGGCACTCAAGGAGACCCCGGACAGCGCGGGCAAGGCCGGCCGGGTCAGCTGGAACTTCGAGAAGTTCCTCGTCGCGCCCGACGGCGGGGTGACGCGCTTCCGTCCGACGACCAAGCCGGACGACCCCGAGGTCGTCGCCGCCATCGAGGCGGCCCTGCCCGCCTGACCGCACCGAGCGCAGACCGGCCCGCGTCCGGCGGACGCGCACCGGGCTCCGGACTGGAGGCACGGTGCACGGGAGCGCGCCTGCTCACGTGATCCGGGCCTCCCGTCGGTACGCTCGTCCCCATGCCGATCACGGACACCACCGTCGCGCACCCGACCCCCTTCGTGGAGATCCCCCGCGACGAGTGGGCACAGCTCGCGCCGCGGGAGCACCTGTCCCTCACCGAGACCGAGATCGTGCAGCTGCGCGGCCTCGGCGACCGGTTGGACATGCAGGAGGTCCAAGAGGTCTACCTGCCGCTGTCACGCCTCCTGACGCTGTACGCGGCCGGCGCGCGGAACCTGCACGCGTCGACGTCGAGCTTCCTCGGGGAACGAGCCGGCAGGACGCCGTTCGTCATCGGTGTCGCGGGCTCGGTCGCGGTCGGCAAGTCGACCGTCGCACGACTCCTGCGCGAACTCACGAAGCGGTGGCCGGACACGCCCCGGGTCGAACTCGTGACGACGGACGGGTTCCTGTACCCGAACGCCGAACTCGAACGCCGCGGGATCATGGACCGCAAGGGCTTCCCGGAGTCGTACGACCGTCGGTCCCTGCTGCGGTTCGTCAGCCAGGTGAAGAGCGGTGCGGCCGAGGTCCGTGCGCCGTTCTACTCGCACCTCGTGTACGACATCGTGCCCGACGCCGAGGTGGTCGTCCGGCAGCCGGACATCCTCATCGTCGAGGGACTCAACGTGCTCGCGGCACCGACCAACGGGCGTCTGGCGCTGTCCGACCTGTTCGACTTCACGATCTACGTCGACGCGAAGACGAAGGACATCGAGTCCTGGTACGTCGACCGGTTCCTCGCCCTGCAGGAGGAGGCCTTCTCCAGCCCGGACTCCTTCTTCCACCGCTTCGCCTCGCTCTCGCGCGAGGACGCCGTGCGCACGGCGACGGAGGTGTGGCGGGCCATCAACGAGCCGAACCTCATCGAGAACGTGCTGCCGACGCGCTCCCGGGCGACCCTCGTGCTCAAGAAGGGCGCGAACCACAAGGTCAACTCGGTGCTGCTCCGCAAGATCTGACGCGCGGCGGGCTCGCGCGGGAGCACGCGCACGCGGCGCGGATCGCGCTCGCACAACCAAAGGCCCTCGGAACCACGCGATGACGTGGTTCCGAGGGCCTTTGGTTGTGCGGCGGCGGTTCGCGCCGGTCGCAGCAGCAGGGTTCGGCGGGCGGACCCTACGCGGCGTCCTCGATCGCGAGCCGCGCACGCACGACGTCCGCGAGGTCCTCGGCGATGCGCTCGGCATCGGCCTGCGACGCCGCCTCGACCATGACCCGCACGACGGGCTCGGTCCCGGACGGGCGCAACAGCACGCGCCCGGAGTCCCCGAGCGCAGCGGTGTGCGCCGCGACGGCCTCCTGCACGCCCTGGTCGTCGAGGCCGGTGCGGTCGACGCCCCGGACGTTGAGCAGGACCTGCGGGAACACCGTCATGCACTCCGCGAGCTGCGCGAGCGACTTGCCCGTCCGCGCCATCTCCGCGACGAGGTGCAGGCCCGTGAGGATGCCGTCGCCCGTGGTGGCGTACTCGTGGAAGATGACGTGGCCGGACTGCTCGCCGCCGAGGGAGAACCCGCCCTCGTTCATGCGCTCGAGCACGTAGCGGTCCCCCACGGCGGTCTGCTCGACCGAGATGCCGGCGTCCGACATGGCCCGGAAGAGCCCGAGGTTCGACATGACGGTCGCCACGAGGGTGTCCGACGCCAGCTGCCCGCGCTCCTTGAGCGACAGCGCGAGGATCGCCATGATCTGGTCACCGTCGACGGCGTTGCCCGCGGCGTCCACCGCGAGGCAGCGGTCGGCGTCGCCGTCGTGGGCGATGCCGACGTCGGCCCCCGCCTCGAGCACGGCCCGCGCCAGGTTGTCGATGTGGGTCGAGCCGACACCGTCGTTGATGTTCACGCCGTCGGGGTCGGCGCCGATCAGGGTGACGCGGGCACCGGCGTTGACGAAGACCTCGGGCGAGACGGCCGAGGCCGCACCGTTGGCGCAGTCGAGCACCACGTGGATGCCGTCGAGCCGCGCCGGGAGCGTGCCGAGCAGGTGCACGACGTAGCGGTCCTCGGCGTCGGCGAAGCGCGTGATCCGCCCGACGTCGCCACCGGTCGGGGTGGGCGCCGAGTGGTCGTGCATGGCCGCTTCGATGCGGTCCTCGACCTCGTCCGGCAGCTTGCGGCCGCCGGCGGCGAAGAACTTGATCCCGTTGTCGGGGGCCGGGTTGTGCGACGCGGAGATCATCACGCCGAAGTCGGCGTCGATGTCCGCGACGAGGAACGCGGCAGCGGGGGTGGGGATGACCCCGGCGTCGAGCACGTCGACGCCGGCGGAGGCGAGCCCGGCGGCGACGGCCGCGCCGAGGAACTCACCGGAGACGCGTGGGTCGCGCGCCAGGACCGCGCGGGGGCGCGGTCGACCGGACGCCCGACGGGCGTCCGCATGGTGTCCGTGTGTGAGCACGGCCGCGCTGGCCTGGGCGAGACCCAGAGCCAGCGCGGCCGTCAGCTCGCCGTTGGCGAGACCACGAACACCGTCGGTACCGAACAGACGCGGCATTGCGATCGGGTTCGGTGAGCGACTAGCGCTTCGAGAACTGCGACGCCTTGCGGGCCTTCTTGAGACCGGCCTTCTTGCGCTCGATGACGCGGGCGTCACGGGTGAGGAAGCCGGCCTTCTTGAGCGCCGGGCGGTTGTTCTCGCGGTCGATCTCGTTCAGCGCACGCGCGATGGCGAGGCGGAGCGCACCGGCCTGACCCGAGGGGCCACCACCGGTGATGCGGGCGGTGACGTCGTAGGCGCCGAGGAGCTCGAGCACCTTGAACGGGTCGTTGATCAGCTGCTGGTGCAGCTTGTTCGGGAAGTAGTCCTCGAGCGTGCGGCCGTTGACGGTGAACGCGCCGCCACCGGGGACGAGGCGGACGCGGGCGATGGCCTCCTTGCGGCGCCCGACGGCACCGCCCGAGACGTTGAGGATCTGGCGGGGAGCAGCCTCGGCAGCGGCGGGTGCGCTCTCCGTGGTGAAGCTCTCCGGGGTCTGGTCGAGGGAGTCAGCGATCTGTGCCATGAGTTGTATCAGTCCTTGAAGTCGTCGTGGCCGTCGTTACTGCGCGACCTGGTCGAAGGTGTACGCCTTGGGCTGCTGCGCGGCGTGCGGGTGCTCCGCGCCGGCGTAGACCTTCAGCTTCTTGAGCTGCTCACGGCCGAGGGTGTTCTTCGGCAGCATGCCGCGGATCGCCTTCTCGACGGCGCGGGTGGGGTGCTTCTCGAGCATCTCCGGGTAGGAGGTCGCCGTGAGGCCGCCCGGGTAGCCCGAGTGACGGTAGTAGACCTTCTTGGCGAGCTTGGAGCCGGTGAGGGCGACCTTGTCCGCGTTGATGATGATGACGTAGTCACCCATGTCCATGTGCTGGGCGAAGGTGGCCTTGTGCTTGCCGCGCAGGAGCGCAGCCGCGTGGGTGGCGAGGCGGCCGAGGACGACGTCGGTCGCGTCGATGACGATCCAGTCGTGCTGGACGTCTGCCGGCTTCGGGGAGAACGTACGAGTCACAGGTGTGCTGCTTTCGTGTCGAGGTGAGGAGTCCGTGAATCCCGCTCCGGTGGGTGTTCCCCGCGCGATGCACGTGGAACTGCCCGGTGGAGGGCTCATCTGACTGTCCGGCGCACGGGGCGCACAGACCAAGGAGAGAGCCTACCCGACGCGACTCGCGTTGTCGAACGCGCCCGGCAACGGACTGGAGGCACGGTGCCCGCTGGCACCGCGCCTCCAGTCCGTCAGGTGGTCACGTCCGTCAGGACGGCCGTCACCCGAAGAGGCCGCGCAACCAGTCGATGAGCGCCGCGATGGCCGCCGCGATCGGGCCGGTCCCGCTGTTGCCGGGCTTCCCGGGTCCGTCACCGGGCTTGCCCGGACCGTCACCGGGCCCGCCGGGCTTCCCGACGCCCGGCAGGTCGATGCCCACCAGGATCGGGTCGTGGTCGCTCGCGCGGAACACGTCGTCGCGGTAGAGGTCCGTGACGTTGTAGTCGTAGCGCGAGTACTCGAGGCCGACCGACTCCACCGAGTTGATGTTCCAGATGTCCACGCCGGTGACGGTCTTCACGGCCGCCTTCGACGCGAACACGTGGTCGAGCGACCCGCTCAGCCCGCTGAAGACGTACGACCACTCGGTCGGGTCCTCGGTCGGGCCGAGGTCCGTGTAGCCGGCGTCGTCGAGGACCTTCACCGGGTCCTCCTGGCTGTAGGCGTTGAAGTCGCCGAGCATGAACACCTTGTCGGTGCCGGAGGTCTTCTGCATCGCGGTCGAGAACGCCACGAGCGCCTTCGACTGCGCCACACGGGAGGCGTTCGACGCACCCTGGCCGTCGCCCTGGTCGGCGTCGGCGCCCTCGCCGGAGCCCTTCGACTTGAAGTGGTTCGCGATGACGAGGAACGTGTCCGCCTTCTTCGGCTTCTCGACGCCCTTGCCCTTGCCGGGCCCGGTCACGACCGGCGCGAACGCCTGGGCGAGGGGCTGCCGGGCGTTGGCGAACGCCGTCGAGTCGGTGAGGATCGTCGACCCGCCGACCGGCTGCACGCGGTCCTGCTTGTAGATGAGTGCGAGCCGGATGACGTCCTCGCTCGACGGGAGCTTCGCCGGCGACTTCGCGTAGGCCCAGGTGTCCTTGCCGGTGGCCTCGTTGAGGGCGGCGACGAGGGCGGCCACGGCGGCGTCGCGGTCCTGGCCGAAGCGGGCCGAGTTCTCGATCTCCTCGAGCGACACGACGTCGGCGCCGAGGCCGTTGATCGCCTTGACGATCTTCACCTGCTGGCGGGCGAGGTCGTCCGCGTTCGCCGCACCACGGGCGTCGCAGCCGCCCTTGACGGTCACGGGGTCGCCGTCACGGTCCGTGTAGTACGTGCAGCCGGTGAGCTGGTCGCCGGTCGTCGGGAAGTAGTTCAGGACGTTGAACCCGGCGAGCTTGACGTCCCCGCCGACGTTCTCCGGCGCTGCGGTGCGGACGTTCGAGAACGACACCGGCAGGTCCGCTGCCGGGGTGGCCCCGGTGATCGGCGAGGTCGGCTGGAACTTCCACGCGTCGTTCCGGAAGTCGAGGACGACGGGCTCGTCGAAGGTCGCGGCGGCGCCGACCGTGACCGGGCCCTGGGTGAGCCAGGAGACCGGGATCGACTGGTTGGCGGCGCTGAGGAAGTTCGTGCTCGCGCCGTCGTCGAGCACGACCTTGCGCGCGGCGTTGTCGGCGACGACCGCGGCGGCTGCGGCGCTGCCCGGACGGGCGGCCTCCGTCGGCTGGAGCAGTCGCTGCTTCCCGCTCGCGAGCACGACCTCGCCGTACTGGTTCGTCGTGTAGTTGTCGGCGACCGTGTAGTCCCCCTGCGGCGCGACGAGCATGCTCTCGAGCGACTCGCGCTGTGCGTCGGTGCGCGGGAACGTGAGCGTCGCGGGCACGGGCTTGGCGACGCCGTCCTTCGGGAGCTGCTCGAGACCCGCGGCGGTCGGGACGGTGAGTTCGGTCAGACCGTTGAACTCGGAGACCGCGCCCGTGAGGCGCACGACGTCGCCGATCGCGACCTTCGCCGCGGTGGCCGAGGAGTACACGAAGACGGCGTCCGACGCCGTGTGCGTCGCCAGGTCGAGCGCCCCGCCGGTGCCGGCCGTCTGGATCGTGTAGCCGTTGAACCCGCCCGTGGCGTACACGGCGGTGACGACGCCGTCCGTGCGCACGGTCTTGCCGACGTACGGCGAGGTGTCCGCCGTCCCCTGCAGCTGCGCGATGGTGACCTGCTCGGCCGGTGTCGCCGGCGTGCCCGGGTCGGTGGGGTCCGTCGGGTCGGTGGGGTCCGTCGGCTGGGTCGTCTCGCCGGCCGCGTTCTCCGGGGTGACCGTGCTCGTCAGCGAGAAGTCCGCCGCGTTCGAGTCCGTGTCGGTCGTGCCCGTGCGGGTCAGCGCGTCCGGCACCGAGTTGGCGGTGCCGGTCGTGGCGGCCGCGGTCTCGAAGGTGTTCGACGTGCCGTAGCCGAGCAGGTCGACGACACCGGGCGTCCCGGTCGTGACGGCACCGGCGGGGAGGGTCAGCGCGGTCGCCTGGTCGGCGAGGACGAGCGTGCCCGTCGACCCCGACGGGTTCAGTCCCGTGACGGCGTCGGCTTCGGGCAGCGCCTGACCGGTCGACCCGTTGGACCCCATCTGCACGAGGTACGTGCCGTGCGCGGGGACCGAGCCGGCGAGCCTGCCGACCGACGGCGCACCCGTGCTGGTCGCGGCGCGGTACTGGAGCGACCACCCGTCCACGCTGATCGGGGCGTCGGTCGGGTTGCCGAGCTCGACGAACTTGTTCGTGAACGGCTGGTTCGCGCTGCCGCCCTTGAGGTAGGCCTCCTCGATGACGAGGCCGGTGCCGTCCGGGTTCGCCGACGCCGGGGCGGCGGCGACGAGCGGGGCGGCGACGAGGGCTGCGGCGGTGACGGCGCACACCAGCGTGCGGCTCGTCACCCCCGCCGAGCGTTCGGTTCGGAGCATGAGGACCTTCGCGTTCGTGGGTTGGCTCCCCCCGGTCGGGGGGCAACGACCCTCGGAACCTACCTGCCTGGACGGTCGCTCAGGTTGCGGACAGGTAAATGATTGCTTCCCGGTACGAACGTCCCGGGACGACTCAGTGCGGGACGGGCAGCCACTCCGACCCGACGCGGTGCACCGCCGGGCCGTGACCGGGGAGCAGGATGCCCGGCATCGGCAGCGCTCGCGCCGACTCGAGTGCCCGTCCCGGGTCGGCCGTGAAGAACGGCGTGATCATCCGGGGGCGCGGCGCCCAGGACGCCGGCTGCGTGTCGTGCCGCGACACCACCGCGTCACCCGTGACGATCGCGTCCGCGGCCGGGAGGAGGTACGCCGTCGACCCGGCGGTGTGGCCGTCGGCCGGGAAGGGGGTGATCGCGCGGCCGTCGAAGTCCGCAGCGGTGAAGGCGCGGACGGTCGGGACGGTCGTCGGTCGGAGCGCGTCGGACGCGATCGCCCGGGCGAGCCACCGGAGCACCCGTGGTGCCGCGAGCCGCCCGCCGATCTCCGCGGGGGTGACCTGCTGCCGCCCGGGACCGCGGACGTTGTCGACCTCGTCCGCGTGGGCGAGCACCTCGACGCGCGGGAACCGTTCGAGGATCCCGGGGATGCCGCCGACGTGGTCGACGTGCCCGTGGGTGACGTACACGCGGCGGAGGTCGTCGAGGTCGTGGCCCGCCCAGCGCACGGTGTCGAGCACGAGGTCCGTGTCCGCGGGGTACCCGGCGTCGATCAGGGCGACCCCGTCCTCCTCGGCGAGGACGACCCAGTTCGACACCGGTCCCTCGACGAACACCACACCGGGCGCGACGGAGACGACGGACCGGGCGGTGCGGGAGCTCATCCCCCGACCGTACCGGTGGCGGGTCCGTCCACCGTCCGGCGCGCACGGGTCTGGTCGGCCCGCGCCGCGAGCGCGTCGTCGGCCGGGTAGCCGACCTCGGTCAGGGTGAGCCCGCGGGCCGGCGCCACCTTGAACTCGCTGGTGCGCTGCTGCGCGCGCCGCAGCGCCTCGAGGCGCTCCAGGCCGAAGCGGCCCTCGCCGACGGCGATGGTCGCCCCGACCATCGCGCGCACCATGGAGTGGCAGAACGCGTCGGCCTGGAGGCTCGCCACCAGTGTGCCGTCCGGCTCGCGGTCCCAGCGGAACTCCTGGAGCGTCCGGATCGTGGTCGCCCCGTCGCGCGGCTTGCAGAAGGTCGCGAAGTCGTGCAGCCCGAGCAGCACCAGCGCACCGCGCTCCATCGCAGCGGGGTCGAGACGCGTCGGGTGCCAGGTGGTGTGTCCACGACGACGTGGGTCGCGGGGTGTGTCGGCGTCCGCGACCCGGTACTGGTAGCGACGCCAGAGGGGGGAGAACCGGGCGTCGAACCCGTCCGGGGCGATCGAGGCGCGCGTGACCACGACGTCGCCCTCGGGCGCCGCGATGCCGTTCACCCGCTTCACGAGACCGTCCAGCGGCGAGCGCCCGGTGGTGCCGCGCTTGGCCCGCAACGCCCCCCACTGTTCGGGCGAGAGGTCGAGGTGGGCGACCTGTCCGGTGGCGTGCACGCCGGCGTCCGTGCGGCCCGCGACGGTGAGGACCGGCGGCTCGCCCCACCGGGTGAAGACCGTGGCGAGCGCCGACTCGAGCGCGCCCTGCACGGTGCGGAGGCCCGGCTGGCGGGCCCAGCCGGAGAAGGCTGCTCCGTCGTACGCGATGTCGAGACGGAGCCGCACGCCGTCGGGGGTCTCGATGTCGGTCACGCCCCCACGGTAGCGGTGTCAGCGGCGCGTCAGTGGCGTGTGAGCGGGCGGCTGCACGATCGACCCCGACATCGACGAAAGGAACCTGCGATGACCACGACACCCCTCGCGGTGGAGGCATCCGGCCTCGTGAAGACCTTCGGGACGAACCGCGCCGTGGACGGTGTCGACCTCCGCGTGGAGGCCGGCACGGTGTACAGCGTGCTCGGCCCGAACGGCGCCGGCAAGACGACCACGATCTCGATGCTGGCGACCCTGCTCACGGCGGACGCCGGCGAGGCCCGCGTGTTCGGGCACGACGTCCGGCATGAGGCCCAGACGGTCCGCTCGCTCATCGGCGTGACCGGACAGTACGCGAGCGTCGACGAGACGCTCAGCGCGACCGAGAACCTCGTCATCTTCTCGCGGCTGCTCGGGCTCTCCCGTCGCGACGCGAAGGCGAAGTCGTCCGAGCTGCTCGACCGCTTCGGCCTGACCGAGGCGGCGTCCCGACCGCTCAAGGCGTTCTCGGGCGGCATGCGTCGTCGGCTCGACCTCGCGGCGAGCCTGATCGCGCAGCCGCCGCTCATCTTCCTCGACGAACCCACCACCGGGCTGGACCCGCGGACCCGGGCGCAGATGTGGGACACCATCCGGGAGCTCGTCGCGACCGGGTCGACGGTGCTCCTGACCACGCAGTACCTCGACGAGGCCGACCAGCTCGCCGACCGCATCGCCGTCATCGACCACGGCCGCGTCGTCGCCGAGGGCACGGGTGACGAGCTCAAGGCCTCGATCGGCACCTCGTCGCTGCAGCTCCGGTTGACCGACGGGCTCCGGCTGGACGCGGCGCGGACGATCGTGCGCACCACGCTCGGCGTCGACGCGGTCGCGAGCCCCGAGGGCTCCCGGCTGACCGCACCGATGACCGACCCCGACCGGGTGACCGACCTGCTCGTGTCGTTCCGCGAGGCGGGCATCTCCCTCGCCGAGATGAGCGTGCAGAAGCCGACGCTCGACGAGGTCTTCCTGACCATCACCGGCAGGCCGACGGACGCCGACGCGACCGACGGCGCCGACCGCGAGCTCGAAGGGAGCATCGCATGACCACCATCGCCCCCACCCCGACCTCGACACCCCGGGTCACGCCGCGCGCCGGCGTCGGCAGCACCGGACTCGGCGCGACCGTCCGGCAGTCGTTCACGATGGCCTACCGCGGACTCGTGAAGATCCGCCGGACGCCCGAGCAGCTCTTCGACGTCACGCTCATGCCGATCGTCTTCACCGTGATGTTCACGTACATCTTCGGCGGCGCGATCTCCGGCGACATCGGCAGCTACCTGCCCGTGATCATCCCCGGCATCCTCGTGCAGACGAACATCACGTCGTCGATCGTCACCGGCGTCCAGCTCCGCGAGGACATGGACAAGGGGGTGTTCGACCGCTTCAAGTCGCTCCCGATCGCGCGCATCGCACCCCTCGCGGGAGCCCTGCTCGCCGACACCGTCCGCTACGCCATCGCGACCACGATCACCTTCACGGTCGGGATCATCATGGGTCTGCGGCCCGAGGGCGGTCCCGCGGCCGTCGTGCTCGCCGGGCTCCTCGTGATCGTCGTCGCGTGGGCGATCAGCTGGATCTTCGCGTACTTCGGCGTGGTCGCGCGCACGGCGTCGAGTGTCTCCGGCATCGCGAACCTCGTGCTGTTCCCGCTGACGTTCCTGTCGAACGCGTTCGTCCCCGTCGACACCCTGCCGAGCTGGCTGCGCTGGTTCACCGAGGTCAACCCGATCTCGCACCTCATCACGGCGGTCCGTGAACTCGTGAACCACGGCGCGGTGACGGGTGACCTCTGGATCAGCCTCCTCGGCGCGGCGGTCGTCGTCGCGGTCTTCGCCCCACTCACCGTGCGGACCTACATGCGGAAGGCCTGAGCCCCCGCCCGCAGGTCCTCGAGCACCACGCGCGTCGCCGCCACGGCCTCGTCCCGGTCCCACCGGGCCGAGGCCGTCTCGGCGTCGCGGAGCACGTCGGTGCCGACCGCCGCGGCGATCACGGGCCGGAGCCGCTCGTGCGAGAGCACCGCGAAGTCCTGCCGCGTGCCGAAGCGCACGGCCAGTGCCCAGCACCGCGCAGCCGCATCGAGGGATCCCTCGCGGGCGGCGGCGAGCGCCAGTCCGGCGAGGGTCGTCCCGACCACGGGCAGGTCGGTCCACCACGGCCGGACCCGGAGCAGGGCGAGTGTCGCGTTCCGCATCCGTCGCGCGACGGCTCGCTCGGCCGGCCGGAGCCTGTCGAGACCGCCCGCGGTCTCGTCGACCGCGGCGATGCGGGCGGCGCCGGCCATCAGCCGCCAGTTCGGGGCGGGTCCGCGCCGCTCCGATGCCGCCTCCCACGCCGCCGTGTACCGGTCGGCGGCCGCTGCCGGGTCGCCCTCCGCCCGCCGGCACTCCGCCTCGATCGCCAGCGCGATCAGGGCAACCATCGCACCGTCGGCCTCGGGGCCACGACCGCTGGCCGGTCGGTGCTGCAGCTCGCGGGCGACCGACCTGGCTCGGTCGACGTCCCCGGTCGCGGCGGCGCAGAGCCCGACTGACCACGCGATCTCGGACAGGTCGTCGTCGGCGCCCAGGAGCTCGAGGCGTCCCCGTGCCCGTTCGGCCGCGTCCAAGGCATCCGTGTACCGGCCCGTCTGCGCGAGGAGCTGCGTCATCGTGACCGCGGAGGTCCCGGTGGTCCACACGTCGCCGGCACGGTTCGCGAGGTCCTGGGCGGCAACGGCGAAGCGGAGCGCCTCGGCGGGTTCCCCGCCGTTCTCGGCGAGCGGGGCGCTGAGCAGGTTCCCGATGCAGGCGACGCGGTCGTCCGGATCGGCACGGAACCCGGCGAGGAGTGCAGTCGCGGCATCCGGGCGGCCGAGCTCGACGAAGAGGGCGGCGAGGGCGTCGACGACGGGATCGTCGGCGGTCGCGGTCCGGCGCCAGCGGCGGAGCGTCGACACGGCCCACGCGGTCGTGCGGCGGTCGTCGAACGCGGACGCGCCACCCGCGACGACGAGCCCGATGTGCGCGGCGGTGCGGTCTGCCGCTGCCGGCTCGCGGGACCGCAGGACGGTCACGACGTCCGGAGCGACCGCGGTGATCTCCTCCTGCGTGCCACGGAGCGTCCAGTAAGCACCGAGGGCAGCGAACACCGCCGCGGTCGCCCCGGCGTCCTCGTCGCGGAGCGCCCATCGCAGGAGCCCGACGAGGTTGTCGGCTTCGCGGCGGACCTCGTGGAACCGGCCGAGCTGCTCCGGGCCGACGATGGCGAACAGGTCGTGGGTGGTGCCGAAGCCGTGGGCCCACCCGAGCATCGCACGTCGGACCTCGTCGGTGCGTCCGAGGTCGCGGAGCCGCGCCGCGCCGAACTCCCGGACGGTCTCGAGCAGGCGGTAGCGGACCGGCTCGCCCTCGTGTTCGACGAGTTGCACGAGGGACTGCTCGACGAGGTCGGCGAGATCGTCCAGTGCGTCGGCCTGATCCGGGGCCGCGACCGCCTCCACCGCGTCCACCGCGAGCCCGTCGGGGAAGAGCGCGAGTCGGGGCAGGAGGTCGCGGGCGCCGTCGTCGAGCAGGTGCCAGCTCCACTCGATGACCGCGAGCAGGGTGCGGTGCCGTTCCGGGGCGCTCCGGTCGCCGCCCCGCAGCAACGCGAAGCGGTCGTCGAGACGCCGTTCGATCTCGTCCGTGCTCATGCCTCGGATCCGTGCGGCGGCGAGCTCGATCGCGAGGGGTGAGCCGTCGAGACGGGTGCAGATCCGGCGGACGGCGTCCACCGGCAGCACCGCGCCGGGGCGGGCCGCGCGGGCACGCTCGGTGAACAGGCGCACCGCGGCACCGTCCGCCTCGACCGGCAGGGGCGCCAGGGGCGCCACGACCTCACCGGCGATCGCGAGGGGCGCCCTCGACGTGGCGAGCACCCGCAGGTCCGGGGCCGCGGCGAGCAGCTCGGCGGTCAGCGTGGCGACCGGCTCGAGCAGGTGCTCGCAGTTGTCGAGCACGAGCACCGTCGGCCCGTCCGACAGCGATCTGACGACCCTGGCCGACAGGTCGCTCACCACGGCGTCGCGCAGCGTCCGGGCCGATCTGACCTCCACGATCCCGAGCACCGCACCGAGCGCGGGGAGGACGTCCTCGGGCGCCGCGACGGACGCGAGCTCCACCACGACGACGCCGACGTCGTCCGGCAGCGCCGCCGCGACCGCCTGGGCGAGGCGGGTCTTCCCGAGCCCACCCGCACCGAGGACCGTGACCAACCGCTCCCGGGACAGGAGGTCCGTGACGGCGGCGAGGTCGGCCTCCCGTCCGACCAACCGGTTCGGCGCAGCCCGCAGGCCGATGTGTCGCGCCCGCCCCACCTGGTCTGCCGACCGGCGCAGGAGGTCCGCGTTCAGTCGGACGAGGTCGCCGGAGGGGTCGGCACCGAGTTCGTCGACCAGCCGGTCACGGTGCGCGGCGAACACGGCGAGCGCCTCGGCCGGTCGGCCGGCAGCGTCGAGCGCACGCATCGTGCCCGCGACCGTGACCTCGTCGAAGGGGTCCGCCTCGGCGGCGGACCGCCAGACCGCGACCGCCTCGTCCGCTCGTCCGGCCTCGAGCAGGACTGCTCCGAGCGTTCGACGCAGGGCGCCGCGTGCGGTGGCGGCCCGGGCGGCGAGCGCGTCGCCGAGGTCACCGTCGACGTCCTCGCCGGGAGCACCCCGCCAGAGCACGAGTGCGCCTTCCACGGCACCGACGTCGGTCGACGACGCCGCGCGCTCCGCCCGGAGCAGGTCGACGTCGTCCGCGTCGCACCCGAGGGCGTATCCCGTCGTGGTGGAGCGGACGAGCCCGTCGGCGGTCGTCCGGCGCAGGCGCGACACCATGGTCTGGAGCGCCGCCCGTGCCGCACGGGGCTGCTCGCCGGGCCAGAGGCCGTCGATGAGCGAGTCGGTCGACACGCCGAGCCCGGGCGCCAGGACCAGCGCGGTGAGGAACGACCGCGCGAGCGCGCCGGTGACGGCGGTGGGCGTCCCAGTCGTCCCCTCGACCAGCACGGGTCCGAGGACGGCGAGACGGGGACGCGCGGTCACGACCCGAGTCTACGGACGCTCGGGCGTCACGCCTCCCGCGCCGTTCTCCCGGTACCGCGTCCGGAGCTCCCGGTACCGGGCATCCCAGTCGAACGTCGCGGCTGCGGCCGTGTCGCCGTCCAGGTCGAGCTCGAGCAGCTCGAGGTACGTGTGCCACCCGGCGAGGTAGTCGATGCTGCCGACACCCTGGTGCTCGAGCCGGAGCGACGCACCGTGCTCCGTCGGCTCGACCGTGACCGTGATCGTGGTCTGCTGCTCCTCGACGGCGTGCCAGGTGGTCGTGAAGCTCCGGGGCGGGTCGCACGCTGTGACCTGCCCGACGGTGAACACGCTCCCGTCGTCGTAACGGGCGGTCCAGTGCCCGCCGAGTCGCAGGTCGCCCTCGTACGGGGCCATCCACCGGGAGAGTCGCTCGCGGTCGGTCACCGCGTGCCAGAGGTCTTCCGGGGTGGTCGGGTAGGTCTGGGCGAAGCGGATGAGGTACCCGCCCTCGGAGAGCGGTTCTGCGGTGCCGTCGGTGGTGCGCATGTCAGGACTCCTCGTCGTGTCGTGCGGGTCTTCTGGTCGTGTGATCGGGCTCATCTGCCGCCGGTCGAGCCTCGCGCTGCCCCCTGGCGATCTCGGTGCCCAGCGCATCGAGTCGTTGTCGCCAGAGCGCGCGGTAGCGTTCGACGGCTCCGTCGAGCTCGGCCACCACGCGGGGCTCGAGGCGGTAGATGCGGGCAGTCCCGTGTGCCTCCGACGATGCGAAACCCGCCTCGCGCAAGACCCGCAGGTGCCGCGAGACCGCCGGCTGCGAGATCCCGAACTCCGATGCGATGACGTCGACCAACTCGCCCGCGGGGCGATCGCCAGTGGCCAGGAGCTCGGTCAGACGTCGTCGAACCGGGTCACCGAGGACGTCGAAGGCGTGCATGCACGCACTCTATAACCTACGTGTTATCTTCGTCGAGGACCGCTGGCCCGCTCACCGTCCGGTCTGCTTCTTCCCGAACGGCCCGGTGTCGGTGTCGATGTCCTCCGTCGCCCGCTTCTCGGACTCGATGACACCCCGCAGCGCCACGATCGCACTCGCCGTCACGGTGACCTGGGACGGGTTCGACCGACTCGCGTCGAGCGCCGCCTCGAGCGTCGCGAGGGCTTCGTCCCCCTCCTCCGCCGGGCAGTCGCCCCGGACCACGCACGCCACCTGCCTTAGTGCGGCCGCGAACGGCTCGGCGAAGGCGGGGTCCGGCCGTCCGACGTTGTCGGCCACAGGGCCGGAGCGCGCGACGAGCTCGGTGAGGTCCGTCGTGTACCAGGCAGCACGTTCGACCGCACGGAACCGGGCACCGTCCGACTGCAGGCGCGCTCGGGAACCACGGAGCGCACCACGCGGGTTCATCCGCCGGCTCTCCTGTGCGGTGGCGACCCGGTCCCGCACGTCCGCGATGGCCTTGTCGAGCCGCTCCTGCTGCCGGTCCCACGCGGCGGTGTCGGGCTCACCGTCCACGAGCACGTCCGCCAGGTCGTCGAGCTGCTGCGCGAGCACCGCGTTCACCTGGTCGATGCGGCGCTCCGCGTCCCAGAAGTGCAGCGGCGGGAACACGGCGAAGTTCACGGCGAGGCCGATCGCGATCCCGATGGCCATCTGCACGATGTACGCGAACGAGTAGCCCTCCGCGTTGCCGCCGCCGACGAGCAGCACGAAGAGCGCGGCCATCGGCACCCAGGAGTACCCCTCACCGAGGATCCGGAACCCGCTCACGAGGACACCGATGCCGACCGCGAGGGCGACCGCGATCACGCCGGGGTCGCCGACGAGCATGGTCACCCAGGCGATGACGATCCCGAGGGTGATGCCCACGAGCGTCTGCACGCCCGAACGGATGCCGGCGAACACGGTCGTCCGCATGGCGACGATCGCGCCGAGGGGCGCGTAGTACGGGTACTCGGCCGCGACGCCCGGGGCGTACTTGGCGAGGACCCACGCGATGGTCGCGGCCAGAGCCGCCTTCGCGGCGAGCAGCAGGCGCGGCTGGGTGCCGGAGTCGCGGCTCCACCGCCAGATGCGGCGTCCGGCTCCCGTGATGCGTTCTGCTCGTGCCATGGCGTCGGCGAGGTTACGTGGGTGCGCCTGTGAGCCGTGGCCGTCCGGTCCGTGCTGCGCGGGGAGGGCCGGGAGGCGCGTGGCGGGCCGGCACCGTGCCTCCCGTCCGACGCGCGGTCGCGTCCCGACCCGCTTCCCGGCACCGGACACGAGGAAGCCCCCGCGACGTGCGTCGCGGGGGCTTTCTCGTATGGTGCTGGTGACTACTTGGCGTCGTCGGCCTTCGTGTCGTCCGCCTTGGCGGCAGCGTCGTCCTCGACCTCGGCGGCAGCCTCGGTCTCGGTCTCGGCCTCGACCGGCGCGGACTCCTCGGTGGTCTCGGTCTCGTCGACCGGGGCCTCGTCAGCGGCCGGCTCCTCGACCGGGGCGGCGGCGGCCGGAGCCGCGTCGCGCTTCACCGGGGCGGGCTTGCCCGACACCGGCTCGAGGACGAGCTCGATCGACGCGAGGGGAGCGTTGTCGCCCTTGCGGAAACCGAGCTTCGTGATGCGGGTGTAGCCGCCCTGACGGTCCTCGACCTGCGGGGCGATCTCGGTGAACAGCGTGTGCACGACGGACTTGTCGCGCAGGATGCTGATCACACGACGACGGGCGTGCAGGTCGCCGCGCTTCGCGAACGTGATGAGCCGCTCGGCGACCGGGCGGAGGCGCTTGGCCTTCGTCTCGGTCGTGGTGATGCGGCCGTGCGTGAAGAGGGCGTTGGCGAGGTTGCTCAGGAGCAGGCGCTCGTGGGCGGGACCGCCACCGAGGCGGGGGCCCTTGGTGGGCTTCGGCATGTCAGTTCTCCAGTGGTGATGGTGGTGCGCGCTGACTCAGCACGCGTGCGCTCGCGCGCGAGGTCAGTTGTTGGACTCGTCCTCGTCGTACCCGCTGTAGAAGTGGGCGCCGTCGAATCCGGGGACGGTGTCCTTGAGGGACAGGCCGAGCTCGGTGAGCTTGTCCTTGACCTCGTCCACCGACTTCTGACCGAAGTTGCGGATGTTCATGAGCTGCGTCTCCGAGAGGGCGACGAGCTCGGACACCGTGTTGATGCCCTCCCGCTTGAGGCAGTTGTAGCTGCGGACCGACAGGTCGAGGTCCTCGATGGGGGTCTGCAGCTCGTTCGAGAGCACCGCGTCGACCGGCGCGGGGCCGATCTCGATGCCCTCGGCCGCCGTGTTCAGCTCGCGGGCGAGACCGAACAGCTCGACCAGCGTGCGGCCCGCCGAGGCGATGGCGTCGCGCGGCGAGATCGCCGGCTTCGTCTCGACGTCGACGACCAGGCGGTCGAAGTCCGTGCGCTCACCGGCACGCGTCGCCTCGACGCGGTAGGTGACCTTGAGGACCGGCGAGTAGATCGAGTCGATCGGAATCTGACCGGCCTCGGAGAACTCCGAGCGGTTCTGCGTCGCCGACACGTAGCCACGGCCACGCTCGATCGTGAGCTCGAGCTCGAACCGCGCGGTGTCGTTCAGGGTCGCGATGACGAGGTCCGGGTTGTGGATCTCGACGCCGGCCGGGGCGGAGATGTCCGCCGCGGTGACCTGACCGGCACCCTGCTTGCGCAGGTACGCGGTGATCGGCTCGTCGTGCTCGCTGGAGACGACGAGGCTCTTGATGTTGAGGATGATCTCGGTGACGTCTTCCTTGACACCGGGAACGGTGCTGAACTCGTGGAGGACGCCGTCGATGCGGATGCTGGTGACGGCCGCGCCGGGGATCGAGGAGAGGAGCGTGCGGCGCAGCGAGTTGCCGAGGGTGTAACCGAAGCCCGGCTCGAGCGGCTCGATGACGAAGCGCGAGCGGTGCTCGGAGATCGACTCCTCGGTCAGGGTGGGGCGCTGTGCAATGAGCACTGTGGGATTCCTTTCGGCGGAGTGTCCGCTATATGACACTCGGCGGTACGACGGGGCCGACCGGGCCCCGACGGGTCTGTTGAGTTGTGATCACGCGCACCGACGGCCGCGAACGGCTCGTCGTGCGCGATCGAACGACCAGGAATGGCCGGCCCCGCTCGCCCCGGTCAGGGAACGAGCGGGGAACGGCCGGTTGCTCCTCGCGTCAGACGCGGCGACGCTTGGGCGGGCGGCACCCGTTGTGCGCCTGCGGCGTGACGTCGTTGATCGAACCGACCTCGAGGCCGGCGGCCTGGAGGGAACGGATCGCGGTCTCGCGGCCCGAACCCGGACCCTTCACGAAGACGTCGACCTTCTTGACGCCGTGCTCCTGCGCCTGACGCGCGGCGGACTCGGCGGCGAGCTGCGCCGCGAACGGCGTCGACTTGCGCGAACCCTTGAAGCCGACGGCACCCGAGGACGCCCAGCTGAGGACGGCACCCGACGGGTCGGTGATGCTGACGATCGTGTTGTTGAACGTGCTCTTGATGTGGGCCTGGCCCACGGCGACGTTCTTCTTCTCCTTGCGACGCGGCTTGCGCGCGGCAGTCTTGGGGGTAGCCATGATGATCTCCTATCGGGCCTTCTTCTTGCCTGCCACGGTGCGCTTCGGTCCCTTGCGGGTACGCGCGTTGGTCTTGGTGCGCTGACCGCGCACCGGGAGACCACGACGGTGGCGGAGACCCTCGTAGCTACCGATCTCGACCTTGCGGCGGATGTCGGCGGCGACCTCGCGGCGGAGGTCACCCTCCACCTTGAAGTTGCCCTCGATGTAGTCGCGGAGGGCGACGAGCTGGTCGTCGGTGAGGTCCTTGACGCGGATGTCGCCGGAGATGCCGGTCTCGGCCAGGGCCTGGACGGACCGGGTACGGCCGACGCCGTAGATGTACGTGAGTGCGATCTCCACGCGCTTCTCGCGCGGGATGTCGACGCCTGCTAGACGTGCCATGTGCTGGCTGCTCCTGTGGTTGGTGGAGGTGTGGCGCAGTACCGGTGCCCGGGCCTCCGCCCCGAGGTGTCCCCCGCTGCCGGAGCCGCGGGTTCTGGTACTGCGTGTTCGGTGTTGAGTTGTGGGTCCTGCTGGGAGCTCAGCCCTGGCGCTGCTTGTGGCGCGGGTTGCTCTTGCAGATCACCATGACGCGGCCCTTCCGGCGGATCACTCGGCAGTGCTCGCAGATGGGCTTGACGCTGGGGTTGACCTTCATGGTTGGTTCCTCGTGCTCGCTGGCTTCGTGCTCGGCGGGTTCGCCGGGCCGTTCCTTTCCAGCTCGCGGATCACTTGTAGCGGTAGACGATCCGGCCGCGGGTCAGGTCGTACGGGCTCAGCTCCACGATCACGCGGTCCTCGGGGAGGATGCGGATGTAGTGCTGGCGCATCTTCCCGGAGATGTGCGCGAGGACCTTGTGTCCGTTGGTCAGCTCAACGCGGAACATCGCGTTGGGCAGAGCTTCGAGCACCGAGCCCTCGATCTCGATGACGCCGTCTTTCTTGGCCATAGCCTCACTGTCGCTTGGTTGGATTACCGGTGTGATCCCCGAGCCGGTCTGCGGGTCGGGCGCCACGCCCGGAGGGCATGACACACCAAACATCGATCCTACTTGCCAGACGCCCGATTGCCAAGTGCGGACGGCTCCGGCCCCTCGACCTGGGGCTTCCCGGCGGGACCCTGAACGTTCCACAGTGGTTGCCTGGCCCGTTCTGGGCCGTCTCGAGTGCACCGGCCGTACCGTGTCACGGCAGCCCACCGAACGGAGAGAACCGTGCCGAAGACCCGCGGCCCCCTGGCCCGCCACGGACGCCTGCCCCGTCGTCGCGCCTGGGCGTCGGCCCTCGGGATCGTCGCGTCCGTCCTGGCGGTCGCCCTCGTCAGCGGCACCAGCGTGGCCGCGATCGCCGGTGGGACACTCGCGACGAAGCCGAAGACCGTCGCGCTCAGCAAGGACGACCAGCAGGTCGCGGACACCGCCGACATCACCGCGATGCCCGGTGGCGCGAACATCCTCCTCATCGGCAGCGACACCCGCATCGGCCAGTTCGACTCCGACGAGGACGTGCAGGGCGCCCGGAACGACGTCACGATCCTCGTGCACATCTCGCAGGACCACCAGCAGTTGACCGCCGTGAGCTTCCCGCGCGACCTCATGGTGCCGATCCCGGCGTGCAGCAACCCCGCCACCGGGACGACGTACCCGGCGTCGACCTCGGCGCAGTTCAACACCGCACTCGGCAACGGCGGGGTCTCCTGCGTCGTCGACACTGTCGAGAACCTCACCGGACTCCGCATCCCCTACGCCGGACTCATCACCTTCGACGGCGTCATCTCGATGTCCAACGCGCTCGGCGGCGTCGACGTCTGCGTGGCCCAGCCGATCAACGACACCTACACCGGACTCCACCTCACGGCCGGCGAGCACACGCTCCAGGGCTCCGACGCGCTCGCGTTCCTCCGCACCCGCCACGGCGTCGGGGACGGCAGCGACCTCGCCCGCATCAGCTCGCAGCAGGTGTTCCTCTCGGCGCTGCTCCGGAAGATCACCTCGGGCGACACCCTGTCCGACCCGGTCACGCTCTACCGCCTCGCGACGGCAGCCCTGCAGAACATGACGCTCTCCGACGGCCTCGCGAAGGCCCGTAGCCTCGTCGGCCTCGCCACCACCCTCCGGGGCATGAGCACGTCGAACATGCTCTTCGTGCAGTACCCGGTCGTGGATGACCCCGCGGACACCGCTCGGGTGATCGTGTCGCAGGAAGCAGCACACGTCCTCAACGTCGCGCTGCAGACCGACCAGCGGACGTCGCTCTCCGACTCGACCACCGGACGCGCGTCCGAGGAGTCGACGAGCGCGGGGACGTCGTCGTCCTCCGGCGGAACGTCCTCCTCCGGCGCAACGTCCTCCTCCGGCGGGACGTCCTCCTCCGGCGGGACGTCGTCCTCGGCGGCCGCGTCGTCGGCGACGCCGACGGCCACCGCGACGCCGCTGCCGTCCTCGATCACCGGACAGAACGCCGACGAACAGACCTGCTCCGTCGGCAACTGAACCGACGGGGCGGGGACGAGCCGCGCCTCCAAGCCGGTACCGTCGCGACCCGCTGCCGGGCGGCACCGTCGCGACCCGATGACGGGCGGTACCGCCTGGAGGCCCGTCCTACGGGATCGGGACCGGCGTCACACCCAGCGGGGCCAGGCCCGCAGCACCGCCGTCGGCGGCGGTGGTCACCCAGATGCCGTCGGCGTGCACCGCGACGCTGTGCTCCCAGTGCGCGGCGTCCGACCCGTCCAGCGTCCGGACCGTCCAGTCGTCGTCGTCGGTCGAGCTGTCGATCGTCCCCGCGGTCACCATCGGCTCGATCGCGACGACCAGGCCGGGCTTCACCGCCGGACCCGCGCCGCGCACCCGGTAGTTGAAGACGGGTGGGTCCTCGTGCATGGACCGTCCGATGCCGTGCCCTGTGTAGTCCTCGACGATGCCCCAGGCGCCGGTCTCCTCGATGGCGTCCTCGACTGCGGCGCCGACCTCGTTGAGGTGCTTCGCCGAGGCGAGCGCAGCGATCCCGTGCCACAAGGACCGTTCGGTCGTGTCGCAGAGCTTCTGCCGCGCCTCGGACACCGCGGCGTCGCCGCCGGGGACGACGATCGTGAAGGCGCTGTCGCCGTTCCACCCGTCGACCTCGGCACCCGCGTCCACCGACACGATGTCCCCGGGCTGCACCACCCGGTCACCCGGGATCCCGTGGACGACCTCGTCGTTCACGGAGACGCACAGGGTGTGCCGGTAGCCGGGGACGAGCTGGAAGTTCGGTACGCCACCACCGTCGCGGATGGTCCGCTCCGCGATCGCGTCGAGTTCACCGGTCGTGATGCCGGGGCGGACCGCGGCGCGCACCGCGTCGAGCGCCTGTGCCGTGAGCAGCCCCGGGCGCACCATGGCGCGGAGCTCCTCCGGCGTCTTGTAGACGGAGGGCCTGCGGAAGCGGACCACTTCGGGGTCAGACGCCCGCGGTGAGCCCGCGGGACGCGAGCGCCGACTGGATGCGGTCGCCGACCTCGTCGATGCCACCGAGGCCGTCGACGTCGAGCACGAGCCCACGCTCGGCGTAGGCGCCGACGATCGGGGCGGTCTGCTCGACGTAGACCTCCTGCCGACGACGGATCGTGTCCTCGTTGTCGTCGCTGCGGCCCTGGTCCTCCGCGCGCTTGAGGAGCCGACCGACGAGTTCGTCCTGGTCCGCGACGAGCTGCACGACGGCGTCGAGCTGGGTGCCCTGCTCGGTCAGCAGCGCGTCGAGGTACGCGACCTGGTTCAGCGTGCGGGGGTAGCCGTCGAGCAGGAAGCCGTGCTCGGCGTCCGACTCGGCCAGCCGCGACTTCACGAGTTCGTTCGTCAGCTCGTCCGGCACGTACTCACCGGCGTCCATCAGCTTCTTCGCCTCGATGCCGAGCGGGGTGCCCTCGGCGACGTTCTTGCGGAAGATGTCGCCCGTCGAGATCGCCGGGACGCCGAAGGCCTCGGCGATGCGGCCGGCCTGCGTGCCCTTCCCGGCTCCGGGAGGTCCGACGATGATGAGACGTGCGCTCAACGGAGAAGCCCTTCGTAGTGACGTTGCTGGAGCTGGGAGTCGATCTGCTTCACGGTCTCGAGGCCGACACCCACGATGATGAGGATGCTGGCGCCACCGAACGGGAAGTTCTGGTTCGCACCGAAGAACGCGAGGGCGCCCAGCGGGATGAGTGCGATCAGACCGAGGTAGAGCGAACCGGGCAACGTCACCCGGGTCAGGACGTAGTCGAGGTACTCGGCGGTGGGGCGTCCGGCACGGATGCCCGGGATGAAGCCGCCGTACTTCTTCATGTTGTCGGCGACCTCTTCGGGGTTGAAGGTGATCGCGACGTAGAAGTAGGTGAACCCGACGATGAGCAGGAAGTACAGGACCATGTAGAACCAGTTGTCACCCGAGGTCAGGTTGCTCTGGATCCAGGTCACCCACGCGGCCGGCGCGGAGCCGTCCGAGGGCTGGTTGAACTGCGCGACGAGGGCCGGCAGGTACAGCAGCGACGAGGCGAAGATGACGGGCACGACGCCGGCCATGTTCACCTTGATCGGGATGTAGGTGTTGTTGCCGCCGAACGTCCGACGCCCGACCATGCGCTTGGCGTACTGGACCGGGATGCGCCGCTGCGACTGCTCCACGAAGACGACGGCCATCATGATGACCAGGCCGACGAGGATCACGAACAGGAACAGCTCGAAGCCGTTCGACTGCTCGATCGCCCAGAGCGCCGACGGGAACTGCGCCGCGATCGACGTGAAGATGAGCAGCGACATGCCGTTGCCGATGCCGCGCTCGGTGACGAGCTCGCCCATCCACATGATGAGGCCGGTGCCGGCGGTCAGGGTGATGACCATCAGCATGATCGCGTACCAGCTGTCGTTCGAGATGATCGACGAGCAGGAGGCCGACGCGTTCGTGCCGAACAGGGCACCCGAGCGGGCGACGGTGATCAGGGTGGTGGACTGCAGGACACCGAGCGCGATGGTGAGGTAGCGCGTGTACTGCGTCAGCTTGGCCTGACCGGACTGGCCCTCCTTGTAGAGGGCGTCGAAGTGCGGGATGACCACGCGCAGGAGCTGCACGATGATCGACGACGTGATGTACGGCATGATGCCGAGCGCGAAGACGGAGAGCTTCAGCAGCGCGCCGCCGGAGAAGAGGTTGATCAGGTCGTAGAGACCCTGCTGCGAGGACGCGCTGGCGAGGCAGCTCTGCACGGACGCGTAGTCGACGAACGGGGCGGGGATGTACGACCCCAGGCGGAAGAGCGCGATGATCGCGAGGGTGAAGCCGATCTTCTTGCGAAGGTCTGGGGTGCGCATGATGCGCGCGACCGCTCTGAACACGAGGACTCCGAACTTCTGGGACCGGGGCCGTCGAACGCGACCGTTCCGGTGTCGGTCGGCAGGGCCGACCAGGCCGACGGACGCCGGCCACTGTCAAGGAAACCGTAACGGCGGCCCGTGCGCAAACGCACGGGCCGCCGACGGGGGTTACTGGGAGACGGTGCCGCCAGCAGCCGCGATCTTCTCGGCGGCGGACGCCGAGACCTTGTCGACCGAGACCGTGAGCTTCACGTTGATGTCGCCCTGACCGAGAACCTTGACCTTCTCGTTCTTGCGGACGGCGCCCTTGGCCACCAGGTCCGCAACGGTGACGTCGCCACCGTTCGGGTAGAGCTCCGCGATCTTGTCCAGGTTCACGACCTGGTACTCGACACGGAACGGGTTCTTGAACCCGCGGAGCTTCGGGGTGCGCATGTGCAGCGGCATCTGCCCACCCTCGAAGCCGACCTTGACCTGGTACCGAGCCTTCTGACCCTTGGTACCGCGGCCGGCGGTCTTGCCCTTCGAGCCCTCACCGCGACCCACACGGGTGCGGTCCTTCTTCGCACCGGTGGCCGGGCGGAGGTGGTGCAGCTTCAGGACCTGCACGCGCTCGTTCTTCTCGTCGCTCATGCGTCGACCTCCTCGACCTTCACGAGGTGCGCGACCGTCGCGACGTACCCGCGGTTCTGGGAGTTGTCCTCACGCTCGACCGTCTGGCCGATGCGCTTGAGACCCAGGCTGCGGAGCGTGTCGCGCTGGTACTGCTTCTCGCTGATAACGGACTTCGTCTGCGTGATCTTCAGCGTCGCCATCACGCACCTGCCTTCTCGGACGCGGCACGCGCTGCGGCGGCCTCGGCACGCAGCAGACGGGCCGGGACGACCGCGTCGACGTCGAGGCCACGGCGGACTGCGACCGCGCGGGGCTCCTCGAGCTGCTGCAGCGCCTCGACGGTCGCGTGCACGATGTTGATGGTGTTCGACGAGCCGAGCGACTTGCTCAGGACGTCGTGGATGCCGGCGCACTCGAGCACGGCGCGGACCGGACCACCGGCGATGACACCGGTACCGGCAGCGGCCGGACGCAGGAGCACGACACCGGCAGCGGCCTCACCCTGCACCGGGTGCGGGATGGTGTTGCCGACGCGCGGGACGCGGAAGAAGTTCTTCTTCGCCTCCTCGACGCCCTTGGAGATCGCCGTCGGGACCTCCTTGGCCTTGCCGTAGCCGACGCCCACGAGGCCGTTGCCGTCACCCACGACGACGAGCGCCGTGAAGCTGAAGCGACGACCACCCTTGACGACCTTCGAGACGCGGTTGATGGTCACCACGCGCTCGAGGAACTGGCTGTCGCCACCGCGGTTGTTGCGGTCGCGGCCCTGCTGACGGTCACGCCCGCCGCCACGACGGCCGCGCTGGTCGGCGGAGTCGCGGTTGTTCGACGCGGAGCCAGCGGCGGTCTCGACCGGACGCTCGGCCGTGGCCGCGGCCTCGGTCGTCGTCTCCTTGGCGGTGTTGCTGGTGGTGTTCGCGGTGTCGCTCACAGGTTCAGCCCTCCTTCACGGGCGCCATCGGCGATCGCGGCGACGCGACCGGCGTACTTGCTGCCACCACGGTCGAAGACCACGGCCTCGACGCCGGCGGCCTTCGCGCGCTCGGCGAGGAGCTCACCGACGCGACGGGCCTTGGCGGTCTTGTCGCCGTCGAACGAGCGGAGGTCGGCCTCCATCGTCGATGCGCTGGCGAGGGTGTGACCCTTCGCGTCGTCGATGACCTGCACGAACACGTGACGCGACGAACGCGTGACGGCCAGACGCGGGCGCGCCTCGGTGCCGGTGATCTTCTTGCGGAGTCGGTTGTGACGGCGCGCCTTGGCGGCCGACTTGCTCTTTCCTCGGATACCGAGAGCCATGATCACTTACCTGACTTTCCGGCCTTGCGGCGCACGATCTCGCCGGCGTAGCGGACACCCTTGCCCTTGTAGGGCTCGGGCTTGCGCAGCTTGCGGATGTTGGCGGCCACCTCGCCGACGGCCTGCTTGTCGATGCCGGTCACGGTGAGCTTGTTGTTGCCCTCGACGGCGAACGAGATGCCTGCGGGCGCCTCGACCGTGATCGGGTGGGAGTAGCCCAGCGCGAACTCGACGCTGGTGCCCTTCGCCTGCACGCGGTAACCGGTGCCGACGACCTCGAGGCCCTTGGAGTAGCCCTGGGTGACACCGACGATGTTGTTCGCGATCAGGGTGCGGGTCAGGCCGTGGAGCGAACGCGAGGAGCGCTCGTCGTCCGGACGGGTGACGAGGACCTGGTTCTCCTCGACCTTGGCCTGGATGGGCTCAGCAACGACGAGCGCGAGCTCGCCCTTCGGGCCCTTGACCGCCACGTTCTGGCCGTCGATGGAGACGGTCACGCCGGCGGGGATGTCGATGGGAAGACGTCCGATTCGAGACATTGTCGATCACCACACGTAGGCGAGGACTTCCCCACCCACGCCCTTCTGCTCGGCTTCGCGGTCGGTCAGGAGGCCGGACGACGTCGAGAGGATCGCCACGCCGAGGCCACCGAGGACCTGGGGGATCTCCGTCGACTTCGCGTAGACCCGGAGGCCCGGCTTCGAGACGCGCTTGATGCCGGCGATCGAGCGCTCGCGCTCGGGGCCGTACTTCAGGTCGATCGTGAGGGTCTGCCCGACGCGGGCGTCCTCGATCTTCCACTCGCTGATGTAACCCTCGCGCTTGAGGATCTCAGCGATGTTCTTCTTCAGCTTGGAGCTGGGAAGCGAGACGGCGTCGTGGTGCGCCGAGTTCGCGTTCCGCAATCTGGTCAGCATGTCTGCGACCGGATCGGTCATCGTCATGATGCGTATCCATTCTCGCCTGGTTTCGACACCCGTTCCACGAATGCCGACCTGAGCGATCGGGGTCCCCGGGCGGTTCCCGGAGACCTGTGTGTTCGTGCGTGCGGGCCGGAGGACGTGAATCCTCCGGCCCGCACCGCCCGAAGTATCTTAGACCGTCTGCTCGGCAGAACGGAACGGGAACCCGAGCTGCTTGAGCAGCGCGCGGCCCTCGTCGTCCGACTTCGCGGTGGTCACGACGGTGATGTCGAAGCCACGCACGCGGTCGATGCGGTCCTGGTCGATCTCGTGGAACACGGACTGCTCCGTGAGACCGAACGTGTAGTTGCCGTTCCCGTCGAACTGCTTGTCGCTGAGGCCGCGGAAGTCGCGGATGCGGGGCAGGGCGAGGGAGATCAGGCGGTCGAGGAACTCCCAGGCGCGGTCACCGCGGAGGGTGACGTGCGCACCGATCGCCTGACCCTCGCGCAGCTTGAACTGCGCGATGGACTTGCGAGCGATGTTGACCTGGGGCTTCTGACCCGTGATCGCCGTGAGGTCCTTGATGGCCCCCTCGATGATCTTCGAGTCACGAGCGGCCTCGCCGACGCCGGTGTTCACGACGACCTTGACCAGGCCGGGGACCTGGTTGACGTTCGCGTACCCGAACTGCTCGGTGAGGGCAGCCTTGATCTCGTTCTTGTACTTCTGCTTGAGGCGCGGCTCGACCTTGGTCGCCGGCGCGGCAGTCGTGTCGGTCATCAGAGCTTCTCACCCGACTTCTTGGCGTAGCGGACGCGGACGGTCTTCTTGACGCCGTCCTTCTCCACCTCTTCGGTACGGAAGCCGACGCGGGTCGGCTTCTTGGTCTTCGGGTCGACGATGGCGACGTTCGAGACGTGGATCGGAGCCTCGTGCTGCTCGATGCCACCGGTCTTCGAACCACGCTGGGTCTGGCCGACGCGGACGTGCTTCGTGACGAAGTTCACGCCCTCGACGACGACGCGCTCCGAGTCAACGAGCACCTCGATGACCTTGCCCTGCTTGCCGCGGTCGCCGCCACGCTCCTGCGTGGCGCCCGTGATGACCTCGACGAGGTCACCCTTCTTGATGTTCGCCATGGCTTACAGCACCTCCGGCGCGAGCGAGATGATCTTCATGAACTTCTTGTCACGGAGCTCACGACCGACCGGACCGAAGATGCGCGTGCCGCGCGGGTCGCCGTCAGCCTTGAGGATCACTGCCGCGTTCTCGTCGAACTTGATGTAGGAGCCGTCCTGACGACGGGTCTCCTTCTTGGTGCGAACGATGACCGCCTTGACGACGTCACCCTTCTTCACGTTGCCGCCGGGGATGGCGTCCTTCACCGTGGCGACGATGACGTCACCGAGACCGGCGTAGCGACGGCCCGAGCCGCCGAGCACGCGGATGGTCAAGATCTCCTTGGCACCCGTGTTGTCGGCGACCTTCAGGCGGGATTCCTGCTGAATCACTGTTGTCTCCTGTTCCGAAGCAGGCGGGGGCCTACTTGGCCTTCTCGAGGATCTCGACCAGGCGCCAGCGCTTGGAGGCGCTGAGGGGACGGGTCTCGCTGATCACGACGAGGTCGCCGACACCAGCGGTGCCGAGCTCGTCGTGGGCCTTCACCTTGGACGTGCGGCGGATGATCTTGCCGTAGAGCGCGTGCTTCACGCGGTCCTCGACCTCGACCACGATGGTCTTGTCCATCTTGTCGCTCGTCACGTAGCCGCGGCGCGTCTTGCGGTAGCCGCGGGTCGAGGCGGCGGAGGTGTTCTCTTCGTTCGCCATCAGTTCTCCTCGGCGGTCTCGGCCTCGGTCGACTCGGCGGGCTTGTCAGCCTTCTTCGTCGACTTCTTGGCCTTCGGGGCGGTCTCGACGGGCGCGGGGGTGGCACGGATGCCGAGCTCGCGCTCGCGGAGGACGGTGTAGATGCGGGCGATGTCGCGCTTGACGGCACGAAGACGACCGTGGCTCTCCAGCTGGCCGGTGGCCGACTGGAAGCGGAGGTTGAACAGCTCCTCCTTGGCCTTCTTCAGCTCGTCGGCGAGCCGCTCGTTCTCGAACGTGTCGAGCTCAGTCGGACGGAGCTCCTTGGAACCGATCGCCATTATGCGTCGCCCTCCTCGCGCTTGATGATGCGTGCCTTGAGGGGCAGCTTGTGGATTGCACGGGTCAACGCCTCGCGGGCGATGTCCTCGTTGACGCCGGAGAGCTCGAAGAGCACACGACCCGGCTTGACGTTGGCGACCCACCACTCGGGGGAACCCTTACCGGAACCCATGCGGGTCTCGGCCGGCTTCTTCGTGAGCGGACGGTCCGGGTAGATGTTGATCCAGACCTTGCCGCCACGCTTGATGTGACGGGTCATGGCGATACGAGCGGACTCGATCTGCCGGTTGGTCACGTACGCCGGGGTGAGCGCCTGGATACCGAAGTCGCCGAAGCTGACCTTGGTGCCACCGGTCGCCTGACCCGAACGCTTCGGGTGGTGCTGCTTGCGGTGCTTGACTCGACGGGGGATAAGCATGGTTACGCCTCAACTCCTGCGCCGGCCGGCGCGTCCTGCGGGGCCTGCTGCTGACGGCCGCCACGGTCGCCGCCACGACGGTCGCCGCGCTCGCCACGGGGGCCGCCACGACGCTCCGGGCGCGACGAACGCTGGTTCGCCTGCTCGCGAGCGAGCTCCTTGTTCGTGATGTCGCCCTTGTAGATCCAGACCTTCACGCCGATGCGGCCGAACGTGGTCCGGGCCTCGTAGAAGCCGTAGTCGATGTTCGCGCGGAGCGTGTGCAGGGGCACGCGGCCCTCGCGGTAGAACTCCGAGCGCGACATCTCGGCGCCGCCGAGACGACCCGACACCTGGATGCGGACACCCTTGGCGCCGGCGCGCTGTGCACCCTGCAGGCCCTTGCGCATGGCGCGACGGAACGCGACACGGGCGGAGAGCTGCTCGGCGATGCCCTGCGCGACCAGCTGGGCCTCGGTCTCGGGGTTCTTGACCTCGAGGATGTTGAGCTGGATCTGCTTCTTGGTGAGCTTCTCGAGCTCACCGCGGACGCGCTCGGCCTCGGCACCGCGACGACCGATGACGATGCCCGGACGCGCCGTGTGGATGTCCACGCGGACACGGTCACGGGTGCGCTCGAGCTCGATGCGGGCGACGCCGGCACGGTCGAGGGTCTTCTTCAGGTACTCGCGCACCTTGATGTCCTCGGCCACGTAGTCGGCGTAGCGCTGACCGGCCTTGGTGCTGTCGGTGAACCAGTGCGAGACGTGGTCCGTCGTGATCCCGAGACGGAAGCCGTACGGGTTGACCTTCTGGCCCATTACTTGCTCGCCTTCTTGCTCGTCGCGGCGGCCTCAGCCTCTTCCGGCGTCGCGAGGACGACCGTGATGTGGCTGGTGCGCTTGTTGATGCGGAAGGCGCGGCCCTGGGCACGCGGCTGGAACCGCTTCAGGGTCGTGCCCTCGTCGACGAAGACGCGGCTCACGTAGAGGTCGCGCTCGTCGAGGAAGCTGTTCGTCGAGTCCGCCTTCACCCGGGCGTTCGCGATCGCCGAGGCGACCAGCTTGTACACGGGCTCCGAAGCGGCCTGCGGCGCGAACTTCAGGATGGCGAGCGCCTCGTGGGCCTGCTTGCCGCGGATCAGCTCGATGACGCGACGGGCCTTCTGAGGCGTGACGCGGATGTGTCGCACGCGTGCGATCGACTCCACCATTTCGTTCCTCCTCTGCGTCCCCGCGTTAGCGGCGACGGCCCTTCTTGTCGTCCTTCACGTGACCACGGAAGGTGCGGGTCGGCGCGAACTCGCCGAGCTTGTGACCGACCATCGACTCGGTGACGAACACCGGGATGTGCTTGCGGCCGTCGTGCACGGCGATCGTGTGCCCGAGCATGTTCGGGACGATCATCGAGCGACGCGACCAGGTGCGGATCACGTTCTTGGTGTTGGCCTCGTTCTGCGTGACGACCTTGCGGAGCAGGTGCTCGTCGACGAAGGGGCCCTTCTTCAGACTGCGTGGCATCTTCTGAACTCCTACTTGCGCTTCTTGCCGGCGTTACGGCGACGGACGATGAGCTTGTCGCTCGGCTTGTTCGGCTTGCGCGTCCGGCCCTCGGCCTGACCCCACGGGCTGACCGGGTGACGACCACCGGAGGTCTTGCCCTCACCACCACCGTGCGGGTGGTCGACCGGGTTCATGGCGACACCACGCACGGTCGGGCGAACGCCCTTCCAGCGCATGCGGCCGGCCTTGCCCCAGTTGATGTTGGACTGCTCGGCGTTGCCGACCTCGCCGATGGTGGCGCGGCAGCGGGCGTCGACGTTGCGGACCTCGCCCGACGGCAGGCGGAGCTGCGCGTAGGGGCCGTCCTTGGCGACGAGACGCACCGAGGCACCGGCGGACCGGGCCATCTTCGCGCCGCCACCGGGGCGGAGCTCGATCGCGTGGATCACGGTACCGACGGGGATGTTGCGCAGCGGCAGGTTGTTGCCGGGCTTGATGTCGGCGCCGGGGCCCTGCTCGACGACGTCGCCCTGCTTGAGCTTGTTCGGCGCGATGATGTAGCGCTTCGTGCCGTCCACGTAGTGCAGGAGCGCGATGCGCGCGGTGCGGTTCGGGTCGTACTCGATGTGTGCGACCTTGGCGTCGACGCCGTCCTTGTCGTGACGACGGAAGTCGATCACGCGGTACTGGCGCTTGTGGCCACCACCGATGTGACGGGTCGTGATGCGGCCGGAGCTGTTGCGCCCACCGGTCTTCGGCAGCGGACGAAGCAGCGACTTCTCCGGCGTCGAACGGGTGATCTCGGCGAAGTCGGCGACCGACGAGCCGCGACGACCGGGGGTCGTCGGCTTGTAGTTACGAATAGCCATGATTTATCCCTCTGGTCCTCAGCCGACAGCCGTGAAGATGTCGATCGAACCGGACTTGAGCGTCACGATGGCGCGCTTGGTGTCCTTGCGCTTGCCCATGCCGAAACGCGTGCGACGGGTCTTGCCCGGACGGTTCAGCGTGTTGATGCTCGCGACCTTGACGTCGAAGATCTTCTCGATGGCGAGCTTGATCTCGGTCTTGTTCGAACGGGGGTCCACGATGAACGTGTACTTGCCCTGGTCGATCAGGCCGTAGCTCTTCTCCGAGACGACCGGCGAGATGATGATGTCGCGCGGGTCCTTGTTGAAGCCGCTCATGCGGAGACCTCCTTCGCGGACTTCGACGCGATGAAGGCGTCGAGTGCGCTCTTGCTGAAGACGAGGGCGTCGGACTTGAGCACGTCGTAGGCGTTGAGCTGGCCGTACGAGAGTGCGTGGACACCCGGCAGGTTGCGGATCGACTTGAGCGTGAGCTCGTCGTCCTGCTCGAGCACGACGAGCACGTTCTTGACGGGCGCGACCTTCTCGAGGAGCGTGCGGGCGGTCTTGGTCGACGGCACCTCGGCCGGGACGAAGGACTCCACCGCGGAGATGCGGCCACCGCGGGCGCGGTCCGAGAGCGAGCCGAGCAGAGCAGCGGCGATCATCTTCTTCGGGGTGCGCTGCGAGTAGTCGCGCGGGGTCGGTCCGTGGACGACGCCACCGCCGGTGTGCTCCGGAGCGCGGACCGAGCCCTGACGGGAGCGGCCGGTGCCCTTCTGCTTGAACGGCTTGCGACCGGCGCCGCGGACCTCGCCGCGGTTCTTGGTCTTGTGGGTGCCCTGACGCGCGGCGGCGAGCTGCGCGGTGACGACCTGGTGGATCAGCGGGACGTTGGTCTCGACGTCGAAGAGCGCGGCGGGCAGCTCGATGCTGCCGGCGACGGCCCCGGTCGCGTCGAGGACGTCGATCGTGGTTGCGGTCTCGGTGGCCATGATCACTTACCCTTCACGGCGGTGCGGACGAAGACGGAGCGGCCACGAGCACCGGGGACGGCGCCCTTGACGAGCAGCAGACCCTTCTCGGCGTCGACGGCGTGCACCGTGAGGTTGAGGACGGTCACGCGCTCGCCACCCATGCGACCGGCCATGCGCATGCCCTTGAAGACACGCGACGGGGTCGACGAGGCGCCGATCGAACCGGGCTTGCGGTGGTTGCGGTGCGCACCGTGCGATGCGGAAACGCCGGCGAAGCCGTGACGCTTCATGACACCGGCGAAGCCCTTGCCCTTGGAGGTACCGACGACGTCGACCTTCTGGCCCGCCTCGAACGTGTCGACGGTGAGCTCCTGGCCGAGCGTGTACTCAGCGGAGTCGTTGGTACGGATCTCGGTGAGGGTGCGACGCGGGGTCACGCCTGCGGCCTCGAAGTGGCCGGCGGTCGGCTTGTTGACCTTGCGCGGGTCGATGGCACCGGCGGCGATCTGGATCGCCTCGTAGCCGTCGCGCTCGACGTTGCGGATCTGGGTGACCACGTTCGGGCCGACCTCGATCACGGTCACGGGGATGAACTTGTTGTTCTCATCCCACACCTGGGTCATCCCGAGCTTCTTGCCGAGGAGGCCCTTGACGGTCTTGGTGGAGTTCGCCATTGGTCAGCCCCCTTACAGCTTGATCTCGATGTTGACGTCGGCCGGGAGGTCGAGTCGCATGAGCGAGTCGACGGCCTTCGGCGTCGGGTCGACGATGTCGATGACCCGCTTGTGCGTGCGCTTCTCGAAGTGCTCGCGCGAGTCCTTGTACTTGTGGGGAGAACGGATCACGGTGACCACGTTCTTCTCGGTGGGGAGCGGCACCGGGCCGACCACGGTCGCACCGGCACGGGTCACCGTGTCGACGATCTTCCGGGCCGACGTGTCGATGACCTCGTGGTCGTACGACTTGAGCCGGATGCGGATCTTCTGTCCCGCCATGTGTCTCTTTGTCCTCTCTGCGCCGCGCACCCTCTCGGGCCGCCTGACGCCGCCTGCACTCCGCATTCCTGCGGGCCAGGCCGTTTACCTGAACCAACCGGCCGCATCCACTGGGGATGACCGCTGTTCTCCTGTCAACCGCGCGGGCGACCTGGGCCGTCCAGCGTGGGCATGTCGCTTCCCCCACACTCCGGGCACAGCAGTGCTCGTCGTGCTTCGCGGGGGATTCGATCGTGTTCTGCTGCCTGCGGCCCAACCCAGCCCTGCTGAACAAGGGGGTTGTGCACTGCCAGAGCAGTGATCCTGCGGGCGCGGACGCCCTGCGGAATTCGGAACCGGACAAGTCTCCCATAGGCACGGCATCCGTGCAACCCGGGCGTGTCGCGGATCGCGGGCGTGTCGGGATCGGCGCACTTCCCCGGAACGGCGGGGATCGGCCGGCCTGGAGGCACGACCCGCCCCCGCCACGCAGCGTGCCCTCCCGACGTGGTCGGGAGGGCACGACGAACGCGGCCTGGAGAACGCGGCCGACTCGCGACGCGAGTCCTACTCGGCGGTCACCGGGGGCACGAACCACGGCGGGAAGACGGCGACCCGGGGCGCGTGGCCGCCGTGCTCGGCGAGGATCGCCTTCACCTGCTGCCGCGCGCGGTCGTTCGGGACACCGATCACCGCGACGGACGAGAACGGCACGCTCGGCCCGGCGAGCAGCTCGAGGCCGTGCATCTCCGGGTCGGTGAAGTCGGTGCGGCGGATGAGGTTCGTCGCCGCCTCCGGGCCCACGGCGAACCGGACGTCCTCGGCCTCGGCGTCCTGGTCGGCCACGATCACCGAGGCGCCGAACGCGGACACCGGCACGACGAGCACGACGTAGTCGGTCGCGCGGGTCCGGCGGGCGGCGTCGGACCACCGCTCCCCCTCGGCACCGCGGCGGAGCTCGTCCCAGCGCGTGGCGTCGGGCGACAGCGAGAACGTGACGTGGGCGGCGACGGGCGACCCGTCCGGCGCCGCGGCCTCGGAACGCGCGGCACGGGTGTCCGTCGAGCTGACGTCGACGGCGGGCGTCGCGTCGGTCGCGGCGACGATCGCGCCGTCCGACACGATGCCCGGCAGGTTGTCGATGTGGGTCGCGTGGTGCGCCCGCAGCGAGGCGAAGACGCGGGGTTCGGGCAGGTCCGGGACGGCCGAGCGGAGCGGCCCGCCGGGAACGCGCGCGGGAGCGGGCGTTGAGCGGAGGTCGGTGGTGATGCGGGTCCGGCGGGGTGCCGGGGCGGTGGGTTCAGCGGGGGTCTCCCGCTGGCGGGGGGAACAGATGTCGCAGAGCTCGGTGGGGAAACCGTGGATGCACTCGTCGGTCACGACTGTCGGGGGTCCTTCCGTGCCGGGTGTGGGGTGGGCGGCACGGTGGTCAACGGTACGTCATCCGACGCGCTCCGCGGTCACTGCCGGTAGAGCAGTGCACGGACCTCGGACTCGGCGGCGTGCAGGCGCCCGGGGTCGATCGTCTCGCCGTGGTCGTACGCGTCCAGGAGCCGGGGGTCGATGTAGCTCTGCCGACACACCGTCGGGGTGTTCCCGAGCTCGTCGCTCGCGGCCTTCACCGCGTGCGAGACCGCCTTCTTGCGCTTCGCCTGGCTCGACTGGGGTCCGGTCCTCGCGAGGTCCACGGCGGCGGCGACCGTGCCGTGCAGCGTGCGGAAGTCCTTCGCGGTGAACTCGTCGCCGGCGCGCTCCTTGACGTAGGCGTTGATGTCCTCGGCGGAGAGCGGCTCCCACTCGGCCCCGCGGCGCTCGCGGAACGAGAGCAGTCGGGAGTTCGGCCCGCGACGCTTCATGCCCGCGATCACCGTCGCGAGGTCGGGGTCGTGGATCGACGACGACCACTCCTGTCCGCTCTTGCCCGGGAAGTCGAGCTCGATGTCGTCGCCCGAGACGTGGGCGTGCGCGCAGAGCAGCGTCGAGAGCCCACGGCTGCCGTGCTCGGTCGCGTACCGCTCGGACCCGACGCGGAGCGAGCCCTGGTCGAGCATCCGGAACGCCGCGGCGAGCGCGCGCTGTCGGTCCGGCTCCGGGCGACGCAGGTCCTGCGTCACCATCCGTCGTGCTGACGGCAGAGACTCGGCGAGGGCGAGCGCACGGTCGTACTTGATCCGGTCCATGCGTTCGCGCCAGCCGGGGTGGTACATGTACTGCCGTCGTCCGGCCCCGTCGATGCCGGTGGCGAGGATGTGTCCGTTGTCGTACGGCGAGATCCAGACGTCGTCCCACGCCGGCGGGATGACGAGGTCCTCGAAGCGCTGGCGGACCGCCGGGTCGGTGACGGTCTTCCCGTCGGGGTCACGGTACGAGAAGCCGCGGCCGGAACGGACGCGGTGGTAGCCGCGACCGCCGGTCGCGGAGCGTCGGAGACGGGTCACGCCTCCGAGCATGCCCACCCGACCCTGTGACGGACGGGAGGCACGGTGCCAGCCGGCACCGTGCCTCCCGTCCGGTGGTGGGTCACCACCCGGTCGTCAGCGCGACCCTGCGCGCTTCCGCCGTCGGAGGACGAGGGTCGTCCCACCGGCCACCAGCAGGAGGAGCGCCGCGATCGAGCCCTGCCAGGCGACGTCGGTCCCGGTGAAGGCGAGCCGGCCGCCGTCGGCGGTCGGTCGGACGGTGCCCGCTGCCACCGCCGGGTAGGTGATCGTCAGCGTGGCGGTCGCGCGGCTGCCGTCCTCACCCGCCACCGAGTAGGACACCTCGGCCCGGCCGTGGAAGCCCTCCACCGGCGTGAAGGTGATCGCTCCGTCGTTCCCGACCGTGAAGGTGCCCTTCCCGGGAACGGTCACGCTGGTCACGAGCGCACCCGTCTCCGGGTCGACGAGCCGCACGGACGTCGGGTCGACCGGCGACGACCCGGCACCGTCGTTGCCCGTCACCGAGACGGTGATCGGCTTGCCCGGGGTTCCGGTCCGGACGTCGTCCACGGCGCGGGGGGCGGCACCGACCGTGACCGTGACGGTGGAGGAAGCCGTGCCGCCGTCGGCGTCGGCGATCTGGTACGGAGCCTCGAGCGTCCCGGTCCAGCCCTTCGCCGGGGCGAAGGTCACCTCACCGGTCGTCGTGTCGACCGTGAAGGTGCCCTTGCCGGGGACCGCGAGGGTCGTGACCGGCCGGCCGTCTGCGCCGAGCAGGCGAACCGATCCACGCACGATCGGGGTGCGGTCGTTGCCGGCGCGGTCGTTCCCGAGGACCGACACCGTCACCGGGGTGTCCTGCGGGGTCCGAGCGGTGTCAGCGGTTGCCGTCGGGAGAGCGGCGACGACGGTCACGGTGATCGTGGCGGTGGCGGTCCGGCCGCCCGTGTCCCCGACCTGGTAGGTCACCGGGGCAGTGGTGCCCGACCATCCCTGCATCGGGGTGAACACCACCGCGCCGGACGTCGGGTCGGCCACGTAGGCGCCCTGGCCGGGGACGGTCAGGGTCCGGCCGTCGACCGACACGACCGCGCCCTGCGGCTGGCTCGAGGTCGGGAACACGACGGACGTCGGGTCGATGGGTGTCCCGCGCTCGACGCCGGGGCGGTCGTTGCCGATCACAGGGACCGACACGGGCGTGTTCTGCCCGGTCCTCGCGGTGTCGGCCTGGGCGACCGGTCCGACCGCGGAGACCGTGACGGTGAGGGTCGAGGACGTCCTCGTGCCGTCGACGTCGGCGACGCGGTAGGTCGCGGGCGACGCCGTGCCACGGAACGTGGGCTCCGGGGCGAAGGTGATCTTCCCGGTGGCGGGGTCGATCGTGTACGCGCCCTGACCGGGGACGGCGAGCTGCTGGCCGTTCCCTGAGACCGTCGCGCCGGCCGGCTGTCCCGCCGTCGGGAACGCCTCGGTGGCGGGGTCGAGCGGTGTCTCGGCGTTGCCGGCGGTGTCGTCACCGAGGACGTCGGTGCTGATGCTCTCGCCCTGGGTGGTGGTCGCGGTGTCCGGGTTCGCGGTCGGGGACACAGGGGTGACCGTGACCACGATGGTGCCGGTGCCCGTCGCGCCGCCCGTGTCGCCGACCTGGTACGTCACCGGGGTGGTCGTGCCGGCGTATCCCGGTGCGGGTGTGAAGGTCACCTTCCCGGTGGCGGGGTCGATCGAGTAGATGCCCTCGGCCGGGACGGTGAGCTGCTTGCCGCCGTCCGACACGGTCGCGCCGTCCGGCTGCCCCGCGGCCGTGAACACGACCGAGGTCGGGTCGATCGGGTTGCCTCCGTTGACCCCGGGCTTCGCGTCCCCGGCGACGTCGACCGTGACCGGTGTGTTCTGCTGGGTGCTCACGGTCTCGGCCGCAGCCTTCGGTCCGACCGGGGTCACCGAGATCGTGACCTGGGCCGTCGAGGTCCCGCCGTCCGCGTCCGCCACCCGGTACGTCACCGGTGTCGTCGTGCCGCGGAACGTCGGTTCCGGGGTGAACGTCACCGCGCCGGTGCTCGGGTCGGCCGAGTACGAGCCCTGACCAGGCACGATGAGCGTGCGTCCGCCGTCCGCGACGGTGGCCCCGTCCGGCTGGCCCGCGGTCGGGAAGACCACCGACGTCGCCACGACCCCGCCCTGGTCGTTCCGGAGGACGTCGACGGAGACCGGCTTGCCCTGGTCCGTCGTCGCGGCGTCGTTCTGGGCCGCACCACGGTAGGTGACCGCGACCTGGCCCTGGGTGGTGTTCCGACGGGTGTCCTGCACCGTGTAGGTGACCGGGCTCGGGTTCTTCGTGAAGCCGTCCTCGGGGGTGAAGGTCACCACGCCGGTCTTCGGGTCGACGGTCCAGACGCCCTGCCCGGGGACGGTGAGGGTCTTGCCGCCGTCGCTCACGACGGAGCCGGGGACCCCCGCGTCGGTCAGTTGCACCGTGGTCGGGTCGATGTCGCCCTGGGAGCCCTGGAGGACGTCGACCGTCGCGGGCTTGCCGGGGGCATTGGCCGTCGAGGAGCTGTTCACGACCTTGGGCTTCAGGGGGTTCGAGAACGCGCAGCTCACGTCGCCGCCGGTGGCGGGCACGGTGAAGGGGGCGGTGGTCCCGGCGCCCTGGGAGACGATCGCCTTGCTGACGAGGTCGGTGCACACGTACGACGTGTCGTAGTCGTTCGGGTCTGTCGATCCGTTCCCGGGGCTCTGGGTCACGGTGTACGAGCTCCCCGGGAGCAGGATGATCGGTCCCGCGGTCACGCTGTCGTTGCCGTCCGAGGTCGTCGCGGTCGCCGGCTTCGGCACGTCACCGCCGCCGACGCTGATCGTGAGTTGGTCGCTCGGCTTGGCCTTGCCGCCGGTGAAGCCGCCCGTGGCGGACCCGGTGGACGGCACCGCACGGGAACCGAGGTCGGTGAGGGCCACGCTGGAGCCGCTCTGCATCACCGTTGACCGGCTGAGGATGTCACCGGTCACCGGGTTGACCTTGAGGAAGCCGTTCGTGCCGCCCCCGGCGACGTACAGGTAGCCGTCTGCTCCGAACGCGAGAGAGTTGAGGGTCGGGGTGTCCTCGATGGGCGGACCGACGGTCACCGCATCCGCCGTGGACTGCGTCAGGTCCGCGGCATCGACCCGGTACAACTGCGCCAGGTTCGTGCCGTCGTCGGCCTGCTTCGCGCTCGAGATGAAGTACATGTTGCCCTGCCGGTCGAAGGCGAGGTCTCCATTGCCTCCTGGTGCGTTCGTCGGCGTGCTCACGACGAGCTGATTCGCGCCGAGGGCACCCGTCGCCGGGTCGTAGGAGCGGAACCGGAAAACCTGCTCCCCCGTGGTCTGCCCACCGAAGTAGAAGCGCTGCGACTTGGGGTCGACCCCGCCCATCGTCGTCGTGACCTTGTTGGTGGTCGGGCGGTCGACGGTCGACCACTGGTCGGTGTCGGTGTCGTAGATGTACACCTTGTTCGGATCGGTGGCGTACACCTTGCGACCGTCACCGGAGATGCCGATCTGATTCAACACCGAGTTGCCGCTGGGTGCCGTCAAAGCCGTCGTCGCGGTACCCGAGGACGGATCGATCCTGACGATGTTCGGCGATCCGGTCCCGTCTGCTTGTCGCTGGGTGGCGAGCATGTCGGAGGCAGCGAACGGCTCTGCAGCCATCGCGCCGGCAGCGTCGACCAGGATCGCTCCGGTCGCGACGAGCGCAGCGGCCGTGACCCCTGCGAGGAGCTTGCGGGAGATCGATGGGAAGTGGGCGCGGTGTTTCGCAGACACGGTTGTCCTTCGGGTCGACAGGCGACCCACGGACAGCACGACGACACCTCGCGGGCAGGGGCCAGCGCGGGGAGGAAGGGCGGCGTTCGGGTCACCACACGGGACCGCTGTGGTCCCGCGACTCGACGGTATCGACGTGCGGGCAGCCGCAACACGCCCCGACAGGGGTACAGCGCGTCCCACCTTGTGGGGACAGGTCCCAGGCGGGTCACGCGGCGGACGGGAGGCGCCGCTCACGTGGTGAGCCGTGCCTCCCGTCCGGCGGGTGGTCGCGTGGGTGGGGCGCTACGCGCCCGTGCTGTCCCCGTTGTTCCCGATCTTGTCGTCGAGGTTCTCGGCGGTCTTGTCGATCTGCTCGTCGAAGCGACCGCCGGTCACCTTCTTCAGACCGTCGGCGAGACCGTGGATGATCTTGTCCGAGACCTCCTCGGCCTTGTCGCTCTTCAGCGCTTCCTCGATCTTGTCGCGATTCTCGTCCACGAAGGCCTTCGCCTTGTCGGTGACCTCCTCCGCCTTGGCGGAGACGTTCTTCTGCACGTCGTCGAAGCCGGCCATGGTGCTCTCCCTGTCCGGCCGGCACAAGCCGACCACTCGGTGGCCGGTCCCTCCGGCCGCGTGCCGTACATGGTGCACGAAACCTCACGTCCTGTCCGGTCTGCGCGGGAGAACGGCGGTTGAACACCACGTCGGAACGACCACAGCGGGGCCGGGCCCGAAGGCCCGACCCCGCTGCAGCAGGTAACCGGAGTTACTTGATGATCTTCTCGACCGTACCGGCGCCGACCGTACGACCACCCTCACGGATGGCGAAGCGGAGGCCCTCCTCCATGGCGATCGGCTGGATCAGCTCGACCGACATGTGCACGGTGTCACCGGGCATGACCATCTCGGTGCCCTCGTCCAGGGTGATGACACCCGTGACGTCGGTGGTGCGGAAGTAGAACTGCGGGCGGTAGTTCGCGTAGAACGGGTTGTGACGCCCACCCTCGTCCTTGGTCAGGATGTACGCGTTCGCCTCGAAGTTCGTGTGCGGCGTGACCGTACCCGGCTTGACGACGACCTGGCCGCGCTCCACGTCCTCACGCTTGAGGCCACGGAGGAGCAGACCCGCGTTGTCGCCGGCCTCAGCCGAGTCGAGCAGCTTGCGGAACATCTCGATGCCCGTGACGGTGGTCTTCTGCGTCGGGCGGATGCCGACGATCTCGACCTCAGCGTTGACGTTGAGCTGACCACGCTCGACACGGCCGGTGATGACGGTGCCACGACCGGTGATCGTGAAGACGTCCTCGATCGGCATGAGGAACGGCTGGTCGGTGGCGCGCACCGGGTCCGGGACGTTCTCGTCGACAGCGGCCATCAGGTCCTGGACGGACTTGACCCACTTCTCGTTGCCCTCGAGCGCGCCGACGGCCGAGACCTGCACGACCGGGGCGTCCTCGTCGAACTCCTGCGAGCCGAGGAGCTCACGGACCTCGAGCTCGACGAGCTCCAGGATCTCCTCGTCGTCCACCATGTCGGACTTGTTCAGCGCGACGACGATGTAGGGGACGCCGACCTGGCGGGCGAGCAGGACGTGCTCACGCGTCTGGGGCATCGGGCCGTCGGTGGCGGCGACCACGAGGATCGCGCCGTCCATCTGCGCCGCACCCGTGATCATGTTCTTCACGTAGTCGGCGTGACCGGGGGCGTCGACGTGCGCGTAGTGACGCTTCTCGGTCTGGTACTCGACGTGCGAGATGTTGATCGTGATGCCGCGCTGGCGCTCCTCGGGAGCGTTGTCGATCTGCGCGAAGTCGCGAGCCTCGTTGAGGTCCGGGTACTGGTCGTGCAGAACCTTGGTGATCGCCGCCGTGAGCGTGGTCTTGCCGTGGTCGACGTGACCGATGGTTCCGATGTTGACGTGCGGCTTGGTGCGCTCGAACTTGGCCTTGGCCACTGTGGGTCCTCCTCAGGACTCGGATCGCATGCCCCCGGTCGTGGACCGTTGGCCTGCAGGGTGTGTGTCTTTACTGTACTTGGTGACGAAGGGCCCGTCGCCGGGCACCCTCGCCTGTGGAGCAGCGCTGGAGCGCTACTCCCCCTTGCTCTTCGCGACGATCTCCTCGGCGACCTTGGCCGGGACCTGTGCGTAGGTCTCGAAGGTCATCGAGTAGACGGCGCGACCAGAGGTCTTCGACCGGAGGTCGCCGACGTAGCCGAACATCTCGGACAGCGGCACGCTCGCGCGGACCACCTTGACGCCCGAAGCGTCCTCCATCGAGGCGATCTGGCCACGACGGGAGTTCAGGTCACCGATCACGTCGCCCATGTACTCCTCGGGCGTACGGACCTCGACGGCCATGATCGGCTCGAGGATGACCGGGCCCGCCTTGCGGGCGGCTTCCTTGTAGGCCATCGAACCGGCGATCTTGAACGCCATCTCGGAGGAGTCGACGTCGTGCGACTGACCGTCCTTGAGGATGGCCTTCACGCCGACCGTCGGGTACCCGGCGAGGATGCCGACCTGCATGGCGTCCTGGATACCGGCGTCCACCGACGGGATGTACTCGCGCGGGACGCGGCCACCGGTGACGGCGTTCTCGAACTCGTAGACCTTCTCCGCCGTGACCTCCATGGGCTCGAGCGCGATCTGCACCTTCGCGAACTGACCGGAACCACCGGTCTGCTTCTTGTGGGTGTAGTCGTAGCGCTCGACCGGCTTGGTCAGGGTCTCGCGGTAGGCCACCTGCGGCTTGCCGACGGACGCCTCGACCTTGAACTCGCGCTTCATGCGGTCGACCAGGATGTCGAGGTGGAGCTCGCCCATGCCCTTGATCGTGGTCTGACCGGTCTCGGCGTTGAGCTCGACGCGGAACGTCGGGTCCTCTTCCGCGAGCTTCTGGATGGCCGTGGAGAGCTTCTCCTGGTCGGCCTTCGTGTTCGGCTCGATGGCGACCTCGATGACCGGCTCCGGGAACGTCATCGACTCGAGGACGACCTGGTTGCTCGGGTCACAGAGGGTGTCACCGGTGGTGGTGTCCTTGAGGCCGATGACCGCGTAGATGTGACCGGCGGTGACGTTGTCGACCGGGTTCTCCTTGTTGGAGTGCATCTGGAAGATCTTGCCGATGCGCTCCTTCTTGCCCTTGGTCGAGTTGATGACCTGGGCACCCGACTCGATCGAGCCCGAGTAGACGCGGACGTAGGTCAGGCGACCGAAGAAGGGGTGCACCGCGACCTTGAACGCCAGGGCCGAGAACGGCTCGGTGGCGTCGGGCTTGCGGATGATCTCCTTCTCCTCGTCCTTGACGTCGTGGCCGATCATCGGCGGGACGTCGAGCGGCGACGGGAGGTACGAGATGACAGCGTCGAGCATCGGCTGGACACCGCGGTTCTTGAACGCCGAGCCGCAGAGGACCGGGTAGACCTCGGACGCGATCGTGAGCTTGCGGATGCCAGCGCGGATCTCGTCCTTGGTGAGCTCCTGGCCGTCGAAGAACTTCTCGAGCAGGGCGTCGTCGGACTCGGCGACGCGCTCGATCAGCTTCGCGCGGTACTCCTCGGCACGGGCCTGGAGGTCCGCGGGGATCTCCTGGACCTCGTACTGGGCGCCCATGGTGACATCACCCTTGGCGTCGCCCGGCCAGACCTTGGCGTGCATCTCGATGAGGTCGACGACACCGACGAAGTCGTTCTCGGCACCGATCGGGAGCTGGAGCACGAGCGGCTCCGCACCGAGGCGGTTCACGATCGTGTCGACGGTGAAGTAGAAGTCAGCGCCGAGCTTGTCCATCTTGTTGACGAAGCAGATGCGCGGGACGTCGTACTTGTCCGCCTGACGCCACACGGTCTCGGACTGGGGCTCGACGCCCTCCTTGCCGTCGAAGACGGCGACCGCACCGTCGAGGACGCGGAGCGAGCGCTCCACCTCGACCGTGAAGTCCACGTGACCGGGGGTGTCGATGATGTTGATCTGGTTGTTGTCCCAGAAGCAGGTCGTCGCGGCCGACGTGATCGTGATGCCGCGCTCCTGCTCCTGCGCCATCCAGTCCATCGTCGCAGCGCCGTCGTGGACCTCACCGATCTTGTGCGTGATGCCCGTGTAGAACAGGATGCGCTCGGTCGTCGTGGTCTTGCCGGCATCGATGTGCGCCATGATGCCGATGTTGCGGACCTTGTTCAGGTCGGTGAGCACGTCCTGTGCCACAGGGTTCCTCCGGAAGAGTTGTAGGAGAGATGGGCGTCCGTTCCGGGGCGCCGGGGTTCTTGACCGCCGACGCCCCGGAACGGTGCCGGGACTACCAGCGGTAGTGGGCGAAGGCCTTGTTCGACTCGGCCATCTTGTGCGTGTCCTCACGGCGCTTGACCGCGGCACCGAGACCGTTCGACGCGTCGAGGATCTCGTTCATGAGACGCTCGGTCATCGTCTTCTCGCGACGGGCCTTGGCGTAGGAGGTCAGCCAGCGGAGCGCGAGGGTGTTCGCGCGGTGCGGCTTGACCTCGACCGGGACCTGGTAGGTCGAGCCACCGACACGGCGGCTGCGGACCTCGAGGGTCGGACGGACGTTGTCGAGCGCCTTCTTGAGCGTCGCGACGGCATCCTGCTGGTTCTTGGCGGAGACGCCCTCGAGTGCACCGTAGACGATGCGCTCGGCGAGGCCCTTCTTGCCGTCCAGCAGGATCTTGTTCACGAGCTGCGAGACGATCGGCGCGCCGTAGACCGGGTCTGCGACGACGGGACGCTTGGGAGCGGGACCCTTACGAGGCATTGACTCAACCCTTCTTCGCGCCGTAGCGGCTACGCGCCTGCTTACGGTTCTTCACGGCCTGCGTGTCGAGCGCACCGCGGATGATCTTGTAGCGGACACCGGGCAGGTCCTTCACACGACCGCCACGGACGAGCACCATCGAGTGCTCCTGGAGGTTGTGGCCCTCACCGGGGATGTAGGCCGTGACCTCGGTGCCGTTCGAGAGCTTGACACGAGCGACCTTGCGCAGTGCCGAGTTCGGCTTCTTGGGGGTGGTGGTGTAGACGCGGGTGCACACACCACGCTGCTGGGGGTTCGCCTTCAGGGCGGGCGCCTTGGTCTTGGTGACCTTCGGCGTACGACCCTTGCGAACCAGCTGCTGGATAGTAGGCAACTGTTCTCCTGGTTCTTCGCTCGTGCTCTCCGGCCGGCGCGGACCGCCGGCTTCCTCGTCCCACACCGAGGACCGCCTGTCGGCGGACGGTTCGGTGGGGGACGGAGTGGCCCGGATGCGGCCGTCGGCCGTCCGGACTTTCGGGCGCGCCCGAGGGCGCACACCCGGTAGAGCCTACCCGCGGCACCACGCGAAATCAATCCGGGCGCGTCGCCCTGGAGGCCCGTGGGGACCGCCCAGGGCGAACGCCGGTCCGGCGGGTCCTCCCGCGGGCGGCGGGGCCGCATCCGAGGTGGGCTGCCCGGTCGGGGCGCCCCGCATCGCGTCCGGAGCGGGCTGCCCGGCCAGGGCGCGACCCGCACCGCGTCCGGATCGGGCTGCCCGGCCAACCGCGCGACCCGCACCGCGTCCGACGTTGGCTGCCCGGTCAGGGCGACCCGCACCGTGTCCGACGTTGGCTGCCCGGTCAGGGCGACCCGCACCGCGTCCGACGTGGGCTGCCCGGTCGGGGGGCGACCCGTGCCTCCAGGCCGGACGCCGGGCGTCAGGAGCCGGACTCGGACGACGACGGGGCGACCGCGGAACGGAAGGTCGCCCCGTCACCGTCGAACCCCGTGATGTACCCGCTCGCATTGACGTTCATGGGGCCGGCGGAGGCCGTGCCGACGCCACCCGGACCGGAGATGTCCGCGGTGAAGGTCGCGCGACCGTAGGTGGTCGTCGTGACGAGCCAGCCGCCGGACGACCACTCGCCGACCGAGACGACCGGGCGGGTGCCGAGCGTCCAGCGCTCGTTGGTGTACGTGTAGGACGGGTCTTCGCCGTAGGCGTAGAAGCTGCACCCGGACGGCGCCGGGTCGTGCGACGCGATGCACCAGTCGACCCAGGTGTCCACTGCCTTCGTCGCCGCGCTCCTGCCCGCCGACGTGAGGGTGGCCGTCATCGCGACCGGGCTCGACGCGGTGCCGCCGAACCCGCTGACCGTGGCGGTCTCGCTGCCGGACTCGACCCACTTGCCGCCCCTGATCACGACGTCGTAGCTGCCGGGGAGGGCGGTGAGCGTCGCCGTGCCGTCCTTCGACGTCGTGACGGACCTGCCCGCGACATCGAGCGGGGTGCGGGCCGGGCCGCGGACCGACACGTCGACGGCGCCGAGCCGGGGCGGCTGCAGCTGCCAGACCGGGAACACGCCCCAGTCGGTGCCGGTCCGGCTCAGCTCGAACGTCGCCGGGACGTCCTGTCCGCCCTGTCGGAGTGCGGTCGTGACGGCAGCGCTGTCACCGCTCGTCCGGACCGCGGTGATGCGGTAGCCGGTGATCGTCCGCTTCGCCTTCGCGTAGGCGGCGTCGGTCAGCAGGGCGTCCCCCTTCTCACGCTCGATGCCGGCGGAATCGAGAGCGGCCTCGGCCTTGCCGGCCACGAGGTCGTCGAGGAAGGCACGGACCGGCCGGTCGGCCGCGTGCGTGCTCATGCCGTTCGCGTAGCCGATGCCGCCGCCCACCACGAGGAGGACGAGCGCAGCCGCGCCCGCGAGGATCCCGATGAGCGCGCCGCGCCGCAGGCGCCGACGGGGACGTGCGGGATCCGGGACCCGGGTGCCGCGGATGGAGTCGACGGGCGGGACCGCTCCCCAGCCGTGGTCGTGGTCGGTCATCGTGCCCCCGGTCGCCGTGCGTGGTCGTCGCACGGCGCGGCTCGCGGTGTCGCGTCGTGCGGGGCGATCCTACCGCGGACCGCCGTCACTCCCCCGGGCGTCGGGGGCCGGTGCGGACGTGCGGCCAGGGCCTCCCGGGACCGGGCCGGGGCCGCTGCCGGAGCCTTCCGGGGCCGCCCCCGCCGCTCGCGCCTGGTGTCGGACGACGGCGATCCCCCCGACGACGCAGACCAGGGCGACCACGACGGTCCCGACCACGAAGGGCCCGAGCGCAGAGCCCGCCGGGAAGACGAGGAGCTCCGTGGCGTCACCCCGGAGCAGTGCGTACCCGACGGCTCCGACACCGAGCATCACCAGGTACGAGGTCGCTGCGGCGACCAGGCCCGTGACGCCGGGGTTGCCCTCGCGGGCTCCGGCGGCGGTCGCGAGGAACACCACGATCGCGACCGAGACCACCATCGCGGGGCCGAGGTACGGGGTCGCGTCGGGCTGGGTGATCGGTTCGACGTCGGCGAGGAGCGCCTCGAAGCCGGACACCGCGACGACGAGCGCGATGAAGAGCACGGACGTCATCGTCGCGATCAGCCACCGGGACATGGAGCGATCGTATCGCCGGGGTCGGCTGCGCGGGCGGGTCCCGCGGGGTTCGGCTCGGTTCGGCTGTCAGCCGTCAGGCCAGTTCGGGCTGCTCGGGCACGTGGTCCTGCTGCTGGTGCTCATTGTCCTGCTGCTTGCGCTCGTTGCCCTGCCGCTGGCGCTCGTTGTCCTGCTGCTTGTGCTCGTTGCCCTGATGCTCCCGCTGTGCTGCCGCGACCAGGGCGAGGGCGATGGTCGCGGTGATCACCGGGACGGTCTCGGTCATGGGGGCCGGGGCAGTGGGCGCCCCGGCCGCGGTGTGGACGCGCGCCCCGTCGTGCGCCTCGGTGCCCACGTGCGATCCGGTGTCCGGCTCGGTCGTGTCGCCGTGGTCGGTCGTGTCGTCGTGGTCGCGGAGGGCCGGGCCGACGACCGGCAGGACCGCTGTCGTGGTCGGTGGCTCGACGAGGATCGGACCCGTCGTCGCCGCCACCGGCTCGCCGCGCCTGGCCGCCCGTCGCGTGCGCAGCATCTTCGTCAGGACCACCACGGCGACGATCGCCCAGATGCCGTTGACGATGAGCGACGGGATCGCGTGGTGAGCTCCGACGTTGACGGCGATCGCGAGGCCGCCGACGAGGTTGAGCAGCTGGTAGACCGGCCCGTTCGGTAGCTTGCCGGTCGAGAAGAGAATGTAACCAGCCAGGACGGTTACGGCTCCGAACCAGCCGAGGAACTCCACGATTCCGTTCAACACGCGCGACTCCGGGCACGACGAGGAACAGCCCGCGAGCGGGGCCGTTCGAGAGGGGGATGAGCAGCCACGAGCGCGGCGTCGCGAGCATCGTACGCAGACGAGGACCCCCGACGGAAGAGGGTGTGGCGTGGCGCGTCACACCCCAGTCTGCGGGGGTCCTGCGGAGGGGGTCGGTCAGCCGTTCGAGGGGCTGGCGGTCGCCGCCGCCGAGGGGGTCTCCATCGCACGATCGAGCACGTAGATCGAGCCGCCGAAGGTCCACGTCGAATCGGCCGTCGCAGCGCCGTCGTCCCCACTCTGCTCGGCGGAGGTGATCGAGGTGATCAGGAAGAGCCGTGTCCCGCCCTGCACGCCCTTGACGAACTGCAGCGCCTGGTCGAACGTGCCGTCGACCGCCACCGTGACCGGGATGACCGAGAAGTTCTGCCCCGTGATCGCCGCGTTCGTCACGACGCTCGGCGCAGTCGGGGTCGTGGGTGTCGGAGCAGCCGTGGCGGTCGGCGTCGCCTCGGGCGCCGCCGTGGCGGATGGGGACGTCTCCGCGCTCACGTTCGACGTGGCGGGCGGGTTGTACGCCGTGGCATCACTCGCGGTGAATGCCGACACCTGCATGCCCGCGCGCGCCGCGACCGCGTCGAGCTCGTCGATGAACGCTGAGGTGGACGCCGTTTCGGGTATCGAGCCGGTGAGCGTGCCGAGCTCGCGCTGCATCGCGGGCAGCTTCGCGGCCTGCTCGCGCAGACGCGCGAGTTCCGCGCGGCTCGTCGCGTTGGTCTGTTCGACCGTGGCGGTCTGTTCCCTCGCCGACGCCGCCAAGGCGAGCTGCGGTTGCACGGCGAGGAAGAACCCGCCGACGGCGACGATCGCCATCGCAACGAGGGCGAGCAGCATGCTCAGACGGTTCCTGGTCATCGCTCAGTCCTTCTTGGCGGCGTAGCGGTCGTCGAACGCCTTCTCGTCGAGGTGGATCGTCATGTTCACCGCGTAGCCGGAGCCGTCCTCCGACCGGGCGACCGAGTTGGCGTTCGCGTCCACGAACCCGGGTACTCCGCGGACAGCCGAGAGCCAGTCGGGAACTGACGGAAGCGTCGCGCTCCGCGCGTCGAAGGTCAGTGTGGCGATCCGCTGGCCTTGCAGCGGGTCGTCGGACTGCGCGTACGCCTCGGTCGCGGACGCGGAGTCGACGGTCACGCCGGTGATCTGCACGCCCGACGGCAACTTGCTCTGCACCGATCGCAACGTCGCCGACCAGTCCACCTCGGTGGCGCCGCCGACCTGCTGCGCTGCCTCGAGGAGCGTGGTGGCGGACTCCGTGGTCCGGACGTCCCGGAACTGGCCCTGCTGCTGCGCGAGGCTCGTCGTCTCGTCCTGCGCCGACCGCAGGTCCTGTTCCGCGGCGCTGCGGTCCATCACGGCCCAGCCCGTCACGATCCCGACACCGACCGCGACGACGACGACACCCGCCCAGACGCGTCGAACCACTGCACGCTGGCGCCGTGCGACGTGTACCTCACGCGGCAGGAGATCGACCCGCGGCGAACCGCCGACGACGAGTGCGCGTCGTTGGTCGTGACCGGCTTGGGTGGGGGTCGGTCCCGCGGGGCGACGAAGGGCGCCTGCACGCCGCTTGCTCGACGTGGTCGTGGGGTCGAGTGTCTCGGTCATGCCGCTCGACCTCCGACGGCCAGGCTCCAGGCGACGGCCATCGACGCGGATCGCTCACGGAGGACCTCCGGCGCGATGCCCCGGGAGGTCCGGGCGGTCACGAAGGGGTCCCCGATCGCGACGGGGAGACCCGTCACGTCACCGAGGCCCTCGCGGAGGCCGGGGAGCGCCGCGCCACCACCGACGATGAGGACGCTCCGCACCGGGTCCTCCGGACGGGTGTTCGCGTAGTAGTTGACGGTGTTGCGGATGCTCGTCATCAGCTCGCCCACGGTCTCACGGGTGACCGCGACGGCACGCACGTCGTCGGGGGTCTGCGTCCTGCCGACGAGGCCGAAGTGGCGCTTCACCGCCTCGGCTTCGGGCAGCGGCACCTCCAGCCGGGCGGCGATGGACTTCGTGACGTCGTCCCCACCGGTGGGGATGATCCGGACGAAGCGCGGCACGCCGTCATGGGCGATGACGACCGACGTCGTGTTGCCGCCGCAATCGACGATCGCGACGGTCCCGGCTCCGCGGACCCGCGGCGCGAGGACACGGGTGAGCGCGAACGGGATCAGGTCGACACCCACGGGCTTCAGCCCGGCGAGTTCGGCTGCACGGACGTTGGCGAGGACGGCGTCCTTGATGGCCGCGACGAGGAGGCCGTGCACGACGGGCCCGTTCTCCTCGACACCTTCGGACGTGGGGTAGAAGTCGAGGATCGCGTCTCCGACCGGCACCGGGAGCATGTCCTGGACCTGGAAGGGCAGCGATTCGCGGATCTGGGCGATGGGTGCCTTCGGCACCGTGAGGTCGCGGGAGAGCACGCGCTGGTTGCCCATCCCGAGGACGACGTCCCTACTCCGGAACCGACCGAGTGTCCACAGACTGCGGAGCGCCCCGGCAACGGTGTTCGCCTCGAGCACCTCGCCGTGCTTGGTGGCGTCCGGCGGGACGGGAACCTCGGCGACTCGGACGATCGTGGGCTGCGGTTTGTCCGCGTCCGCGACCTCCACCGCGCGGATGGCATCAGCACCGATGTCGATGCCGACGATGTTCTTCGCCATGTCGTGTTCCTTCGGATCGCTTCGGTCGGGCCCTGCTCAGAGCCCGAGCAGACGGAGGTAGGCGTCCCAGACGGGAGCACCGGCGAACGCGCCCACCCACGCGCCGAGGAGCATCCAGGGGCCGAACGGGATGCCGGTCGAACGACCAGCCCGTCGGACCAGCAGGAGGACGATGCCGAAGGTACCTCCGAGGAGGAAGGCGCCGAAAGCACCCACAGCGAGGGGTCCCCATCCGAGGTACGCCAGCACGAGGCCGAGCGCGCCAGCGAGCTTGACGTCGCCGAAGCCCATCCCGCGGGGTACCGCGACGGCGAGCGCAAGGTACGTGCCGCCGAGGACGACGAGGCCGACGGCACCGCGCACCAGAGCTGCCCAGTCACCGCTCGACGCGCTCGAGGCAGTCAGCATCACGGCGAGCACCGGGTAGAGCGGGAGCACGATGCGGTTCGGCAGGGTGTGGGTGTCCAGATCGATGAGCGCGAGCGCGACGCTGCAGGCCATCAGGACGAGGAGCGCGACGAGCAGCAGTACAGCGCCCGTGACTTCGCGTCCGGATGAACCGGCGGCTGGGAGGAAGCGGACGGCGACGAGCACGAACAGCACGGCGGTCGCCCCCTCGACGAGGGGGTACCGGGCCGAGATCGGCATCGCGCAGTCGCGGCAGCGCCCTCGGAGGACGAGCCACGAGAGGACCGGAACGTTGTCCCGACCGCGGATCGGACGATCGCAACCCGGGCAGGCCGACGCCGGCGCGACGACGGAGCGTCCAGCCGGTACGCGGTACACGACGACGTTGAGGAACGAGCCGATCGCGAGGCCGAGCGCCGCGCCGAACGCGGCGGCGAGGGTGGCGAGGGTCGGGAGCGCTGCGGTCACGATCGGGGAGCTCCGTTCGCGTCGTACGCGGTCTTCGACTCGACCTGGGTCGCGACGCGGTAGGTCGTGACGGTCGGCTGGGGGAACTTCGGTGGGGTGTAGGTCGCCAAGCTCGAGTCGAACTGGTACGACTTCGTGTACCCCTGACCGCTCGACAACCCCACGGCGCCACGGAAGTTCTGAGCGATCGAACCGTTCACGGTGAGCGTTCCGCGGCCGGACGTCGAGCCCCTCGTCCAGTTCTGGACGACGAAGGTCCCGGTGTTGGAGAGGATCGCGGCGTCGATCTCCCGGTTCGCGGCGAGGATCGTGGTCCCAGCCGACGTGATCGGGTTCCACACCCAGACCGCTCGCTGCCCGATGAGGCCGAGGACCGTCGACGCGGTCCGGGTCGCGGGGTAGGTCACGTCGCCCGTCACGTACAGGTAGTTCTCCGCGGCGATCGTGACCGCCTTGTCCACGATCCCCTGCACGAAGGCGTCACCTCGATCGCAACCGTACGGCGCGGCGACGGCCACGCCGTCGCCCGCGGTCGGGTCGGCCTCGGACGCGCTCTTCGTGGCGCCGATGAAGGGGTAGCCCACGCCGTTCTGCTTGAACGTCGAGGCGCTGGTCGACGGCGGGCCGGTGGCGGTGCACGCGGTTGCTACGTTCTTCAACGTCGCGTTCCCGTTCCAGTAGTTCGGGTCCTGTGTCGTCCCCGTCGGCCGCGCTGCAGGCTCGTTCTGGACGTAGACGATGTTGTTCTTGGGCACGGGGACGACCGCCCCGGAAGCGCTCCGGAGCGTCGCCGGATCCCCGCACTTGGCAGTCGAGTCCGCCGTCTGCACGGTCGGGCCGGTGAGCTGCGCACCCGCGGTCGGCGTCCCTCCGGTGACCTGGGTCACGATGGTCATCGGCGATCGGACGGTCATCGTGCCGTCCCCGTTGAAGACGATCTTCGTCGGTCCGGTGTACAGGCAGCCTGCCTTCTCGACCGTGTTCATCGTCGAGGGCAGGTCCGTCCGGGTGAAGTCCCGGAGGTCGCCGATGGTCGCCGGCGGAGTCAGGGTCGACGACGTGGTCGGGCTCGATGCGTACGTGCCGTTCGTGCACCCGCTGCTCGTGACGCCGTAGACGCTCTGGACCGTGCTCCGGAAGCGCGCGCCGCAGACCTTGATCTGGTCGTTGGACCGGACGGGGCCGGCCAGGACGTCTCCCGAACCGAACTGGATCTGGTCGCAGGACGTCGAGGTCGCGACGGGACGGTAGGCACTCGTGCAGGGCGTCGTTCCGCCGGAAACGGCCTTCTCGTTCGTCACGGTCGGGTCACCGGACTCGTAGTTCGTGAAGTAGAGGTAGTTCGAGAACCCGTCCGGCCGCACGTTGGCGATCACGGATCGGGTGGTGCTCCCGGATCTGCCGGTCGACTGCAGACGGATCACGCCCTGCGAGGACAAATTGCTGTTGTCGACTGCGTACCGGAAGGAGGCGCCGCTCGCGGAGCCGTCCCCGGTCGGCACCGTCACCCACGGCTGGCCCGCCTGGTAGTTGAAGGCCGGGTTGCTCCCGACTCCCTTGGAGAAGGTGCTGCTCGATGCGAGGCTGAACGGGGCGTACTGCTGCCCGTAGTTGCCGTAGGTGTTGTCGGCGTTGAGCCGCGACTGGTAGTCGGCGATCCCGGCGTACGCCGCGGCGATCGCACGGTTCCAGTCGCGGTCCGTCGACGTCACGCGTGCCCCCGAGGTCGCGATCGCGACCATCGTCGCCACGAGCAGCATGACGACCGTGCCGATGCCGATGACGGCGACGAGTGCGATGCCGCGTTCGTCGTCGTGCGACCGGATCGCCCTCAGGAGTCGGATCACGAGGAGGCCCCCATCACGATGTTCGGCATGCTGGCGGTGTTCGAGAGCGTGACGGCGTTCGCGTCGCTCGCGCTGGAGCCGACGGTAACGGTCACGCCGACCGATCGGATGTTCAGCAGATCGGTGGCGGCGACGGCCGACGTCGGGGTTCCGAGGACGTTCCCCGCGGCGTCCCTGAAGCTGAACAGCGACCCGTTCACCGCGGCCGACGTCAGGACTCGTGTCGACGTCGGAGCGGCACTCAGGGAAGGCGCACTCGAGAGCGGGAACGCGTAGTACGACGAGTTGCCCGCAACGGCCGTCCCGGCCCACTTCGTCTCGGTGATGCGCTTGGTCGACGGGTCGAGCGTGAGTTGCACCTCGACGGCCTGGGACAGCGTCGAGTCGAGGTTGACGTAGGCGAAGAACCGGACCGAGGTCGCACTCGCGTACTGGAACGCGTACTGCGGGTCGTCCCCGGTCGGCACCGGGTTGTCCGTGGCCGCGCGGAGCACACGACCGATCTCGTTCATCGCGGCGGACGCAGCTCGCGTGTTCTGACTGACGGAGCTCGCGGTCACGGAGGCCCTCTGCGAGGAGATGAGGAACGAGCCGGCGACCGTCAACACGATGAGGGAGAGGCTCATGGCCACGAGGAGCTCCACGAGCGTGAGCCCTGTCTGATCTGCGCGCAGCCGCTCGAGCAGCCGGTGCGCTCGGGCGATCACGAGGTGGGCACCGTTCGCGGGTCGAGGGTGACGACGTTGCCGCTGGTCGAGACCTTGAGGTTCGACGTGTCGGGGTTCGCCTTCACGTCCTGCGAGTTGCTGCTGAGCAGGCCACCGATGGTGGTCGTCCCACGGAGCGTCCAGGTCCCGAACGGCAGCGCGATGGTCGTCGCCTTCGACGGGGTCATGCCGGTGAAGTAGTAGGTCGTGGACGGAGAGCAGCCCGGATCACCGCCGACCACGGCGCTCGTGTTCTTCACCGTCGCGACGAGGACGGTGTCGATGCCGCCCATCTTCACGTCGATGACGCCCATCGGAGCACGGGCGGTCGCCGTCGTCGCCGTGGTGGGGAGGAACCCCGGCGTCGTGCCGTCCGCCGCGTTGAAGATGTTCGGCGAGGTCGCGAGGTTGTTCGCGGTCGGCCAGTTCGTCGGGTCGACGTCGGTGCAGTCCGTGGTCAGCGCACCCGCGATGACCGTCCACGGGTAGGGGAACAGCGTTGCGGTGCTCGTCGTCACGGTCTTGACCGTGTCGTTGTACTCGTACGAGATCGGGAGGCTGGTCGGCAGCTTCGCCGTCACGCCGTCCTTCAGGTTCAGCGGAGCACCAGCCGTCGCCGTGATCGCCTGGTCGTAGAGGAACGTCTTGTTACCCACGCCACCGGCGACCGTCGCGACGGAGTCGTACGGCGCCGCGACGCCCTTGGGATCGATGTTCCCCGCCTTGGCGATCGTGACCCTGTACGTCCCCGGGGTCACCCCGACCGCGTAGCTGCACCCGTTCGAGTCCGTCGCCGACGGCGGATTGGCCAAGCTGCTCGCGCCACCGGACACCGGGGTGATCGTCACCGACACACCGGAGTTCGGTCCGCCGTTCGCGGTCCTGACGCCGACGACGATGGTCGAGGCCGTGGCGCTCGACACCGCGGAGGACGGGGAGATGAGCGTGTCGAGGACGACGCTCTTCTGGCGCGGTGAGGTGCCGCTCGTCCAGGACACCGTGACGGAGACACGCTTGTAGGCGAGGACACCGGAGCCGGCTCCGCAGGAGTTCGGGGTGTCGGTGCCGTCGGAGTTGATCCAGTTCGTCGTCTGCTTGATCGTGAACGGCTGGTTCCCGACGGTCTGGTTCGAGGTGTCGTCGTCGAGGGTGAAGACGTCTTTGGTGCTGCGGGCCAGGTCGATCGCCTGGTTCGCGAGGTTGAGCGCGGCCTCGCGGGAGCGGTTGTCCTGCGTGAGGTACATCGTCGAGACGATGCCGGCCGCGACGCCGGCGGCGATCATCGCGAAGATCGTCATCGCGACCATCACCTCGATGATCGTGAAACCGTCTTCGGCTTCGCGTGCCGCGCGAAGGCGGTCGACGATGCGCAGCAGCACGACGTTCCTCTCAGTGTCGGACGAGTGACCGGCTGACGACGGAGTGAATCGTCATCAGCCGGTCCGAGGGTCACGGCGTGGTCGTAGGAGCGACGAACCCGCCGGAGGAATTGCAGGTTCCTGCAGCGACACCAGAGGTATCGGTTGCAGCGAACGTCTTGCTGGTGGCGGTGCTCGTGCCCTGGATGCAGAAGGCGGTCTTGGTCGAGTTGGTGGAGTACGTAAGCGTCGTGTCCCCGCCCTTCGTGGCTCCCGCAGCCTTGTAGTCGGACGTAGTGAAGTCGGCGACCGAAGCCGGGTAGGTGGACGTGCCGCCCGACGTGGTCATGCTCACGACGGCGGTCTTCGCGTTCGTGACGTCGGACTTCACGGCCGAGTCCTTCGCGTTGTTCTGCACCCCGATGTAGACCGGGATCGCGATCGCCGCGAGGATGCCGATGATGATCACGACGACGAGGAGCTCGATGAGCGTGAAGCCCTTCTCCTTGTCGGCGAGGAGACCCTTGCGGCGAGCGTCGAGCTTGCCCATGAGAGCGAAGTACATGTTGTTTCCGTTCTTCGAAAGAATGCGTGGGATTGAATTTCGGGGCTTGCTCGGCCGCCGCTGATCAGCGTATTCGCGGCTTTTCCGAGGTGTAATCCCGAGAACGGGGGCCAATCCGGGTACAACTCACCCCCAGTGCGAGGGGCGCAGCAATTGCGGAACACCCTCGCTCTGGGGGTGGATGATCAGGAGGCGTTCTGGACGACGTTGGTGATCTGGAAGATCGGCATGTAGAGCGCGATGATCATCCCACCGACCACCACCCCCAGGAACGCGATGAGCAACGGCTCGATCAGGGAGGTGAGGGCATCAGTGGTCGCTTCGACCTCGGCGTCGTAGAACACCGCGATCTTCTCGAGCATCGTCTCAAGGGATCCGGCATCTTCACCCACCGCGACCATCTGCGTCACCATTGCCGGGAAGACATTCTCGCGTTGAAGTGGGTCAGCGATCGACTCGCCTTTCCGCACCGATTCCGCGACATTGTCGAGAGCACGTTTCACGACGATGTTGTTCGACACTTCCCCGACGATCCGCAATGTCTGGAGAATCGGGACGCCCGCGCCGATCATGTTCGAGAAGTTGCGGGAGAACCGCGCGATGACGATCTTCTTCTGCAGGGGTCCGAACACCGGGAGACGCAGCACCAGTGGATCGACGACCGCTCGCACTCGCTCGGTGTTCTTGTTCACTCGCCACCAGAGCCAGAACACCAGGATCGCGATCGCCAACGGGATCGCGATGTACCGCATCGCGTGGGAGAGGTACACGAGCATCATCGTCGGGAGCGGGAGCTTGCCGCCGAGCGACGAGAACATGTCCTGGAAGATCGGCACGATGAAGATCAGCATGATCGCGACGGCCAGGAGCGACATGACGAGCACCACCACCGGGTACGTCATCGCCGACTTGATCGTCGACCGGAGCTTGTGCTCCTTCTCGAAGTTCGTCGCCACCGAGTCCATGGCCTGGTCCAGGAAGCCGCCCGTCTCCCCCGCCCGGATCATGTTGATCATGATCGGCGGGAAGTCCACCGGGTACTTCGCGACCGCGTCCGAGAACGAGACGCCCCGCTCGACGTCGTCCCGGACCTTGCCGAGGATGTCCTTGAGCTTCTTGTTCTCCGTCTGGTCCGCGAGGATCGTGAGCGCGCGGAGCAGGGAGAGCCCGGACGTGAGCATGGTGGAGGCCTGCCGCGACATGATCGCGAGGTCCTTCAGCCCGACGCCCTTCTCGAACCCGGGGATCTTGATCTCGGTCTGCAGGCCGGTGCCGGGCTTCGCCTCTGAGATGGCGATCGGCGAGACGCCCATGCCGCGGAGGCGCTGGACGACGGCTCCTTCGGACGCGGCGTCGAGCCGCCCCTTCACGAGCTTGCCACTGCCGTCGCGGCCGCGGTAGTCGAAGGCGAGCGACATCAGTGGCCTCCCGAGTACTTGTCGCCGAAGTCGATCTCGGACGCGGCGATCGCGGCGGCGGAGGAGTCGGAGGGCGACTCGACGCGCTGCACGAGCCGGTCGAAGCCGTCGTGGTCGTGGACCTTCTCCATCGCGGCACGGCGGGTGATGGTGCCGACGTTGACGAGCTCGGCGAGGTCCTGGTCCATGGTGTGCATGCCGGCGTCGCGGCCGGCCTGCATCGCCGAGGTGATCTGGTAGGTCTTGCCCTCGCGGATGAGGTTCCCGATCGCGGGGGTGGTCTTCATGATCTCGGTGGCGACGACGCGGCCGGCACCGTTCGCCTTCGGCACGAGGGTCTGGCAGACGACCCCTTCGAGCGTCGATGCGAGCTGCGTCCGGATCTGCCCCTGCTGGTGCGGCGGGAAGACGTCGATGACGCGGTCGATGGTGCCGGGTGCGCTCTGCGTGTGGAGGGTCGCGAACACGAGGTGGCCGGTCTCGGCGGCGGTGAGCGCGACGGAGATGGTCTCGAGGTCGCGGAGCTCGCCGATGAGGATGACGTCGGGGTCCTGCCGCAGCACGTGCTTGAGCGCGGCGGCGAAGGAGTGCGTGTCGGCCCCGACCTCACGCTGGTTGATGATCGCCTTCTTGTGGTCGTGCATGAACTCGATCGGGTCCTCGACCGTGACGATGTGGTCGGCACGGGTCTCGTTGACGAGGTCGATGAGCGCGGCGAGGGTGGTCGACTTGCCGGAGCCGGTGGGTCCGGTGACGAGGACGAGCCCGCGCGGCAGCTTCGCGAACTCACCGACGTGCTCGGGGATGCCGAGCTGCTTGAGGGTCTTGATCTTCGTCGGGATGATGCGGAACGCGGCGCCCCAGTTGCCACGCTGCTGGTAGAAGTTCACGCGGAACCGGAAGTCGGGCGAGAGGGAGTACGCGAAGTCGAGTTCCTGCTCGTGGTCGAACTGGCCGGCCTGTTCGACGGACAGCATCGTCTTGAGCGCTGCGATGACCTTGTTGCGCGACCACGGGCCTCCCGGCACGGCGGGGCGGAGCGACCCGTCGACGCGCACCGTCGGTGGTGCGTCGGCGGTGACGTGCAGGTCGGACGCCCCCTGGTAGACGACCTGCGCGAGCGCGGTGATCAGGTCGGGGTCCGCGACCTCGCGCGCGTGGCGGGTGAAGTTGATGACCTCGCTCCCGGCGGACGCGGCTCCGGCCTGGAGGCCCGTGGGGACTCCGCCGGGCACGACCGGCAGTTGCCGGGTCGCCTCTTCGGCGTACCCGTAGGACGCGGTCGACGGCGGGACGGCTGCGGGGGGCGTCGCGGGCGCAGCCTGCGGCTGCGCGACGGGCACGGCGACGGGGTCACCCGACGGGGCGGGCCACACGGCGGCCGTCCCCGGGGCGGCGTCGACGGGCGTGTCCCAGGCCGGAGCCGGGGTCGTGGCGGTGCCGAGGGGCGCGTCCCACGCAGGGGTCGGCGTCGGCGCGACGGGCGCGGGCCAGGCGGCGTCGTCGGTGAGGTCGTACACCGGCGACGCGGCGGGCGGCGGCACGACCGCTCCGGCGACGTCCGGGGAGGTCGGGTGGGATGCGGCGGCAGCCGCCGCGGCGGCCAGGCGGGCTGCTCGGCGTCCTCCGCCGACCTCGTTGCCGGGGGCACCGGGGTGCCAGCCGTGGACGGGGCCGTCGGCGGGGGTGATGTCGTACACGGAGTCGGTCATCGGTGTGCTCCCGGGCCTTCTACGCGACCACGCGCAGGATCTCGTCGACGCTCGTCATGCCGAGCTTGACCTTCTCCCACCCGTCCTGGCGGAGGGTGAGCATGCCCTGCTCCTGGGCGACGCGGCTGATCTCGGCGCTCGAGGCCCGAGCGACGGCGAGGCGCTCGATCTCCTCGGTCACGGTCATGACCTCGTGGAGGGCGATGCGCCCGCGGTACCCGGTGTTGGAGCAGACCGAGCAGCCGACCGGACCGAAGAACTCGGGGACCTGGTCGACATCGGACGGCAGGAACCCGAGCGCCTGCAACTGGGCCGGGGCGTACTGGGCCGGGGCCTTGCAGCGGTCGCAGAGCCGGCGCGCGAGACGCTGCGCGACCACCGAGTCGAGCGCGGACCCGACGAGGAACGGCTCGATGTCCATCTCGGTGAGCCGGGTCACGGCGGACGGGGCGTCGTTCGTGTGCAGCGTGGAGAGCACCAGGTGGCCGGTGAGGGACGCTTCGATGGCGATCTGCGCGGTCTCGTGGTCGCGGATCTCGCCGAGGAGGACGACGTCGGGGTCGGAGCGGAGGATCGACCGCAGCGCGGACGCGAACGTCAGCCCGGCCTTCGGGTTGACCTGTACCTGGTTGATGCCGGCCATCCGGTACTCGACCGGGTCCTCGACGGTGATGACGTTGATCTCGGGCTTCGCCACGGCGTTGAGCGTCGTGTACAGCGTGGTCGACTTGCCGGAGCCGGTGGGTCCGGTGACGAGGATCATGCCGTAGGGCTTCGAGTAGGAGCGCTGGTACGCCTGGAAGTTCTGCTCGAGGAGGTTGAGGTCCTTGAGGGACATCGACGTGTTCGTGTTGTCGAGGATCCGCATGACGACCTTCTCGCCCCACACGGTCGGCAGCGTCGCGACGCGGAGGTCGATCTGCCGACCGCCGTGGCGGACCGACATGCGACCGTCCTGCGGCTTCCGACGCTCGGCGATGTCGATGTCGCTCATGATCTTCAGACGGCTGATGACGCCGTTCTGGATGTTCTTGGGTGCCGGGGCCATCTCGTGCAGGACCCCGTCGATGCGGTACCGGACACGGACCTCGTGCTCGCCGGGCTCGATGTGGATGTCGGATGCGTGGTCCTGGATCGCCTGCGAGACGAGGAGGTTCACGAACCGGACGATCGGCACGTCGTCGAGCGAACCGTCGGTCAGGTCGGCCTGCTGCTGGGTGTGCTGCGAGGCTTCTTCCTCGAGGGACGACGTGAGGTCGTTCAGCTCGTCGTCGGCGCGCAGGTAGCGGTCGAGCGCCGCGGCGAGGTCGCGCTCCTCGACCTGGAGCGGCTTGACGCTCCGGCCGGACGCGGTGCGTGCGTCGTCGATCGCGAGGACGTTCGTCGGGTTCACCATCGCGAGGACGAGCACGTCGCCCTCGAACCCGATGCCGAGCACGCCGTGGCGCCGACAGAGCGCGGCCGGGAGCATCGACACCGCGGTGCCGTCGACCGGGTAGTCGGTCAGCGGCACCGTGCGGGAGTTGCTCGATGCGGCACGGGCGGTGATGTACTGTGCCTCGCTCACGATGCCCTGGTCGACGAGCGCTCGGATGGACCGGTCGTCGACGTCTTCGTCGCCGGTCATCGAATCGAGGTGCTCGATCGGCAGGGCGCCGTTGAGGATGAGGATCTCGGACAGCGTGGCCATGGGCTCCGAGCCTCCTTCGGTTCGCGCGCGGATCGGGGGTGGCGCCGTGCGGGGAACGACGCTCGACCACGCTACGGTCGCGCCGGAGGGCCGCCGCAGTCCCAGAAAGAGGGGGCGGACGGGCATCGGGTGCCCCCAGTGCGAGGGTGCCGTCCAGCGGACACGACCCGGACGACCCGCGTCAGAGGGACACCGACGACGTGACGTGCACCGCACCCGCGACGAAGCCGAGGCGCTGGTAGATCCGGCCTGCTCCGCTCGGGTTCTCCGCGTCGACGTCCAGCACCGCGGCCGCGAGCCCGTCGGCCCGGATCGCGTCGAGGGCGGCACCCAGCACGAGCGGCGCCAGGCCCCGGCCGCGCGCACCACGGACGACGCCGACCCAGTGCACGTACCCGAAGCCGTGGCCGCGGGCCTCGAATGCGGACGGTTCGACCTCGACGATCGCGAACGCGCGCACGGCGCCGGTGTCGTCGACGACGACCCGGGACAGGTCGAGCCGGCTCTTGGCCGAGGTGAGGAACCCGCGCCAGTCCGACGCGACCATCGGCTGGGAGCCCCAGTGGTCGCGGAAGGCGTCGTTCTTGGCCGCCCGCAGCGGCTCGATGTCGTCCTCCGTCGCGGGCCTGACCACGAGCCCGTCGGGCGGCACCGGGAGCGCTTCGCGGGGACCGTCGTCGAACACGAGCTCCATGTCGAGCCAGGTCCGCACGGGCGCGAACCCGGACCGTGCCGCCAGCCGCAGGACCGAGGAGCCCTCCGGCCCGCCCACGTCGAGCGTCGCCGGCAGGTCGACGTCGAGCTGCGCCAGTCGCTGCCGTGCCCGACCGACCTGCCACGCGAGGACCCTCCTGCCGACGCCGCGACCACGGACCTCGGGGTGGACCGCACCCTCGAGCACCGCCCGGGCCGCGGTGACCCGGGACGGGATGTCGATGACGATTCCGTACGCCTGCACATGCCCCTCAGCATCGACGCCCACGAGGGTGTCCCGCGCGACGTCGAGGCCCTCCGTGGACAACGTCCGCTCGATGTCCGCTGTGGAGGGACGGCTGCGCGGGTCGTCCACCGCCGCTGCGGCGACCGCCACCGCGAGCATCCCGGCGGTGTCGTCCGCGGTCGCCGGCCGGAACGTCAGTCCCCCGGTCCGCACCGGCGGCTCGAGGCGGGCCGGTGCCGTGATCCGTTCGCGCAGTGTCGCCATGTCCCCAGCCTGCCAGCACACCAGGAAACGCTCGACGCGCCCGACCCCGTCGGGCCATGATGAGTCATGGACATCACGAGCGTGACCGTGGGGCTGCCCGTCACCGACATCGAGGCGTCCTGCCTCTGGTACGGCGCGGTCTTCGAGCGCACCGAGCCGGACCTCGAACCCGAGGACGGCGTCGCCGAGTACGAGGTCGGCGGCATCTGGATCCAGCTCTACGAGGACGAGCACGCCGAGGAGAACCCCGTCACCGTCCGGTTCGGTGTCGACGACGTCACCGCCCAGCACAGCCGCATCGGTGCCCTCGGCATCGACATCGGCCCCGTCGAGTGCATCGACGGCGCCACGAACTGGTTCGACGTCCGCGACCCCGACGGCAACGTGCTCAGCCTGTACTCACTCGTCGACGAGAAGGGCCGCACCGCCTGACACTCAGGAGCGGACGACCCACGCGACCACGGCGACGGCCAGCACACCGACCACGATCAGGAACGTGTTCGGCGCTCGGCCACCGTCCCGGTCGATCCGGCCGATCGTCCCGGACAGGAGGACCGCACCGCCGCCAGCTGCCACTGCGAGCGGTCCGCCGGTCAGCACCAGGACCAGCGACGTCACCGCCAGTCCCACCGACGCGACCCCGACCGCCAGGGCGGCGCGACGCCGCCGCGGACTCAACTGCTCTGTTCCGGATCCCACCCGACCAACACATCGCGTACCAGTGACGAGACGGACGGGAGGCCCGTGGCGGGCCCGCCCCGCGCCTCCAGGCCGACCCGTGGTCGCGAACGCGACCCGCAACGGCGAAGGGCCCCGCATCCTGACGGATGCGGGGCCCTTCGTGGATCACTTCAGACTCAGTTGTAGGTACCCGGGGTGAAGTCGTCCGACGAGAAGCTGTCGAAGTCGACGAAGCTCAGATCGGCGTCCGAGAACGACGAGTCGTCCGCGAAGATGCGGTTGGGGTACCGCTCGGCCTTCGCTTCCTCGGTCGCGTTCACGTCCACGTCGCGGTACCGGCTGAGGCCCGTCCCGGCGGGGATGAGCTTACCGATGATGACGTTCTCCTTGAGGCCGACGAGGTGGTCCTGCTTGCCCTCCATGGCCGCCTGCGTGAGGACGCGGGTGGTCTCCTGGAAGGACGCGGCGGACAGCCACGACTCGGTCGCGAGGGACGCCTTGGTGATGCCCATGACCTCCTGGCGAGCGGAAGCGGTCTTGCGACCCTCCTGCAGCGCCGCACGGTTGAGCTCGTTGTACCGCGAACGGTCGACGAGCTCGCCCGGGAGCAGGTCGGTGTCGCCGTGGTCGACGACGGTGACCTTGCGGAGCATCTGGCGCACGATGACCTCGATGTGCTTGTCGTGGATCGGCACGCCCTGCGAGCCGTACACGTCCTGCACACCGTTGACGAGGTGCTTCTGGACCTCACGGACACCCTTGACGCGGAGGACTTCCTTCGGGTCGACGGTGCCAGCGATGAACTGCTCGCCGAGCTCGACGTGCTGGTTGTCCTCGATGAGGAGCGTCGCACGCTTGAGCACCGGGTAGATGAACGGCTCGTCGCCGTTGTCCGGCGTGAGGATGATCCGACGGCCCTTGTCCGTGTCCTCGATGACGACGCGGCCGGGGGCCTCGGCGATCGGGGACGCGCCCTTCGGGGTGCGGGCCTCGAAGAGCTCGGTCACGCGGGGCAGACCCTGCGTGATGTCGTCGGCCGACGCCGAACCACCCGTGTGGAAGGTACGCATCGTCAGCTGGGTACCGGGCTCACCGATGGACTGGGCGGCGATGATGCCGACCGCCTCGCCGATGTCGACCAGGTTGCCCGTGGCGAGCGAACGGCCGTAGCACTTCGCGCAGACACCGATGGCCGACTCACAGGTCAGGACCGAGCGCACCTTGATGCTCTCGACACCGGCCGCGATGAGCTTGTCGATCAGGACGTCACCGACGTCCTCACCGGCCTCGGCGACGACCGTGCCCTGCGCGTCCACGGCCGGGGTGGCCAGGGTGCGCGAGTACACGGTGTTCTCGACGCGCGGGTCGCGGACCAGGGCGCCGTCGGCACCCTTCGTCGCGATCGGCAGCTCGAGACCGCGGGTCGTGCCGCAGTCGTCCTCGCGGATGATGACGTCCTGTGAGACGTCCACGAGACGACGGGTCAGGTAGCCCGAGTCGGCGGTACGGAGAGCCGTGTCCGCCAGACCCTTGCGGGCACCGTGCGTGGCGATGAAGTACTCCGCCACGGTCAGGCCCTCGCGGTACGAGTTGATGATCGGGCGGGCGATGATCTCACCCTTCGGGTTGTTCACCAGACCACGCATACCGGCGATGTTGCGCACCTGCAGCCAGTTACCACGAGCACCCGACGAGACCATGCGGTTGATGGTGTTGTCGACCGGGAAGTTGTCGCGCATCTCCTGCGCGATCTCGTTCGTGGCCTCGGTCCAGATCTTGATCAGGTCGGCGCGGCGCTCCGCGTCGGTGATCAGGCCCTTGTCGAACTCGCCCTGGACCTTGGCGGCCTGGACCTCGTAGCCCGCGATGATCTCCTTCTTGCGAGGAGGCGTCACGACGTCCGAGAGCGCGACGGTCACACCGGAGCGGGTGCCCCAGTAGAAGCCGGCGTCCTTGATCCGGTCGAGCGCGGCGGCCGTCTCGGTCTTGGAGTAGCGCTCTGCGAGGTCGTTGACGATCGCGGAGAGCACGCCCTTGTCGGTGACCTTCTGGACGAACGGGTAGTTCGCCGGGAGGGTCTCGTTGAAGAGCGCACGGCCGAGCGTGGTCTCGAGCAGCACCGGCTCGCCCTGCACGTAGCCCTCCGGTGCCTCGCCCTCGGCGAAGTACACGTCGGACATGCGGATCTTGACGAGCGCGTTGAGGTGCAGCGTGCCCTGGTCCTTCGCGAGGATCGCCTCGGCGACGGACGAGAACGCACGGCCCTCACCCACGGCGCCCTCGCGGACGGTCGTGAGGTGGTGCAGACCGATGATCATGTCCTGTGCGGGCAGGGTCACCGGGCGGCCGTCGGACGGCTTGAGGATGTTGTTCGAGGCGAGCATGAGGATGCGGGCCTCGGCCTGGGCCTCCACCGAGAGCGGCAGGTGCACGGCCATCTGGTCACCGTCGAAGTCCGCGTTGAACGCAGCACACACGAGCGGGTGGAGCTGGATGGCCTTGCCCTCGACCAGTTGCGGCTCGAACGCCTGGATGCCCAGACGGTGCAGCGTCGGCGCACGGTTCAGCAGCACGGGGCGCTCGCGGATGATCTCCTCGAGGACGTCCCACACCTGCGGGCGCGAACGCTCGACCATGCGCTTGGCCGACTTGATGTTCTGCGCGTGCGACAGGTCGATGAGGCGCTTGATGACGAACGGCTTGAACAGCTCGAGGGCCATCTGCTTCGGCAGACCGCACTGGTGGAGCTTGAGCTGCGGGCCGACGATGATGACCGAACGGCCCGAGTAGTCGACGCGCTTGCCGAGCAGGTTCTGGCGGAAGCGACCCTGCTTGCCCTTGAGCATGTCGCTCAGGGACTTGAGGGCGCGGTTGCCGGTACCCGTGACCGGACGACCACGACGACCGTTGTCGAACAGCGCGTCGACGGCCTCCTGCAGCATGCGCTTCTCGTTGTTCACGATGATCTCGGGGGCACCGAGGTCGAGCAGGCGGCGGAGACGGTTGTTGCGGTTGATCACACGACGGTAGAGGTCGTTGAGGTCCGACGTGGCGAAGCGGCCACCGTCGAGCTGCACCATCGGGCGGAGCTCCGGCGGGATGACCGGGACGACGTCGAGCACCATCGCGGCCGGCGAGTTGCCGGTGGCGAGGAAGGAGGAGACCACACGCAGACGCTTGATCGCGCGGATCTTCTTCTGGCCCTTGCCCTCGGCGATCTGCAGGCGCAGCGACTCGGCCTCGGCGGCCAGGTCGAAGGCCTCGAGACGGAGCTTGATCGCCTCGGCGCCCATGTAGGCGTCGAAGTAGATGCCGAAGCGGTCCTGCAGCTCGTGGAAGACGGCGTCCTCGGGCTTGAGGTCGCCCACCTTGAGGTTGCGGAAGTCCTCCCACACGCGCTCGAGGCGGGTGATGTCCTCGTCGAACGACTTGCGGACCTGGGACATCTCCTTCTCGGCGGTGTCCTTGGTGCGGCGCTTGACGTCGGCCTTGGCGCCCTCCTCCTCGAGCGCTGCGAGGTCGTCCTCGAGCTTCTTGAGGCGGTCGGCGATGATCGAGTCGCGCTGGCCCTCGAGGGTCTTGATCTCGAGACGCATCTCGTTCTCGAGCCCCGGGAGGTCGGCGTGACGGCCCTCTTCATCGATGTCGATGATCATGTACGCGGCGAAGTAGATGACCTTCTCGAGGTCCTTCGGCGCCATGTCGAGCAGGTACCCGAGGCGCGACGGGACGCCCTTGAAGTACCAGATGTGCGTGACGGGCGCGGCGAGCTCGATGTGGCCCATGCGCTCACGGCGGACCGAGGACTTGGTGACCTCGACGCCGCAGCGCTCGCAGACGATGCCCTTGAACCGGACGCGCTTGTACTTGCCGCAGGCACACTCCCAGTCGCGGGACGGACCGAAGATCTGCTCGCCGAACAGACCGTCCTTCTCGGGCTTGAGGGTGCGGTAGTTGATGGTCTCCGGCTTCTTGACCTCGCCGTACGACCACTGGCGGATGTCCTCGGCCGTGGCGAGACCGATCCGCAGTGCGTCAAATGAAGTTGCTTCGAGCAATGTTCTTCTCTCTAGCTGGATTCGTTACGAGTACGGGCGGGATCAGATGTCGTCGACGGACGACGACTCGAACCGCGAGGAGATGTTGATGCCGAGCTCTTCGGCGGCACGGAAGACCTCGTCGTCCGTGTCGCGGAGGCTGACCGCCTGGCCGTCGGCCGAGAGGACCTCGACGTTCAGGCAGAGCGACTGCATCTCCTTCATGAGGACCTTGAACGACTCCGGGATGCCGGGCTCCTGGATGTTCTCGCCCTTGACGATCGCCTCGTAGACCTTCACGCGGCCGAGGATGTCGTCGGACTTGATCGTCAGGAGCTCCTGGAGGGCGTAGGCGGCGCCGTACGCCTCGAGCGCCCACACCTCCATCTCACCGAAGCGCTGTCCACCGAACTGCGCCTTACCACCCAGCGGCTGCTGCGTGATCATCGAGTACGGACCGGTCGAACGCGCGTGGATCTTGTCGTCGACCAGGTGGTGCAGCTTGAGGATGTACATGTAGCCAACCGAGACGGGCTCCGGGAACGGCTCGCCGGAGCGACCGTCGAAGAGCTGCGCCTTGCCGGACGAACCGATCAGGCGCTCACCGTCGCGGTTCGGGAGGGTGCTGTCGAGGAGGCCCTCGATCTCACGCTCGTACGCACCGTCGAACACCGGGGTGGCGACCTTCGTGCCGGGCTCCGCGTGGCGGGCGGCCTCGGGGAGGGCCTCGGCCCACTCCTGGATGCCCTCGACGTTCCAGCCCTGCTTCGCGAGCCACCCGAGGTGGATCTCGAGGACCTGGCCGAAGTTCATGCGGCCGGGGACGCCGAGCGGGTTCAGGACGATGTCGACCGGGGTGCCGTCCGCGAGGAACGGCATGTCCTCGACCGGCAGGATCGTCGAGATGACGCCCTTGTTGCCGTGACGACCGGCGAGCTTGTCACCCGCGGTGATCTTGCGCTTCTGGGCGATGTAGACGACCACGCGCTGGTTGACGCCGGAGCCGAGCTCGTCGTCGCCGTCCTGCGCGTCGAACACCTTGACGCCGATGATCGTGCCCTCTTCACCGTGGGGCACCTTCAGCGAGGTGTCGCGCACCTCGCGCGACTTCTCGTTGAAGATCGCGCGGAGCAGGCGCTCCTCGGCGGAGAGCTCGGTCTCGCCCTTCGGCGTGACCTTGCCGACCAGGATGTCGCCGGGGCGGACCTCGGCGCCGATGCGGATGATGCCGCGCTCGTCGAGGTCGGCCAGGAGGTCCGGGCTGACGTTCGGGAGGTCGCGGGTGATCTCTTCCTTGCCGAGCTTGGTGTCGCGGGCGTCGACCTCGTACTCCTCGATGTGGATCGAGGAGAGCGTGTCGTCCTTCACGAGGTTCTGCGACAGGATCATCGCGTCCTCGTAGTTGTAGCCCTCCCACGGCATGAACGCGACGAGGAGGTTCTTGCCGAGCGCGAGCTCGCCGTTCTCCGTCGCGGGGCCGTCGGCGATGACCTCGCCCTGCTCCACCCGCTCGCCTGCGGAGACGATGACGCGGTGGTTGTAGCTCGTGCCCTGGTTCGAGCGGTCGAACTTGCGCAGGTAGTAGGTCTGCGTGCCGCCCTCGTCGAGCTGCAGGGTCACGGCGTCGGCCGAGACCTCGGAGACAACACCGGCCTTGTCCGCGGTGACGACGTCACCGGCGTCGATCGCGGTGTAGCCCTCCATGCCGGTGCCGACGAGCGGCGACTCGGAACGGAGCAGCGGCACGGCCTGGCGCTGCATGTTCGCACCCATGAGGGCGCGGTTCGCGTCGTCGTGCTCGAGGAACGGGATGAGCGACGTCGCGACCGACACCATCTGGCGCGGGGAGACGTCCATGTAGTCGACCTCGTCCTTGCCGACGAGCTCGACCTCGCCGCCCTTCTTCCGGACGAGCACCTTGTCGTCCTGGAAGTGGAAGGAGTCGGTGAGCGGCGCGTTGGCCTGGGCGACGACGAAGTCGTCTTCCTCGGACGCGGTCAGGTAGTCGATCTGCGTCGTGACCTGGCCGTCGACGACGCGACGGTACGGGGTCTCGATGAAGCCGAAGGAGTTGATCCGACCGAACGACGCGAGCGAGCCGATCAGACCGATGTTCGGGCCTTCCGGGGTCTCGATCGGGCACATGCGGCCGTAGTGCGACGGGTGGACGTCGCGGACCTCGACGCCGGCACGCTCACGGGACAGACCACCCGGGCCGAGGGCGGAGAGACGACGCTTGTGCGTCAGGCCCGCCAGCGGGTTGTTCTGGTCCATGAACTGCGACAGCTGGGACGTCCCGAAGAACTCCTTGATCGCGGCGACGACGGGGCGCACGTTGATCAGGGTCTGCGGCGTGATCGCCTCGATGTCCTGCGTGGTCATGCGCTCGCGGACGACGCGCTCCATGCGGGACAGACCGGTGCGGACCTGGTTCTGGATGAGCTCACCGACGGCACGGATGCGACGGTTGCCGAAGTGGTCGATGTCGTCCACGTCGAGGCGGAGCTGCACCGGCTCGCCGTCGCGGACACCGTCGATGGTGGTGCGCTCGGCGTGCAGCGAGACGAGGTACTTGATCGTCGCGACGATGTCCTTGACGGTCAGCACCGAGTCGCTCAGCGGCGCGTCGATGCCGAGCTTGCGGTTGAGCTTGTACCGGCCCACCTTCGCCAGGTCGTAGCGCTTCGGGTTGAAGTAGAAGTTGTCGAGGAGCGCACGCGCCGCCTCGGCCGCCACCTGCTCGCCCGGACGGAGCTTGCGGTAGATGTCCTTGAGCGCCTCTTCCTTCGTGAGGATGGCGTCCTTCTCGAGGGTCGACTCGATCGAGGCGAAGCCCTGGAACTCGTCGAGGATCTCCTCGCTCGTCAGGCCGAGGGCCTTGAGGAAGACCGTGACGGACTGCTTGCGCTTGCGGTCGATGCGCACGCCCACCTGGTCGCGCTTGTCGATCTCGAACTCGAGCCAGGCACCGCGCGACGGGATGACGCGGGCGGAGTAGATGTCCTTGTCGGAGGTCTTCTCCTGCGCGCGCTCGAAGTACACGCCCGGGGAACGGACGAGCTGCGAGACGACGACGCGCTCGGTGCCGTTGATGATGAACGTGCCGCGCTCGGTCATGAGCGGGAAGTCGCCCATGAAGACGGTCTGCGTCTTGATCTCACCGGTCATGTGGTTCATGAACTCGGCGTTGACGTAGAGCGGCGCAGCGTAGGTCTTGCCACGCTCCTTGCACTCGTCGATCGAGTACTTCGGGTCCTCGAGCTCGGGCGACGTGAAGCCGAGCTGCATGGTCTCGCCGAGGTCCTCGATCGGGGAGATCTCCTCGAAGATCTCCTCGAGCCCGGAGTGCAGCGCGAGGTCGGTGCGACCCTGCTCCTGCCCCTCTGCGAGTCGGGCCTTCCACACGTCGTTGCCGACGAGCCAGTCGAAGCTCTCCGTCTGGAGGGCGAGCAGATCAGGAACCGTGAGGGTGTCCGTGATCTTGGCGAACGAGAGTCGCGAGTGGTTGCGACCGTTCTTGGGGTTGGTGGATGCGTTGGGCGCAGCAGCCAAGGGTGTGACCTCCGGTAGGCCCCGTCGGGCCGGTACTGACGAGCAGCACGTTGGTGGGTGGATTGACGCTTCAGCGCGACCTGGTGACCAACACACGGGGAACGGTGCGCATCCGTGGGATGCGACCTGTGCGATGATCGGAGTGAGCGGGACCCGCCGCCATATACGGGTCCGGCGTCACCAGGCGGGTTCGATGTGAACCGACGGTCGACCGCAATATGACGACACGACGAGCCAGGGAGCGCGAACTGTCATCATAGGTCGGCTTGTCCCCCGGTGTCCAGTCCTGGCTTGACCTTCTTCGTCGATGACGTGTATAAGCCGGTGGACCGGTCGTTCATTCCGCCGTGGTCAGGCCGCGAGCGCGCGGTACGTCGCCTCGGGGCGCGCGGTCCGGACGAACGTCACGCGGCCGCGTTCGTCGGTGATCTCGACGCCCAGTCCCGGCGTCAGGAGCAGGGCGCGCACGCCGTGCGCGCGGCGCAGCCCGATGCCGCCGAACGTCGACGCGTCCGCCTCGACGAGACGCACGTCCACGATCCGGGAGCGGTCGATCCGCCGTGCGGGCAACGGGCGGAAGCGCAGCACCACGTGGTCGTCGGTCACGGTGACGCCGGTCCGGGCGAGCACGAGCAGGAAGCCGGTGACGACCGCCACGACTCCCGGGACGAGGAGCGCGGCCTCGGGTGCGTCACCGGGCCAGGCCAGCACCGCGCTCGACAGCGCGAGGCCGCCGAGCAGCAGGACCGCACCGGTCGCGCGCATCCAGGCGGGTGCGACATCGTGGTCGCCGTGGACCGGCCGGGAGGCACGGGTCGCCGTGCGGGGTCGGGTCGCGGTGGTCAGTCCCAGGGTCGGGACGCTCAGGGTGTCGGTCATGCGGGGGCTCCTGCTGGCACGGGACGGCGTGCTCTGCGCACGCGGCGGGCGGCCCGGCACGCAGGGCGCACCGGACGGCGGCGCAGCGACGCGCCGACGACGTGCGGGCACCGGTCGGTGGGGTCGGCCGGGCGGGCACGTCGCGGTCACGGCGGAGGGTGGACGCGGGCGGTGTGGGGCCGCTGGCATCGACACGGTCCGGGTGACGACCGGGTGAACGGTACGTGACGTCCCTTGGCGCGGGCTGGGCGGACGGCGACGGTGGCCGGGGAGCGCGGTGCAGCGTCAGGAGCGCAGCACGAGGGCGACGGCCTCCGCTCGACTGCGGACCCCGATCTTCGCGAACACCTGGTTCACGTAGGACTTCACGGTCGGGACCGTCAGGAACAGCTCGGCGGCGATCTCCGGGTTCGACCGGCCCGCGGCGATCCGCTCGAGGACGTCCGCCTCACGTGGGGTCAGGTCCGGGAAGCGGTCGCGCACGCCCGGCGACGGCGCCGCCGATGCTGACGGAGGGCCTCCCAGCTGCGCGACGAGCCGCGCCCCGACCGAGGCGTCGAACGTGGCCTGGCCGGACGCGACCGCTCGGATGGCGGTGGCGATCTCGGTCCGACCCGCGTCCTTCGTCAGGTACCCGCGGGCTCCGGCCCGGAGCGCCGTCACGATCGAGTCGTCGTCGGCGAAGGTGGTGAGCACGAGCACGCCGACCTCCGGGTGCGCCGCCGTGATGCGTGCGGTCGCGGTCGGGCCGTCGACCCCGGGCATGCGGAGGTCCATCAGCACGACGTCCGGGCGGTCGCGCCCGACGGCCTCCACGGCCTCGGCACCGTCGGCGGCTTCGCCCACGACCTCGAGGTCGGGCACGAGCGACAGCACCGTCACCAGCCCGTCGCGGACGATCGCCTGGTCGTCCACGACGAGCACCCGGATCGTCACGACGACTCCCCCGCCCGGTCCGCGACGGGCACGCGCACCGCGACGACGAACGCCCCGTCGCGGATCCCGGCGTCGACCGTCGAGTCGTCGCCCAGCTCCGCGAGGCGCTCCCGCATGCCCGTGATCCCGTGGCCGTCGGAGCCGAGCGGGTTCGTGACCGTGACGGACACGGCGGAGCCGTCCCGGACCACCGACAGGGCCACGGGGCGGCCCGGGGCGTGCCTGCGGGCGTTGCTGAGGGCCTCCCGGCAGACCTGGACCACGGCGGCGCGGTGCGCCGCGTCGAGGTCGGCGAGCGCCTCGTCCCCCTGCGCGTGGACCGTGCCGCCGAACGACCGGTGGTCCTCGAGCAGCGTCTCCAGCCGGGAGGCGCGGCTCGGCGCCTCGACGTCGGCCTGCGGCTCGGTGTCCGCGTCGTCGCGGAGGGCGTGCACGGCCCGGCGGGCCTCGGCGAGGCCGTCCGCGGCGAGCGTCCGCGCCTCGCCCGCGCGGCGGGCGGCCTCGTCGACGCGGCCGGCCTCGAGGAGGGCCTCGACCGCGTCGAGTTGGAGCACGAGCCCGCCGAGGGAGTGCGCGAGGACGTCGTGGATGTCCCGCGCGGCGCGGGAGCGGTCCGCGAGGAGGGCGGCGCGCTGCTGCTCGGCGAGGGCCTCGCGGGAGCGCTGCTCGGCCACCCGGAACTGCCGGCGGCTGAATCCGATGAGGACGCCGAGGAGGAGGCCGGCGCTCGTGCCGAGGACGAACTGGACGGACGCGTGCAGCACCGTGGCGGACACGGCGATCACGGCGAGGGACACCACGGCCGCGACGGCACCGACCCAGACCGGGACGGTGAGGGTGGCGCCGAGCAGGACGATGCCGACGATGACCGGCACGATGAGGAGCGAGTCGGTCGGCACGACCACGACGGACCCCGCGAGGACCATGAGCGCGCCGGTAGCGAGGACCGTGCGGGTGGAGCGGCCGAACTCGCGGAGGACCCAGGCGGCGAGCGCCACACCCCCGACGACCCACACCCACGCGGGGTGGTGGAGGCCGGTGCCGTTCTTGACGAACCAGAAGCCGACGACGGCGACCCCGAGCGCGTTGAGCCCCCACGCGACACCGGAACGGGGCCGGCCGCCCCCGGCACCGCGGGGGAGGTCGGCCCGCTCGGGCTCGGCGAGCATGGTCACCGGACCATCATGCCGCTCGTGCGACGGGCGCTGCCGCCGGGGATCCGCTGGTCGACGACGACGGCCCGGGCGGCACGGTTCAGGGCGAGGACGAGCAGGATCGTGCCGGTCGAGGTGAGCAGGTGGGCGCCGAGGTGGCCGCCGAGGACGTCGAGGCCGATGCGCACGACGATGAGGACGACCCAGAGCGCGGCGCCGGTCCAACCGGTGCGGGACTGGAGCGTGCGGCCCTTGCTGTCCGGGGTCGACACGGTGCGGAACCGGGTGATGCTCCCCATGGTCAGGCCGACGCCGATCGTGACGAGGGCCTCGATCGCGAGGAACACGACGTCGGCCGTGGTGACGGTGACGCCGGAGTTCGCGAGGACCACGACGCCGACGACGCCCATGACCAGCGGCGTGCGCCAGATGCGGGTCGGGTCGAGGTACTGCCAGGTGGCCTGCCGGTAGGCGAGGAAGCCGACGAGGGCGAGACCGAGGAGGACGTTGACGACGAGCTGGGCGGACATCGGGTGGACCTTTCCGTTCGGGGTCCGGCGGGGGGTTCCCGTCGGCGTCCGGCGGGGTTCCCGTCGGGGTGTCCCCAGCCTCGTTCGCTGGCGTCCGCGGGCACACCAACCAGGGGTGGGGGTGCGGGTGGGGATCCGCGGTGGTGTTCCATTGGGGCATGGCTGATGCGTTCGACGGGTTCCGGATCGGTGCGGGGTACGCGGTCGTGGAGCCGGACAAGCACCGGCCCGGGTCGTACACGCTCGTGGTCGACGGGACGCCGCAGTCGCACGTCGACCTCGAGGACCCCACGCACCTGGCGTTCGAGTACATCCGGCGCATCGGGCACGCGATCGACCTGCTGCCGGCCGGCCCGATCACGGCGCTGCACCTCGGGGCGGGGGCGCTCACGCTCCCCCGGTACGTCGCGGTGACCCGGCCGGGCTCGCGGCAGCAGGTGATCGAGCTGGAGCGGGACCTCGTCGACCAGGTCCGGGCCGTGCTGCCGTTCCCCCGCGGCGCCTCCATCCGGGTGCGGTACGGCGATGCGCGCGAGGTCCTCTCGAAGCTGCCCGCTGGTCTGCGGGGTTCGGTCGACCTCGTCGTGGTGGACGTGTTCGGCGGGTCGCAGATCCCCGCGCACGTGACGAGCGTCGAGTTCTACCGCGCGGTGGCGGCGTTCCTCTCGCCGACGGGGATCGTCGCCGTGAACGTCGCGGACGGCGCGGGTCTCGCCTTCGCGCGAGGGCAGGCGTCGACGCTGCAGTCCGTGCTGCCGTCGGTCGCGGCCGTCGCGGACACCGGGATGCTCAAGGGCCGTCGGTTCGGGAACATCGTGCTGCTCGGCTCCCCGACGGACCTGCCCGTGGCGGACATGCCGCGGCGGTACTCCTCGGACCCGATGCCGGCGAAGGTCGTGCACGGCGCGGAGCTGCGGGCGTTCGTGGCCGGGGCGCCGATCGTCACCGACCAGACGGCGGTGGCGTCGCCCGAGCCGAACCGGAGCGTGTTCGGGGGCTGACGCCGGGGCGGTGCACCCTCCGGCGGCGTTGTCGGGCGTTCAGCGGACAGGACGGGCAGGATGGGCTGAACGACCGTGCAGGGCACGACCGAGCGAAGGGACCGCACGCCATGACGAACGACGACCGGAGCAACCAGGACCGGCCGGCCGACGGCCAGGCGCCGAGCTGGGGGTCCGCGCCGGACGCCTCCTCCGCTGACGCCCCGCGGTACGGCGAGCAGGGCGACACCACCCCGCGGTACGGGGAGCGCGCCGAACCCGCGTCCTCGCCGCAGTACGGGGAGCAGACGGCCGCGCCGCAGTACGGCAGCGAGCAGTACCGCGAGCAGCAGGGCCAGTACGGCCAGTCGCAGTACGGGCAGGGCCAGCACGACGACCGGTCGGGCGCACCCGCGTGGAACCACGACCACCAGCAACAGCCCTACGCCGCCGCGGCAGCGACGAACCACGGCGGACCCTCGTGGCAGCAGTACGACGAGCCGAAGCCCGCGAAGAAGAAGACCGTCGGCGTGGTCGCGTTCTTCCTCGGGCTGGTCTCGCTCATCGTGGGTGTCGTCGGCGGGTACCTGATCGGCGCGGCGCTGGCGAGCAGCGACGCGATCAAGGACCTCGTGCCGACCGACGGATCGACCCCGGACCAGTCGCAGCTCCAGCAGCAGCTCATGAACGACCCGACCGTGACCGGACAGTTCGCGGTCGGCGGCATCGTGATCGGCATCGCGGCGATCCTCGGCCTCTGGGCGCTCGTGCAGGGCATCATCGCGATCGTCACGAAGCGCGGGCGGGGCTGGGGCGTGTTCGCGGTGATCCTCGCGGTCGTCGCCACGATCGCAACCTTCGCGACGTACATCGGTGTCGCTGCAGCGGCTGCAGTCGGCGGTGGGAACTGACGTCGAGTGCGACGTCCGTCGACGGCCCGTCGTGCTCCGGCACGGCGGGCCGTTCCACGTCCGGGTGACCCCCGTGCGCGTGGCACCGCTCGCTCTCGGCGGAGCGCGGTTACCCTCGAACCGATGTCCCTCCCGCCCGAGAACCCGCAGCCGCACGACCGGACCGACCGCGCCCGTGACGGCCGCCACGCGGCGCCCGTCACCGCCGGGGTGAGCCCGGGTTCGACGTTCGCGCCGATCAGTCTGCGCCCCGCGGTCGACGCTGAGGCCGTGCAGCAGCGCCTCCGTGACCTCGGGCAGAGCCGCAGTACCGAGGCCCTCGCGGAGCGGGCCGAACTCCTGCGCCTGCTCGGTCGGTTGGACGAGTCGCTCGTCGTCGCGGAAGAGGTCTTCCGCCTGACGATGTTCACCGGGGAGCGTCAGGACAAGGTCGCCGCCCGGATCCGTCGCGCGCACGTGCTGCACGACCTCGGTCGCCACGAGCGCGCCGCCACCGAGGCCGCCCTCGCCCGGGACACCGCACGCACCGAGGAGTGGCCGGAGCTCGAGGGCGCCGCCGCCGAGCTCGAGGGCTGGTCGCTCTTCGAGAGCGGCCGCTTCGAGGAGGCCCGCTCGGCCCTGTCCCGCGCCTACCAGGCGTTCCGCCAGGCCGGGGCGCCGTCGGAGCGCACCGATGCCCTGCGCACCGCGGTCGAGGCAGCGATGCGCGCCGCCATCTCGACCACCGACGACCAGCCGGAGAAGCCCCGAACGGCCCGCGACGTTGCCGCCCGCCGGGCGGAGGACGACGTCGAGGCGGCGCCACGGGCCTCCCGTCCGGAACCGCAGGTCGCGGAGCAGGAGCCGCGGGTCCGACGTCGGGTGCTGGGTGCGCCGGACGCGGCCCGCACCGAGGCGGATGACATCTGGGGACGCATCGCGGCGCGTGCCGCGCGGAAGGGCCAGGCGGACCCGCGCCCGGAACGATGACGGAGCGGCTCGACGCCGTCCGTCAGCGCGCCGCCGGGCTCATGGCGGAGCACCTCGACCCGACCTGGACGTTCGCGTTCGACCACGCGAAGACGCGGGCCGGGCAGTGCGACTTCACGAAACGGCGCATCACGGTGAGCCGGCACCTGGCCGCGCGGTTCTCGGACGAGGACGCCGACCAGGTGCTGCTGCACGAGATCGCCCACGCGCTCGCCGGGGCACGGGCTGCCCACGGTCCGGTGTGGCGGCGGACGGCCGCGGCGATCGGGTACACGGGTTCGCGGCTCTACGACGGCCCCGTG